>PWEL01000015.1 GCA_003553945.1 Mollicutes bacterium | reverse complement strand
TTAAAAGCAGGAGTTGCGGTCAAATTCTATATTGCAGACGACCCTTTGAAATCGGGCAATCCTAAAGCCTTTCAGGTTCAAACAATCAATAAAAAGGGAGACAGATTAAAATGAAAAATATTCGGATGAAGGTTGCACAAATGAATTCAACGCTTCATAATTTGCAAACTCAGAGAGACGAAATAAGGTTCAGTGGAAGGGACAGGGAATGGCAAGGAAGGGCGCTAAACGAAGCAACGCTTAAAGCTAAGAACAAAATAAAGGAACTCAGTGGCGAAGCCCTTTCAGAGTGGTTAAAAGAGCTTGCCGAAGCAAAAAAAACCGAGCCTAAAAAGGATTATCAAGAGCGGAGCTTCTACCAGCAGAAGTTTAACGCCATGCTCCAACAGGTAAATTCGGAACAGATACCACAGTTATTCGAGAGAGTAGCTAATGATGGCGAAATGGCAAAATACAAAGATGATTTTTGTGATTTGGCCGATCTGAAAATTGATGATGAAAATAGAAACTCCTATGAGAAGGTTAAGCAAGAAAAGATGACACCGGAAGAGAGGGAACAGAAAAAGCAGATTGACAAGGCTTTCAGAATGAAGAGCCACCTGCAGACCATTGAAGGTCTTGCTCTTGACAGCTTAATGGATGACATTATACAAGGTCGGGATTTGTCAATGGATTTAACGGCCGTTTTTGACGAAGCATTAGCAAAAGCGGATAAAACAGCCGGCAGGGGCGTTGGTGAAAAGAACGAAGAAAGAGCCGAAAACCAGGAAATGTTAAGGCAGACCATGGCACAAACTCAATCTGAATAAGGCTTTCCTTCTCCATTTGCATAAAGGCGGCCGGGTGGTTATTACTGCCTGGCTGCCATTAGAAAGAGGTGATAATGTGGGATATAAAGATCCAGAGAAACAAAGAACGTATCAAAGAGAATGGCAGCGTCAAAAGAGAGCTGCTCAGGTTAAACCTTTTCATAGTAAAACCTTGAACCCGGAGGAAATCAGACATGCAGAAGGTTTACGTGATTTAATGGCCGAAGTCATAACGGAAATACGAAACACAGAGGCCGATCCGTTAATTCGTGCCAGGTGTATAGGTTACTTGGTTTCAATTGCATTGAAGAGCGTGGAAACAGCAGATTTAGAGGCACGGTTGACCGAGATTGAACAGGAGGTTAAATTTAAATGACAATAAAGAAAAGGCTTGAACAACTTGAAAAAAAATACAGGCCAGCCCCGGAAATTAACGTGCAAGTGGCGATTGTCGATGACATTAGTGGCGAAGTTACGATTCTAAAAACTGGTGAGGTTATGAGCCTGGAAGAATACGAGAAAACAAAAAATCCTGATGCCATAAATATCCAAGTTTATGGGGAATAAATAAGACAACTGCCGATAATAAGTATTATGTAAACAAGTAAAGTCTTGACAAACAGAAAAAAGTCTATTAAAATCGAATGAAGTAAATAACCATTAGGGAGGGGATACCATAAATGGAAATTTATACACCGAAAGAGGCAGGAGACTTTCTAAAATTGAACACCGAAACGATCTACGATTATATTAAAAGTGGCCATATTAGAGCATCAAAAATTGGCAACAGATACCGGATAACAGGGGAAGCTCTGGAAGAATTTTTAAGAAATATGGAGGTGGAATGATGTTTGAAAAAGATTATGCTGGGATTTGTTCAATTTGTTTTGAGCCGGTTAAAAAGGGAGAGCATTTCAGGTATAGGCAGCAAGGGAGGACATTTCATCTTGACTGTGCAAGAAACAATTCTAACAGCTATTACGCAAAGTTGGAGCGAAAGAAATCAGGGAGATAACCACCGATAAAGCCCTTGATTGCAGTTGTTTGTAATGGGGTGGTAAAATAGTGGTGGTGGTGGTGGCGTCACTTTTAAAATTGGTGGTGGTGTGGTGGAAATGTGGTATATTTCAGAAATAGAAGCTAAGACAGGCATCCCGGAAAACACGCTAAGAAGGTATGCAAGGCTGTTTGCCGATTATATAGAAAGTAGAACGATAAACCGTAGAACAAAATATTCGAACGAAGCAATAGACGTATTTAACAGGATTGCTGATTTGTATAATCAAGGCTATGCGACACCGGAAATAAAAGATTTACTGGATCAAGAGGTACCTAAAGAAATCACGGTTAAGCAAGAAAAGACGCCGGCCACAGAAAGGCTCACCAAGGCATTAGAAACACTGGCGGATCAGAAGGAGCGGATCGAGATGATAGAACGAAGAGAGCAGGAGCTCGAAAGGGAAAGCCAAGAGCTTCACCAGGAAATGGACAAGTTAAATAAAAGGTTAGATAACATTGAGACAAGAAAAAGGCGCCCTTGGTGGAAGATATTCTGAGAGCTTCTGAGAGCCTTTGAGAGAAACGCAAAGTGTCAAAAGGTATATTTACATTTTAACTAAAAAACAGGAGCTTAAAACGCCTTAAATTCAAGTTGATTATTAATTAATGTTGTTGATAATAGAAGTTTACAAAAACTTTACAGAAATAAGTGCGTAAAAATGGCTTCAAGTTCGGTTTAGGGTAGAAGTAAATTTAAGCGCATTTTAAGTGGTTGCCAAAATGGCTATAGAATAACTTATCTATATAAGGGATATTTTTTTTATTAAAACTGGTTGTAAGAATGCCGATTTCATGTATTGTAATTATAGAAGGATTTTTATTAAAATTTGAAGGAAAAATTAACCTGCATCTTGAATAATAAAAGGGGTAGATATTTTTTTGAAGGTTTAATGGTAATTTTGGAGTAAAAACACAGAAGAAAGCCAAGGCATCGTGGTTTGGCAGCCCTGCCTTGGCATCCGATTAAATATCTTGCATTGTGTTAATTACTATAACACAGGATGACACAAAAAGCAAGAAAAGGATGCTGAGCGGGAAGCCACCATGGCCCCGCTTTTTTTATTGAAGGGAGGTGAGAAGATGCAAGGAGCACAAGCAAGAGGGCAGCGGATAACGATGGACGGGCAAGGCCGGGTATATATGCCGGCATGGTTGAGGGAAGAAAAGCGGCTTCAACCAGGAGAAAGAAGGAATTTTGAGGTTTTGATTGCAGATGATGGCAGCATTATCTT
>PWEL01000024.1 GCA_003553945.1 Mollicutes bacterium | reverse complement strand
TTATACCGGTAGGATCGAACATGAAATTCATAAAAACGAATAAACGGAATATCATCCAACCCTGTGGATTAGACGACTTTAACTATCAGATAGATCCGTACCTCGGTTGTGAACACGGATGCCACTATTGTTATACGCAGAACAGTTTTGATTGGAGTGATGAAATTCAAACATATGAAAACTTGAAGGAAAAATTAACCGCGGAGCTCGCTTCGTTGAAACCTCAAAAGATCTATCTAGGGATGAACACCGATCCGTATCAACCTGTCGAAGAGGAATTTAGACGAACGAGAAAGGTTCTTGAAGTATTGCATGAGCATGATTTTTCAGTCTCCATACTGACGAAATCGAACCTGGTGATGCGGGATGTTGATATTTTGAAGGATATACCGGGAGCATCCGTCGGAGTTTCTATCGCATTCCAAGATGATCTTGAAAAAAAATTGTTTGAAGCAAACACCGTACCTAATTCGGATAGGATATCTGCGTTAAAAGATTTGAAGCGTGAAGGTATCAAAACCTATGCGTTGATCTGTCCTGTCATGCCTTACATAACCGATGTCCATGTTTTGATAAACCAGGTACGTCCTTACGTTGATTCTATCTGGATATATCCGTTGAAGATAGACTCAGTTGAAGATGAAAATTGGAAAAGTACAAAACCGATACTCGAACAACATTTTCCAGATATCCTGGAAAAGTTCCAAGAGGTGGTCTTTTCCATAGATCATGTTTATTGGGATGAGTTACGCCGACACTTGAAAGATGTAAACAACGACGTCGTAATACGGATATCTTCTGAAAATCACTAAGAATTTTTTTATACCTATGAATGCATCGCTTTGAACCCGATCTGATGATAGACCATGATCATTTAGCGTTGTTCCTCATGCTGAACTTCACCGCCTATATTATCGTTCAGATACCCCTCGGTATCAAGACAATCTTAAGCGATAAAGATGCGGTCAGAAAAAAAACTAGTTTAAGATAGTATTATCCCCTTAGAAAATGGTCCGTTATCTTTTCTATCATAGTTCTGACGACCTCATATTTTTTTATAATATTCATCTTCTGGCCCTTTTATCATCTCTTATTCGGGTCCCAGTTGATCGATAGATTTTTACTCGGATTACCTCACAGCACATCATTTCAGATCATCGGGATGGTAATTGTAACAGCGGCCACAACGATCAACCTGCTGGGTAGGTTGGCAAGAGGCGAAGGATATATCTCAGACGGTGTGCCTGATAAACTGTCCACGGGATCAGGACATAAAGTGGTTAGACACCCGCTATACGCTTCCTACTGCTATTACTTCATCGGTTTTCAACTCATTTTTCAAAGTTATCTGACCCTACCTCTACTTTTAGGTATAATCGCATACTACTCTGCATCAAAACAAGAGGAAAAAGTACTCGTGCAGGAATTTGGACAGGAATACAGGGACTATCAGCAAAAAGTAGGTATGCTCGTTCCTTTTGTGGGAAGAAGGAACAAATGATGGTCCTTTTGCATCTGTCAAGGTCTATCATTAGTGGTTTACGCACTCATTATGAGGGGGCATGGATAAGAGATAACGATTAGCCTTTACTCGTCGAAGTTTAACAATATATAAATATTAAGATCGTCATTATAGTTGACATGTCATTATTAGATCATGTGACGTCAGATCTAAAAAAGGAGGGTATATCTCCAGGTGATACGATATTGGATGTTGGATTCGGTGATATTGAGGAATTGAAACTACTTGCATCCTTGGTAAAACCTCACGGATCAGTTATCGGTCTGGATGTTGATTTGGAAAATATTCAAAGGATAGAAAAGAGGCTAGCTCGGCGACATTCTACTATCATCTCAGTAAAAAAAGGTTCAGTGACCGATATATCTTCAACGGACCAAAAGTTTGATTTTGTCTTTTGTAAAGCGGTTCTTCATGAGATCCGATCTATCGATAAAGCCCTAGAAGAAATCGTACGTGTACTAAAACCGGAAGGGTGTATGGTAATCATCGACTTTATGCAGTTTTCTAGGATCGAATTCAAGCTATACAAAGCCCTCACTTCGCTTTTTGGAAATCACGATGTTCATCCTGGTTTTGATCCAGTGGATTTAAAACAAATCTTGAGTGATCAACCCATGTGTGAAATCAAGTGGGAGAAGTTTCCTTATAAAGGCCATTTGGGATTCTCTGATAAGGATCTTTTTCTTTTAAAAGCTCGTAAAAAATAGGAAGATATCGATCGATGATGATCTACACATCTCTGATTTTTGCATGGTCCTTGGGACAACTTCGCAGGATTATATATACTATGGATCTGTTCCATGTTTTATGGGTATAGGATTCCGTGATATCGAGCCCGAGGATGCACGCCTGATCGCCAGGTGGAAAAGCGATCCTTACATCAAAAAGATGGCGCTGGATCCAGCCGACGAGATAACCGTGGAAAGGGAGATGAAAGAGATAGAGCGGGCTATGGATAAAGGCCTATATCTTATAGCTCAAATGGACGGAGAAGATATAGGCTACGTGAAGGTGGACTGGGTGTATGGAAAGGAAAAGATCGCTTGGCTTAGGTTCGCACTAGGTGAGCACAGAGGTGAAGGGTATGGGGTGGAGATGATCCAGAAGATATCGGATCACTTATTCGAGAAGGAGTGTGTTAGGATCGAAGCGGAGGTTTATTCAGAGAACGTTCCTTCACAAAAGGTGCTAGAAAAGAACGGGTTCGTTAAGGAAGGAACGAAACGGAAGGCGTACTTCGATGGTGATAAGTATGCCGACGTGTATGTGTATGGAAAGGTCGGATGAACAGAAAAATGATCGGAGATACCCTTTAGGCTTGGATAGTCATGAATGAAAATTCCTATCACTCACAACGGTTTTGAGACCTGAGGATCTTACGGATAGTATATTTACAAGATGTCCAATATTTGGATCTTCTTTTTGATAAAACCCCCTATGATATCCCAAGAAAGTGATCATATCAACTTAAATCAGAACATCAGTTTATATACTTTCTATTCCTTATCATCTTTAAAGCCGATATCTACAAAAAAATAGGAGTAAAAGATATGAAAAAACTCAAAGAAGCTTGGTATTTTTTAGGTATGATCATATCTATAAGTTTA
>PWEL01000032.1 GCA_003553945.1 Mollicutes bacterium | reverse complement strand
TTTCTTCGATCGCCTGCTCTTCTCGGAACTCTTCGGCGAACTCGAACTGGACCTGATCATCTTCCAGGGAGACGTCGGCGATATCCTCCCGAGTTAGGTCGCCGAAATCATCTTGGATCTCCTCATCTTCGAGTATCGCTTCGATAGCTTGCTCTTCCTGAGCCTCATCAGTTAGTTCGAAGAGCCATTCGTCCTCGTCTTCACCTTCATCAAAAGCGATATCTGAAGGATCAACACCCCACTCCTCCGCGATTTCCTGCCGGTGCTCTTGAATCTCTTGCTCACGGAGATGTTCTTGTCCCTCCTCAGTGAGATCAGGCTGGATTCCGTCGACACCGACATGATCTGGTTCCACGCCGATGTCATCAGCAATCGTTTCCCGGAACTGGACTTCTCCCTCATCAGTGAGACCGGTCACATCGATACGTCCACGCTGGGCTTCGACTTCGACCTCGCTTTCGTCGATCCCAAATTCCTCTGCAACGTCTTCGCGGATGTCGCTCATTTGCCGGCGGACCTGCGCCCCTCGTTCAACCCGCTGCTGGATACCGGTGCGAGTATCGAGTTCGTCTCGGAGCTCGTCGATACCACCTATTTCTTCAATGAACTCCTCTGGATCCTCTTCACGAAGATCCCTCGCTTCGCGGATCTCCTCTTGAACGTCTCGGATCCAAGCGGATGGACCACCCCCGCCTCGAATTCTGAGCGGAGTGTCGTCCATATCTTCCACGGCCTCAGGGTCCAGATCGAGAATCGCCTGAGCGGGCTGGTTTTCGACGTCCCAGGTCTCCAGACCCATATCTCGCAACTGTCGCCACGTTTCGGTTGCATCGAGATGTTGCGGCGAGGTTGCACGGGCGAGCTCTTCTGCAACTGTCTGTGCTTGACTCGATGGAAGCCATGTATCGACATCACCCTCACGCTCCAGCAGTTCGAGTTCGGCGACGGGATCCAACTCGGTATGAAGATCTCCGTCCTCCTCGGCAACGATCACGTCAGACTCGTCGACATCGAGTTCGTCAGCAACCTCTCGACGCAGATCTCGCTCCGTTTGCCGCTGTCGCGCTTCTTCGGTGAACTCGCGATGGCGTTCTTCTCGTCGTTCGTCGGATCGTCTCTCTGGCATATTAGTACGACCTCGTTGTCTGGAAGGTGCCGTCTCTGCGCTGGATGCGCAGCGTAGTGTTTTTCTTCCGAGCCTCGCGACGTCCGGACTCGACGGCTCGCTTCTTCAGGCGATGTGTTGAGACAGTCCTACCGTTCGCCTTCACCACCCATTGACTCCCCTTCGTACGGACTTCGACGGTCATGCAATCACCCCACTCATCGTAATCTCGAGCATCATCGGAACGACTTCAGCGCCGTCCCCGCCGCCGTCGTTGTCCATGACAAACCAAGTCAACAGGCCTCCCATGAAGAATGCCCCGAGCATCCCGCCAGTCTGAGCGACCGGCCCCCAGTTCGCGAAGCCTTTGAGGCCGGCTTTGGCGTTGCGCTCGACACGCTTGAACGCAGCGGGCTGGACGTTATACGGAGCGAAGTGGATGCAGTTGCGCAGGTCTGCCACGACGCCACTGGACGGGATCCGGATCTCATGCTCCTCGAGGTCGTCCCCGCTCCCACTGCCGTCAGTGAGCGCAGGTACCGACGATGAACTGATCTCCGCACCATTGACATCGCTGAAGTGCTCCTCGTAATTCGCACGGGCCTGCCGGCCGATCTCGGCGCTGACGATATCGATCACTGCCCCGAGGTCCTCGTAGACGAGCCAGAGGTTCGACCCAAGGAACGGCAGACTCTTCAGGCCGTTTCCGTTGGCATCGTATCCTTTGAGAGTCTCCCCGTAGTCAACCCACAGAATGCCGTTCTCGGGATCGTACTCCGACCGGGCCAGAGTATAGCGGTTGTCGGTCGTTCGTACCAGGGTGACTTCTGGTCCCATGACGGTGAGCGCCTTGTTGAGGAAGTACTCAGCGAAGCGCTTACCGAAGCGATACGGCAGCTTCGGCGACAGTTTCAGTGTCAGGAGCGCGACCAGCGCAGCCAGTCCCACCCACGGCATGATCAGCCAGAAGAGTGAGACCAGGAGGCCGAGAGCCATCAGCTCCCACCTCCGAGGATGCGGCTCATCAGCCCGCCGCTATCTGACTCCGGGGATTCATCGCTACGTCGGATCTCCTGGATGCTCTTGATGAGTTGTTCAATGAACCATCCGTCTCGTGCCCGTGTGCTCCTCGCGTACGCAGCGTCCCGTGAGTCGGATAGGTCGTGCACCGTCTCGACGCTGGCAGGGTACTTCGGCCCGTCGAGACCAAACTCCTCGCGGACCTCTCCTTGGAGGACACTCTCCTTGGGAGGGTGCATCGCTAAGAGGAGTTCCTCGTTGTTCATGATGTTGAACCGGCGCTCCCAGAGGTCCTCGTCGCTCAGGTTGCCGAGAACGTGGTCGGCGTTCGTCTCGCCCTCGAGCATCCGTTCAAGATGCTCAGGAGTCTCACTCTGAAGGAGCAGTTGCGCCAGTCCACTGCCATCGTTCGGTGCTCGGTGGATACTATCTGCGCGGACGGGATCAGATCCCCCGCCGCCGCTGAAGTCGATCGTGTTGGGTTCGGTTGTATCAGACATGGTTTTCTGTGTTTGTGGTGGTCGGCAGTCGTTGCGTAGCAGCGAGCAGCACGATAACGAGGCAGAACAGCGAGGAGCCAGCTGCCAGCCAGGCCATCGGCTCCATTGCGACCGGCTCATCAGGAGCGAACGCTGGTCGGACACTGAAGCTGGCGAACGTCAACATGGCGAAGAGGATCATCCCGATCGTCGCCGAGAGGACCTCCGCGACTCGATCGATCACAGCCAGCTTCGCGGCGTAGAAGGCGATCGCGAGAACGGTGAGGTAAACGAGTTCGAGCATCAGAAACCCCCTCCTCGAGCCCCTGGGAAGTGAGCCAGTGATGCAAGAACGAACGCGACCGCGAGGACCACGGACACGATACCGATCAGGACCAGTCCCTGCCCGATCGGGGAGGCCAGCGCTTCGGCTAACTCAGCAGGCAGCATCGCCGAGTAGGTAATCTCGACGATATCTCCCTCGTCGGTAGCCCCATCGCCATGGAACTGGATCGCACCACTCTCGTGGTTGATGTCGTAATCCGTCCCTTCCTCGAGCGTGGTCCCGTCACTGTCTTCGACGACGAC
>PWEL01000034.1 GCA_003553945.1 Mollicutes bacterium | reverse complement strand
CAGAATCTATAGAAGAATACATATCACCTGAACTTTCTTCACTTCGTAAAATCATGCTGTTGAAAAACACTGTCATCTCCGCCACGTGCTCTTCCCGGGTAACCGCTAAAACCACCTGGATTTCAGTATCATCCTCAAAAAACTTAGCAATTTTGCTTAACTTCTTGTGAGCGTGATCCTCTAACGACGGGGTAACGTCTATGTTCTTCCCTCTAACCTGTACGTTCAATTAATTTACCCCCTTTGTGGTGTTAATTTTAAATAATATGACTTTCTTATGAAGCTTAATCTTAATTTAAGCTTAAACTTAAACTTAAATTAAAATAAAACTTCCTATGTAAATTATACTATTCCTCAAAGCAAAAGAAAATCCTGCATATCAAGTATACTAGACCAAAAAATAGTCCCGTATTTCTACGGGACTATTTGTAGACATCCTTTAACTATACTTCTCACAGGGCTACAGCTTATTTACATTTGCAGCTTGCGGGCCCCGATCTCCTTCCACTACATCAAATTCTACTTCTTCCCCCTCTGCAAGGGTTTTGAAACCTTCCTCATTGATGGCCGAAAAATGAACAAATACGTCAGAGCCATCTTCCCTTTCAATGAAACCATAACCTTTTTCCTTGCTGAACCACTTAACTTTACCGAGCATTAAAACTAACCTCCTATGAATTTAAAAGATCCGTGAGCATTTGACTCACTTAAAGTTAAACTATCATAATCCTTTTAGTGTGTCAAATCAAAATTTTTCCTTGCCGCCTTTTCTTACTTTATCTCCACTGGCAGTCAACACCTGCAAATAAGCCAAGTTAAACTGAATTTTCTTTGGATTAAAATTTCATCAAAAAATTACCTCATTCTCTGCAAACCCATCACAGCGCCATTTACTTCCCGGGCACCGGCCCCCACCAGAACCCGGGCTGCTTCCTGGAGGGTTGAGCCGGTAGTATAGATATCATCGATTAACAGGATAGAGCTGCCTTTAAAATTAAATTTTTCATATTTTGCGGATATGGCAAAGGCACCGTGCATATTGGCAAAACGCTCCCTGCGGGAAAGAGATGTTTGGGAAACTGTGGAACGCACGCGCTGGAGCAAGGGAGCATAGGAAATTTTCATTTCACTGCTTACCCGGCGGGCCAGCAAATAAGATTGATTGTACCCTCTTTCTTTATACCGTTGTGGATGCAGAGGAATGGAGCTAACAAAGTCCGCAGAAGGCCATCGTGAGTCTTGCTGCAGCTTCGCTGCCAGGTGTCGTCCCAGAGGGGTAGCCAGCTGTGGCTGGGAATAATATTTGAAACGGTGCAGAAGCTTGCGCCATTCACCTTCGTACCAAGCTAAACTGAACAGCCGCTGCAAGCCGTGCCGCGAAACATAGCAAGAGCAAGGTAGCCCTTTTTCACCTGCCGACTTGCAGCGCAAACAAAACCATCCCACCGGCGAAACCCTGGAAGCACACCGCTCGCAAAAGGGGGTTGACTGTTGTTTTTCGTCTGCGCTCAACCGCAACTGGCACAACAAGCATGAAGGTGGGAATATAATATCCCAAAAGCCATCTATCCAGGATACGGGCATAAGATGTTCTCCTGATAAAATTACTTGTTTTTATAATTATATAGTAAATGCTCAAGCATCGTAGATTGCAGGGAAAAGAGTAAACACACCCCCACCCTGCCCCTCCCCCTTCGAGGGGGAGGGGAAAGACGCCCATAGAATCAGCTAATTCCTCTTCAAGGGAGAAAGACGCCCATCAAATCAGCTAATTCCCCTTCAAGGGAGAAAGACGTCCATCGAATCAGCTGGCATAAAAGTTCACCAAGTCAGGCTTAGGCTCCCTCCTCCCCTGGCGGGAGGAGGATAGGAGGAGGGGGTTTTTAAACACACCCCCACCCTGGCCCTCCCCCTTCGAGGGGGAGGGAAATACTTCCATCGAATTAGCTAATACCCCTTCAAGAAAGAAAGACGCCCATCGAATCAGCTAATCCCCTCTTCAAGAAAGAAAGACGCTCATCGAATCAGCTGGCATAAAAGTTCACCAAGTCAGGCTTAGGCTCCCTCCTCCCCTGGCGGGAGGAGGATAGGAGGAGGGGGGTTTTAAACACACCCCCACCCACGCCCTCCCCCTTCGAGGGGGAGGGGAAAAAAAACGCCATTTTCAAGGTGGTTACCTACATCATGGCTTACCCCATCATAACGCACCCTATGAAAAAAATCGCAATTTCAAAGAGCGCCCTTTTCCCAAAGATGAAACAACCCACC
Source organism: Mollicutes bacterium (assembly GCA_003553945.1). Classification (GTDB taxonomy): domain Bacteria; phylum Bacillota_I; class Bacilli_A; order Izemoplasmatales; family Izemoplasmataceae; genus T1SED10-81. The sequence continues at coordinate 956 of PWEL01000034.1, read as the reverse complement.
GGTAACAAGGGGAAAAACGCCATTCTCAAGGGGGTTACCGTTTACATCATGGCGTACCCATCATAGCGCACCCTGCGATAAAAAAACGCAACTTCAAAAGATAGTTTTTACTAAAATACCTTTTGCTTAAAGTTATAATATCTTTCTTTTATTCGTTAACCTCAGCGATGGCAAACATGAGCTCGCCGGAAGCTACCACTTTATCCTCAACTTTAATATTGCCAGCACCTTTACCCACGCTGCCCCGCAGCTTGTTAACTTCCATCTCCATAATCAACTGATCGCCCGGTATCACCCTGTCTTTAAACCTAACTTTGTCTATGCCGGCAAAATAGATAAGCTTGTTTTGATACTCCGGCATGCTCAACACCGCCAGGGCGCCGACTTGCGCCAGGGCCTCCACCTGAAGAACGCCCGGCATTACCGGGTTCTCGGGGAAATGTCCCGGGAAAAATGGCTCATTAACCGTTACATTTTTCAAACCTACTGCTTTCTCACCGGGAACAAGTTCCAGGACCCGGTCCACCAGCAAAAAAGGATACCGGTGTGGCATTAACTCCAAAATTTTGTAAATATCCATACTTTGCATTAACCGTTCCCCCAAACTTCTTGCAAAATATCAATCACTTCCTGGTCTTGCACCTGGGCAAAACGAACGTAAAACTGCCCCACTGCCATAAAAGACGGAGGAGCATCCACAAAAAACACCCCGTCCACTTCACAGGCAATGCGGTCAATCGTATCCGGTGGGCCTACCGGCACTGCCACCATTAGCTCGGCAGGATCGTGTTCCTTCAAGCCCTGGATAGCAGCCATAACCGTTGATCCAGTGGCTACTCCGTCATCAACGAGCACCACCTGCCTGCCAGCATACTCCGGAAGGGGCCGTTCGCCCCGGTAAACTTGCATTCGACGTTCTATTTCTTCCTGCTCACTGGCTGCTTTTTTTTCCACAT
>PWEL01000001.1 GCA_003553945.1 Mollicutes bacterium | reverse complement strand
CGATGAATCATTCCATCAGGGAATGGGTGAGGTTCTTGATTAGTTCGATCTATTCAACTCCGTTCCCCATTGATATTCAGAAAGTATATTCATAGTATCAGTACTTTTCTTAAACAGAGCGTTTTTTCATTATATCATATTAGCTGCTGTCGATGTTTTGCCATGTCATAATTTTGTGCCACACACGCGTTTCATATGCTACAATGTGCATAAAGGAGAGTGATGTCATGGGAATTAAGGATGTGCGACATATTTCCACGACTAAGGGAGACGAAGGAAAGAGCCGCAATTATTCTGATGAAACATTGCCCAAGGATGACCTTCTGTTTGACACGCTGGGGACCGTCGATGAACTCAGCGCGCTTTTGGGGCTGACGTTTCACTATGCCCGCTATGAACAGATCAAGACAATCCAGGATACATTGCAGGCGATCAACTCCCTCATAGCGACCAACCCGGATAATTCCGAGCGTTATGAGGCGCTAAGGTCGATTGATGCCGAGGATATCGACTTCATCGAGGAACAGGAGGAGAAGCTCCTGGTCGCTCAAGAGGTCGACAATCGTTTCTATCTTCCCGGCAGCGAAGCGTCCCTGCCCAATGCGTATTTCGATTATGCACGTGCGGTGTGCAGGCGGGCGGAGCGGACGCTGGTTCGTTTCATCAATGCGAAGACGCGTGATGACCTCGCATATCCGAGGAAGTATCTGAACCGTCTGAGTGACCTGCTGTTTCTGCTCGCTAGGAATTTTAAAGGATGAAGGAAGGTGTTTCTATATGTCCAGCATAGGTGTGGTGGCGTGTACGAACGCCTGTTTGGATTATTTCGACCACGATTATGATATTCCTATTCTTCGTTCGATCATTCATCTGGGGGAGAAGGAATATCGCGACCACGTCGATTTGACAGCGGATGAGTTCTATGACGCGATTGAATCCGATCCGGATATTTTTCCGCGTACATCCCAGCCCCCGACTTCGGAGATGGTTGAAACGTACGAAAAGATGCAGAAAAAGGGATACACGGACCTTGTCGTTGTGACCATCTCTTCACAGATGAGCGGTATATTCGGAGCGGCGCAGGTCGCGGCCAAGGAAGTTCCGGACATCAATGTGCATGTCTTCGATTCGCGTTCTGTCGCATACCCGCAGGCGAGAATGGCTCTCAAGGCCGCCGAGCTGTCTGAAAGGGGCGCTTCTGTAGAGGAGATCCTCGAAGCATTGGACAGGATAAGGACTAGGAATCATATCTATTTCGCCGTGGACACCCTCGCCTATTTAGTGAAAAATGGACGTTTATCGAATGCACAGGGTTTCCTCGGCAGCATGTTGAAGATCAAGCCTCTTCTGCATATATCCAAGGAAGGCACGGTTGAGAACATAGAGAAGATCCGGACATTCAAGAAAGCGGTGAACCGGGTTGTGGATATGTATATCGAGGAGACGAAGGGGAAGAAGGTCGAGCCGTTCATCTGTCACGCGCATAATCCCGATGTGAGGGATAGGATAGAAGCGAGGCTCAAGGAGAACGACCCTTCAATCGAATCTGTCTTCAGCATGCCGCTCACTCCTGCGGTAGGTGCGCATGCCGGCCCGGGAGCGATCGGGCTTGGATACATTGAAGAAGACTGATGAAGCGCTTCTGGAGGACTACTTGCGAGGGTTCTCCTCGATGCTCGATGAATACGGTGTCGGTAGTGAAGAGAAGGCGTCCATACTGCGTGAAGAGCGCCGCAGAGTCGCTTCCTTGCTTTCCTCCTCCGGTAGGGATGCGCTACAGAGCCCGGAGATGATCCATGAACGTCTGAAGCAAATGTATGGCGGCGCTGAGAGGGTCTCTTCTTTGCTGCTGGCGGGGGCTACGGCATTGCTCGCCGCCGTGCTCTATCTTATTCTTGGTGTGATGTGGGGGCTGTGGCACCCCGGATGGGTGGTGTTTGTCCTGCCCGTCATGGGCAAGGTCGTCGCCGGCATGGTCAATGAAGGGGAGAGACATGTCCTTTCGGCGCTCACTCCGTACTGGGCCAGTGCTGTATTGTTGTTCGGCGGCTTCGCCTATGGCCTTTGGCATCCGCTATGGTCGCTCTACATCCTGATGCCGCTTTTTGCGCTTTCGCACTCGCGTCACAGGCTTTCCCGGCGGGTGTTCTTCGCTTTCTTGAGTCTTTGCGTGGCGCCCCTTGTGTTCGTCTGGACCGGCTACTTCACAACATATCATCCGACATGGCTCTTATTGGTGCTGATTCCGCTCGCGTTCAGCTTTTATGAAAGGGATCTCCGCATCCGAATGTCGCTGGTTCTTTTGCTCATCGCAGCGGCGCTGCTTTATTTGCTGCTGTCACAAGCGGATCCTCTCCGTGCGCTTTTCGTTTTTCTGCCCTTTGTACTTCTGGCGGTGTGGAGGGTGAATCAGCGCACTGCTTGGCGGCTTTTCAAAAGCCGGGCTGAAGCGGGCACCGCCCTGGTTGTTGTCGGGGTGTTTGTCCTTTCGAGCATGGTGATGGCTGTGCGCGTCTCATGGCTGATCCTGCTCACGATCCCCGCGCTAGGCGCTATAAGGAAGCGACGGGAGACGAAGGTCTTTACTGTGTTGAGCGCGCTTGCCGCCATAGCGGTATTCACGCTCATAGGCGTCTTTCTCGACGGGTTCCATTATGCCTGGCTGGGCTTTTTGATCGTGCCCCTGGTCTCAATCCTCGAAGGGCGGGGGTGAGATGATTTGCTGGATCCGAAGCGTTTTTTCAAGAGTGAACTGATCGTACTGCTGGCCACGATGAATCATCTGCTTCTAGTGGCGTATGCCATCGAGAGGACACCGCCGGCTGTAGGTGTCGGAATCCTCGTGGCCATTGTGAATCTGGCATTCCTCATACGCTATTTCGTTCTCGCCATCAAGCTTTATGATGCTACGAAAAAAGACGACATCCAGGAGATCCATCCCATGAATGTCGTCAATCTCGTCCTCGGCGTCCTCTTCAATGCCATGTTCATCTATGCTGTTTTCGTGCTGATCTTCATATATTTGCAGTATGTCATCGCCTGGACGTTCGGATAGGCCACCGTATGCCGGTGGTTTTTTTATCGGTTGTATTGGTGGTCGATCAGGCCCTCTTCGATAAGCTCGACTGCCGCATCGACGCATTCAGGCATGAATTGTGCGCCACGTTCCTGTTTCAGGGTCTTGATGATCTCTTTCCTGGATTTCTTTTTGGCCCAGGGCCTTTCATGCATCATGGCGCCGATGGCTTCACTGATAGCCAGGACTCCGGATTCAACCGACATCTCGCCGCCTTTGAGTCTTTCGGGATAGCCCTTTCCATCATAGCGTTCGTGGTGGTGTGCGACATAGTCGGCCACGTCCTCTAGTGTGTTCGTCATCCTGATGACATCCGCCCCGAGTTTTGGATGGGATTGCATCTGTTCGTATTCCTCAACGCTGAACACGCCTTTTTTCTTTGTGATCTCAGGAGGGAGCCCGAGTTTGCCGAGGTCATGGACGATGCCGGACCAGAAGAGCTGATCGAGTGTTTCCGGATGCAGCCGGAGCCTTTCGCCTATCTGATAGGCCAGATGCGCGACGTCCTCGCTGTGGGCCTTGGTGTAGCTTTCGTAGAGCGCGAGCGTTTTGAGAAGCGCGGAGATCATCTGTTGTTTGAGGACATCGTGTTCCTGCAGTGTGTCCTCGATTTCGAAGAAGCTGTTGAGCAGCGCATGGAGGGAGACGAAATACTCATACATGTGCGAGTCGAAGGTGCGAGAGCTTCCTTCACCGATGTCGAAGCTCATCTCGCAGGTCGTGTTTTCAGATAGGTTGAAACTCATGAGGATGCTCTCTTTCAAAGCTGGGTTACGTTGGCTGTAGGCTGCGTAGGTCTCTTCGTCCATGCTTTCTTTCAAACGTGTCTCCATGTGGGTATGGTGCAGGGGCTTTTTCAAATCGAACAGCCAGTGTTCGATGTTGTCGGAAATGCTGTTGAGGTAGTCAATGTCATGGCCGACGGTGTCGATATATTGGACCTGTCCGTCCTTCTGTACTAGACAGGCGCCGTAATCGATTGTATCGAAGAGACTGAAGACCATTCTGAACATCTTTTTAGCGTAGGCCTTCCGGCCTTCGATGTCCTCGCTGCCGGGTGTCGAGGATAGCGAGAAGAAGTATTCCGCGGATTCGAAAAGTTGTTCGAGCCGTCTTTTTCTATGTTGCAGGTTGCGCTCTTTGTTCCGGATGTCGTCCCTGATGAAGCGTATGGCGATGAAGGCGAGCACGTTGAAAGTCAGAAACATGTTGATCTCAAGCATGTATGTTCGATAGCCCACCTCGAACAAGAAAGGCGGATAGATTGCCATCAGGGTGAGGAAAATGAGAAAGCCGATGAACAGCATGCGGTAGGAGAGGAAGACAGCGGCCACCACAGTGAAGGGGATATAAGCGAAATTGTGGATGCCGTAATTTATATAGGGGATGTTGTCACTGAAGAATAGAATGGAAAAGAGCGTCAAAACAAGTAAAAAGAGTATCTCATGCCTTAAAGTCAGGGCAGTGGGTTTTTTGTCATAGACCAGTGCCAGAAGCAATGGGACCCCGATGATCAGCAGTCCGCTCAGATCGCCGGCCGCCCAGATGATGAAGCTTTCCAAAAGCTGGCTTCCTCTCATGCCCTCGAGGAGAGCGAGTGAGATGTTCCCGATCAATGCGTTGATGAGTGAAATAAGTATGAAGACGGGGATGAGGCATGGGAGCTTTCTTTTCTTTAATAGCGGAAAGAAGCGGAGTTTTCCTAATGTCCAGACGCCAGCGAGCACGCTGATGATCGTACCCGCTGTCGAAAATAGAGAGCGGGGGAGGATGAGTGCAGGCTCGACATCCTGCAGGATGCTGTAGCTGAAGAGATAGCCTGTGAAAACACCAAGGAACAGCGCAATCGCCATTCCCCTGCGTCGGCGGAAGGTGTAGAATGCAAGGGCGACGCCGATCGTCGGCCATATGATGCTGGCATCGAAGGCCCCCAGTGTGAATGCATGTCCGAGGGCCGGCGTCAGCGCAGAAAGAAAAAATGCGCCGGTTTCTAAAGGATTGATTTTCCTGAGGCGTTCTGCAAATGTCGGCATGTCCTTCACTCGCTTTCGCTAATCATTATATCATGTATATTCATTCATGCACTAGGTTTTTCCGCCTGTCTTCAGACTGACGGAAAATTGGATTTTGTGTTAAAATAAAGAAAATATCATAAGGAAGATCGTACATGTCTTTTGAACTTATCGAATGGATCGGCTATACAGCGTCATTCATCATTCTCGTATCGCTTCTCATGCGTTCCCTCAAACGCCTCCGCATCATCAACACTGTCGGTGCCGTGATCTTCGCCGTCTACGGGGCGCTCATCGATTCTCCCCCGGTGATGATCATGAATACAGGCATCGCATTGATCAATCTCTATTATCTCAAGCAATTCTTCGCCTCGAAGGAGTATTTCACCGTGCTTCCCATCGAGCGCGCAGGCGATTATTCCGAGGCGCTCATCGATTTCCACCGTAAGGACATCGAACGCTTCATGCCCTTGCCGGATGATATATTGCGGCGCAGCACGTTCCGATTCCTCGTCCTCCGCAACATGGTCCCTGCGGGCATCTTCCTTGCCAGAGCATACGACAGAACGACTGTCGAAGTCACCGTCGATTATGCGATAAGACCCTTTCAGGACTTCAAGACCGGTGCGCACATCTATGAGAAGGAACGCCACCGCTTCAAGGAGGCGGGGTATGATTCATTCATAGCCTTCCCCGCGAGCGATCCCCATAAGAACTACCTTGAAAAGATGGGGTTCGAGCCGACAATACGTGAAGACAGGGATGCCTATATCAAAGCTGTCTAAGGAGTGTTTACATGATTGAACTCAAGCGTCTTTCCAAGTACTATGTCGATCATGAGTCAGTGACGCGTGCACTCGATAGAGTGGACCTCGTGTTCAGACGCGGGGAGTTCGTTGTGGTAACCGGCGCGAGCGGCAGCGGCAAGAGCACGCTCCTCAACGTGATCAGCGGCCTTGATGACTATGAGGAAGGCGAAATGCTGATTGAAGGGTCGGAGACGTCGCATTACAGCCGCGAGGATTTCGAACGCCATCGCCGTCAGAACATAGGTTTCATCTTCCAGGACTACAATATCGTCGACGCTTATACGACATATGAGAATGTCGAGGCGGCACTGCTTTTTTCAGGGGCGGACGCATCCGACCGCCGCGGGCGCATCAAACGTATCATCGAGCGTGTGGGGCTCGAGGATCAGATGCATCAGAAGACTTCTGAGCTTTCGGGCGGCGAGAAACAGCGTGTGGCTATCGCCCGCGCGCTCGCGAAGGACGCGCCGATCATCATTGCGGACGAGCCGACCGGCAACCTCGACAAGGACAGCGGTGAGAACATCCTCTCCCTGCTCAAGGAACTCAGTGAAGACAAGCTCGTCCTCCTTGTCTCGCACAGCGCCGATATCGCACGCACGCACGCGACAAGGCATGTCCGCCTCTTCGACGGCCGCGTGATCGAGGATCGCGCCTTTTCAGAGGCGGGCATCGAAAAGCCTATCAGGCAGGAACATGAAGAGACACTGTCCTTTTCCCTGTGGGTGAAGATCGCATTGAAGAATCTTAAGGCCATGCCGAGACGCACGCTGTTCACGGGGTTGATAGCGCTGGGTATTGTGGTGGCCTTTTCTTTTGTATACGGCGCCTATGTGGAACAGACCCATGCCGGGACGACTTCATTCCATCCGCATTTCTCCAACCCCGCCGCAAACCGTGTGGTGGTGACCCGGGACGGCGGGGCGTTCGATGAAACGGCGATGGAGTCGCTTGAAGCCATGGAAGGCGTTCGCGCCGTCATACCGTATGACACCATACTTGATGAGAGGCTTCACATCCTGGCCGATACCCGGCAAGCCTTCCATCGCACTGTATATTTTCAACACGCGGCCGCTTTGGAATCAGGTGCCCTTGATGTTGGCCGTCCCCCTGAAAAGGCAGAAGAGATCATCATAAGGGGCGACGTTCGGGTGGGTGAAACGGTGGAGGTCCCCATGTCGCATACGTCCCTTTTCGTTGACCGGGAAGTCCTTGATGCGCTGGAATTCGAAATCGTCGGTGTGATTGAAGCCGATAGTGTCTCGGCCGTCTATTTCCATGATGATTTCTTTGACACTAGCGCCGCGCGATTCCGGGCCCTTTTCACCCATTCCGACATGCAGTTCGCGCTCGGCGACATCACGAGAGACTTCACCCCTCGTTCCTATGTCGCCGATGAGGATGTCGAGACCGGCACAGTGCATGTGAATGCCGGGAACCTCGAGTCGCCAGGGGTGCATGAAACGATGACTCTTTTGTTTCAACCCCGCGGAAGCGATGCAATCCTCGAAGAGAGTTTCACGATCAGCGAACAGTTCGAAGATGAGGACATCAACGCCATGTTCAAAATACATCCGGACGACCTCTACGGCCTTTTCGACGATGTCCCTTCAAGACAGGCCGCATTGGTCGTGCGCGACGGCTACGACGCCGCCCGCGTGATGGACGGACTCCCCGAGGAGTATCTGGCAGTCTATCCCGCGGAATACGAATCCGGCACCGATGCGATGGCGCAGGTCGTCTTCTCGCTGTTTCTCGGCGGTGTGAGCATCGGTCTTCTGGGCGCGGTCTATTTCATCGCTTTCATCGCGCTCAGGAACGCCATGCAGTCCCGTGTCAAGGACTTCATCGTCTTCCGCTCGCTCGGTGCGCGCAGGAAGGACCTTTACCGCATCATATCGGCGGAGTTACTCTTCATCATGGCGGCGGCGCTTGTCATTGTGTTCGCCGGCATGCACCTGAACAGTATGCTCGACGGTCCCTTCCCGGATTATATCCGTTATTACACACCGCTCAATTATCTGTTCATGGTGGTTGCATTACTCGCATTGTCATTGCTTCTTTCGCGGCGGTTCAATGTCCGCATATTTTCCCGCAGTGTCGCGAGAGCGTTCAAGGAAGCGGGGGATGAGACATGATAGAAATCAAAGGCATCGACAAGGCTTACGGCAAAAAGCGCGGGCGCCGTCAGGTCCTCAGCAGCGTGGATTTCTCCGCGACGCGGCGGGAGTTCACTGTCATACTGGGTGATTCCGGCAGCGGCAAGACGACATTGCTCAATATCATCGGCGGTCTTGACAAGCCCGACAGCGGTTCGGTCTCGTTCGCCGATGCGCATTTCGAGCGTTACGTACCGAGGCATATTGACCAATTGCGCGCGCAGCGCATCGGCTATGTCTTTCAGAACTACTATCTCCTGCCGGAGGAGACGGTCTATGAGAACATCCGTCTCACCCTCAGGATGGTCGGCATCGATGATGAACGCGAGATCCAACGACGCATCAACCATCTGCTCGAGCTTGTGCATCTGAGCCGTTATAAGAACCGCCGCGCCTCGCGTCTTTCGGGCGGGCAGATGCAGCGTGTCGCCATCGTCCGCGCTCTGGCGAAGGATCCCGATGTCATCATCGCGGATGAACCGACCGGAAACCTCGATCATAAGAATACTGTAGAGATCATGCGCATCCTCAAGGCCATATCACAAGAGAAGCTTGTCATCATGGTGACGCACGAAAAGGCACTGGCCGCCCATTATGCCGACCGTGTCTACTCCCTCGATGACGGTGTGCTCGAGGAGGCCTCTCTTAAAGGAGTGGAGGAATACAGCGAAGGCGCATTCGAGAGCGATATCCATCTCGGCGACCTGGACCGTATAACGGAGGAAAAGGGCGATGCCGGCAATGTCACCCTCTATAGCGACGACACGTTGAAAAAACCTTTCAATGTGCGTCTGATCGTCAAGAACAATACCCTCTATGTCGATGCCGGCGAGGCATTCAAGGATGTGCACGTCATCGACGAGGATTCCGAAGTCTCCGTACAAGAGGGCTCGAGTGAAGAGTCTGAGGATGAGAGCGCGCCCATGATTTATACATACAGCTCCGACTTCCGGGTGGAGAAGAAGGGGTATCGGCGTGCGTTCCCGCCCTCCTATATATTCGAGCGCGTGAAGCGGCGTTTCAAAGGACGCTCGAAATTCACTAAAGTACTGTATGCGGCGTTCGCGCTCGGCGCGGTGTTCTTCGCCGCCTCTCTCTATATACTCGCCAATATCGTCTCCCCCGATGAAGCCTCCTTCCTCGAGGAACCGCGCTATGCGTTTGAAGTCGAGGATGGAGCGATGAGTGACTACGGCGCCTTTGAATCACTTTACCTCGATGCACCTGCGGAGGGCCATGCCCTTAAGCGAGACAGTGAAAGACTGGAGATCGACCTGCCCTTTTTCTATCAGGCCCCGCCCACCTACAGTTCGGATGTGTATCTGGCGCCGTTAGCGGCGGCTGAAGGGGAACTCGTCGCCGGGGCGATGCCGGAAGCGCCCGGCGATATTGTCCTGAGCGAACGCCTCGCGGAAGAGATGGCCAATGCACCGCGCTTGAACGCGCTCGGCTTTGACGATCCCGAGGATTTCGTCGGCCTGTCCCATCGGTTGCCTATGCCCGCTTCCTTCGCTACGGGGGGGATCACCGGCATTGTGGAAAGTAATGCGAACGCATATTTCGCGGATGATTTATACATCACGGAGCGTCTCGATGGTCAGATTGCTACGCATGATTTCCTTTTCGCGACCGATAAGGCAGAACTTACGGACGGCCGCATGCCGGAGGATGAGACGGAAATTCTGAGCCACGTGGACGAGATGGAGGACTTCGAAGTCCATGAACGCATTGTCCGCGATGAGACCTACGATGTCGTCGGACTCTACGCCTCCGAGTTTTCCGAGGGCCCGTTGCTCTCAGGCGAAGCGATGCACAAGCAGTACTATCACACCACCCACGGCGAGGATAGCCGGAGGCTCCTCTACACGGACGATTCCGATGCGATGGAGGAATATCTGGATGAATTGAACATCGCATACAGGAACCTCTATGATGAGAGAAGAAGCGCCGAGCGCACCAGCATGCTCCAGGACTACAGCGGCCTTTATGTGTTCTCCATTGCGGCGCTTTTAGCGACAGGGCTCAGCTTCTATTTCATTATCCGCTCCTCGATGATGCAGCGCGTCTATGAGATCGGTGTCTACCGTTCCTTGGGGGTCCGGCGCACGGACCTCCTGCATCTCTTCTCCGCGGAGGCGATCGCCCTCACCACAGCGACGAGCGCGATCGGCTATCTCGCGGCGACGTATGTCCTGCATCGCATACAGGGGGAGACTGAACAGCTTATCGAACTATTCCGCATAACGCCTTTCACCGTCGTCGGCGGTCTGCTCGTGGTGTATGCGATCAACCTTCTTTTCGGCATCGCTCCGCTTCTGAACCTTCTCAGGCGAACGCCGGCGGAGATCCACAGCACCTACGACCTATGAAAAAATGCCGCGGAAGCGGCATCAGAGGCGTTTGGTATAGGTGACGTACTTGTCGATCTTGAATTTTCGTTTGAGCCCTCCGGGGGTCAGCGGACGAAGCTTTCCGAATACCTCGCGTTCCTTGAATCCCTGGTCGTGGCGCCCGAAACACCAGGCGACACCTGCGTAGCTGTTAGGGTCGCGGCCGTCGAGGAAGTACTTGTTGTTGAGGTGAAGCATGGTCTCGTAGGCTTCCCTGTAGGTGGGACTCCAGACGATGATGCGCTTTCCCCAGTACATCCGCATGTAGTTGTGCATGTGCCCGCTCTTCTGCATCTCCCGCATGGCGGCATTGAAGTAGGGGTCGTGGGTCGCTAGGTTTTCATAGTCCTCGATCGTATAGTGCCGTTCCCGGATATCGTCCTCGTGGACCTTCATGGTCTCATACGCCCAGGGGACGCTCATCGAGTCGAAAGCGTCGTAGCCCGGTTCATAATAGACGAAGTTGAAGGCCAGGTCGCGGCGGATGATGAGCTGTTCTATGAAGGCCTCCGCGGCCTTCGTCGGGGTTTGGCCCATGGCCCTGCTCTCTTCGACGTATTTATAGATGGTGAGCGGCGAGAGATGTCCGAAATGAAGATACGGGCTCAGACGGCTGATCAGACGTTTCGAGGGGTCGTTGCTTTCGAGGTAGTAGGGGAGCTTCTCCTCGATGAACTGTTCGAGCAGTTTCTTCCCTTCGCGCTCGCCGCCGTAGAAGTAGTAGCTCTTCCCCGGCATGCCGTCTTCGTAGACTCCGTCCAGGATCTCTTCTATGGGGGCTTCAAGGATTTTCGGATAATTCGGACTTTGAACGCGCAAGGGCCCGATCAAAGCCTCTTCAAGAAATTCCTCCAGCTGCTTGTGGATCTTCGGCCGTATCGTGCGCGCGGCGTGTTCGAGCTTGTTACTCGCGTGTTCGACGGGAACGATCAGTTCGGATTCGACCTCCACGGTGAAGAGGTTGGCTTCCGCTGCGATTCTGCTCATGTCCCGGCGCGTCTCTCGAAGTTCCCTCAGATAAGGCTTGTCCATGACGAAAAGCGCGGCGCGGTCCATGTGGGGCGGGATGGTTGTTGTGAAGGGGCCGCGCTCCACCCTGAAATCGACCCCCATCTGCTTGAAGGACCCCGCGAGCGACTTGAAGCCTTCGACCAAAAAGATGAAGTGCCGCATGTTGGCATCCTTGAAGGATTTGTCGATGCTCATGACGACGCGCAAGGGGATGGCGAGCCGGTTGGCCTCCTTGATCGCGTAGGCGAGGGCGAAATTATTCTCGATGCGCTGTGATTGCTGCATCCAGTAGAGGACATAGTCCCCTTGTTCGATGGGGGCTTCGTTTCTTACATTCAGACGGGCGTTATGCATGATATCGCATCCTTTCGGGAGGAGTCGCTATGATTGAATATGTGCACATCGAGAACTTCAAGGCGTTCAAGGAGGAGACGATCGTCCTCGGCAACCACACGATGCTGATCGGGACGCATAAGAGCGGAAAGACCACGGTGCTCGAGGCCCTGGATGCCTTCTTCAATCATTCCCTGCCCTATAGCAGCGTGCGCAACAAGCGTAAGCCGGTTTCCATCAGGTGCCGCATCGGCGATGCATACTTCAAGAAGGTGTTCTCCCCGCCGCATTTTCTCATCGATTACGGCAAGTGCGAAGGGGATTTCTCGAAGCTCACGGAATGGGACTATGTCTACATCCCCAGAAGCCCGCTCCCTCTCGAACACTTTCATTATACACTGCAACGTGTTCATTATAAGGCACTATTGCTCGAGAATGCAAATCTCTTCGCGGAAGAATCTGCGTGTCCCTTGCGTTTTGTCGATGCCAGAGTGGAAAGGGACGTAGAAGTTGATGACGGGCTTTCTCCTAAGGATAGGAAAGCGTTGCTTGCGACATGGCTTACGCGTTTGAAAGGCCGCGTGATCCTGGGCATCGATGTGGTCGAGAACCATATCCGCCCCGAGGATATGGAGAGTCTCCACGCGTCCTTCGTACAGGTGCTGCTTGTCTCGCGTCAGAAGAATTTCATCAATGCCTTCCCTTATACAATCTATCCGCTCTACAGGAGAGAGATGGACAAGGAGCTCACCACGCTCACTGAACCGCTCAGACCTTCTCAAAGGAAACCGTTCATTCTCGTCGAAGGTAAATATGACGTTCCCTGGTTTGAAAACGCCCTGATCCATCTGGGGAAGTTCAAATCCTACCGCGTGGTCCCCTGCGGCGGGCACGGCAATATCAAAACAGTGGAGGCTCAGCTCAGGAAGGCGGGTTTCAGGACGCTCTCGGTCACGGACGGGGACGCATACGGCGGGGATTATGCACTGAGCCGGGATGTTATTGAACTCTACGCCGATATTGAGTTCTTGAATGCCCGGTTCGAGACGGATTTCACATCGCCCCCGCCGAAGAAGCACGCGCTTTTCTCAAGACTCAATGTTGAAGAGGAGACCTTCAAACGGGTGATCTCATCCTACCCTGCGCATCATCTGCATGCATCACACGTGTTCGTCCGTGAACTGGCGTCGATACTAAAAGATTATGAAAACAGGGCGGATTCCGCTTTATAATCCGCGCCGAATGTCTTACAATTGAAGTAAGAAAGGATGAGGCACGGTGAAATTCTATATCAGCCCCACGCATTTCGCTAAGAAAAGACGCTTCATCGTCCGTGACGCAAACCAGGAGAAAGCCTTCGAAGTCAAAGGCCGTTTCCTCTTCGGGATGCGCTCCTTGGAGATGCGGACGGTTGAAGGTGAATCAGTCTATAGAATCAAGAGGCGCTATACGCTCGGCATCTACAGGCGCTACAATGTTCTAGACGCACAGGATAAGAAAGCGGCGGAGCTTTCGAAGGCCTACGGGCTCCTGCGACCACGTGTGAATGTGACGCTTGATGGTGAAGTCATCGTCCCCGAAGGCTCGCTCTATCAGCACCGTTTTTCACTAGCAGGCGCGCATATCGACGTGCGCATGGAAAAGAAGGTCTTCCCCGCGGGCGACGCTTATGAGATCGATGTGGGCACATCCCCCCGTCCGCATCTATGCCTGTTCCTCCTCATCGCCATCGATCAGTTCCTGCATGAACGCAAAAAGATCATCCGCTGAATGCATCGTGTGCGGGGGAGGCACATATGAACTGTCCGACCCGCTGCTAGTCTGCCGTTATGATGTGTGTCATGTCTGCGGTTTCACCTACAAGCAGCCCCGTTTTCATCCCAGCCCCGAACAGGAGAGGGCATCCTACGACCAGCACGAGAATACGCTCGAGCATCAGGGATATGTGGATATGCTTGAAAGCTTCCTCGATGAAGCGGTCGAACCGTTCGTTCGCGGAGGAAAGGCGCTCGATTTCGGGAGCGGGCCGGGGCCTGTGCTCTATGAGCTTTTGCGCCTGCGGGGCTATGAAGCCAGACATTACGACCCTTTCTACAGGGCCGACGAGACTGTTTTCGAGGAGACATACGATGTGATTACCGCGACAGAGGTGTTTGAGCATATGAGTCATCCCCGGAGGGAGATCGCGCGGCTATACAGGATATTGAATCGCGGCGGTCATCTTTCAATCATGACATCGCTGCGCCCTGAGAAGGATGGGGATTTCCTGTCCTGGTGGTACAGGCGCGATGAGACGCACATCGCATTCTTCACTGAACGATCCCTCGATGTGCTGATCCGGGATGCGTACCTTACTTGGGCCTATAGCGATAAAGCGAAGATTTTTACATTCAGGAGGTTCTGACATGCGAGTATACAGCCGCTTCTCTTCTCATGAAGAGTATCTCAGACGGCATTCCTCCGAAAGGATTGTCATCACGGATGATCCGAAGCAGGCCGAGGTGCTCGTCAGCGACGCGTTCACCGAAGCGGACGACCATGATGCATTGAAGGCCGTCGTCATCCCTTTCACGGCCCATGACAAGATCGATATAGATTACATGAAACGCCGCCGTCTCGCGCTTTTCAACACCACTGTGCACGCCCCCTACGTCGCCGAGCGCGCCCTTCAGCTCATGTTGTCGGCGCTCGGCCGCATTGTATTCGCACATACACGGTTGAAACAGGGCCAATGGCGCGCATGGGAGGAAGGCTTTCCTCCTTGGCAGTCGCTTTATGGCAAGCGGGTCGGCATCTATGGCTACGGGCGAATCGGTAGGACATTCGCCCGCCTCATCGCCCCGTTCGCCCCCGAAATTTTCGTCATCGACAGGGGGAAGGACTATCCGGGCGTCAAGACTGTCCCCACCCTTGAGGCGCTGGTCGAGACCTGTGATATCGTCCTCATCGCCGCTCCGCTCAATCGAAAGACGGAAGGTGCGTTCGACCAGGATATCCTCTCCCGGATGGAAGGGGGGACGCTAGTGAACATCGGCCGTGGAAAGATTATTGAGGAAAAGGCCCTCTATGAAGCCGCTAGAGATGGAACGCTCGCCGCGTTCGCGAGCGATGTATGGTACGAATACCCCGAAGGGCATGCCCCCACGCTGCCTTCGAATTATCCTCTCCATACGTTGGATAATGTGGTGATGAGCCCGCACTGCGGTGGTATGGCCGAAGAGAGCAGACGGAAGATGCTTGAGCACGTGCAGAAGACACTCGAGGCAATCGCCGTCGATGATTACAGCGGTGCATTGGACCTCGAGCGTCTGGTTTGAATAAGGAGGAATAGTGATGGAGATTACTGTCGATATTCATGGCATGACGGAATATGATGCGATCAAGCACCTCGAGGATGTCATCAAGCGTGCCGAAAGCGGCGTGGAGGCCATCCGGGTCATCCACGGCTATAACAAGGGCGATACGCTCAGGGAGATGGTCCGCGATCCCAACAAGATTCGCAGCCGGCGCATTGTCGGCCGCCGTTACACCATGAATCAGGGCGAGACCATCATAGAGATCGAATGATTTTTCATTTCCGTCTTTCCAGGGCGCTCTTTCTCTTCGGTATTCTGAGCGCTGCGGTGCTCTTGATCGTCGCGTTCAATCTCGAGACCTTCAGCACACTCATCTTTATCGCTGCGATCATTGTCTTTTCCATCTTTTTCATCGCCGCGCAGCTCTTTGCGGCGGTGCTCACGTTGAAAGAGGAGGAGCGGCGCCGGGAGCGTGAAATGGTCGTCTGTCCATCCTGCAGTGCGCCGATTTATGAAGAGGACGATGTCTGTCCGTATTGCAGTCATGAAAGGTCATGATTGACATTCCGGTGGAATATTGCTAAACTCGTTATAGTTACTTTGAAATTCAAACAAATGGAGGTCATCATGGCTAAAACAGGTTTGGTAGTATGCGGCAATTCAGGCATCGACTACATCGATCACGACTACGACATCAGGGTTATCCGTTCGACACTCATTTTCGGCGATGAGGAGTATACGGACTTTATCGATATCAAAGCCGAGGATTTCTATCAAAGTCTCAAGGAGAACCCCGAACTTCACCCCACAACGGCGCAGACGGCGACCGGCGTCATCCTCGAGACGTATGAAATGCTCAAGGCGGATGGCTATACGGACATCATCGTGGTGACGATCTCTTCCAAATTGAGCGGCACCTATGAAGGGGCGCGCATCGCCGGCAATATGATCGATGACGTGAACGTGCATGTCTTCGATTCCAAGTCGGTCGCCTACGGGGAGGCGTATATGATTCTCACAGCGGCCGAGATGGCCACTCAGGGGAAATCCGTGCCCGAGATCATTGACAAGCTCTCGCATATACGGGAGAATCAAGGCCTTCTTGTGTCGGTCGACACATTGAAGTTCCTCGTCAAGAACGGGCGTCTATCGGGGGCGAGCGGATTGATGGGGTCCTTTCTCAAGATCAAGCCCATGCTGCATCTTACAAGGGAAGGCCGCGTGGAGCCCATCGAGAAGATCCGCACGCGTAAAAAGGCCATCAACCGGATTGTGGAGAAGTTTCTCAAAGAAAGAACGGAAGAGAATCTGGAGGTGTTTTTGGTGCACGCCAACGCCTTCGATGCACTAGACGATGTGAAAAACCGGATTTTAGAGGTGCGCCCGGAGCTGGGGACTATCGAGGACTATCCGCTCACGCCGGTTGTCGGGGCGCATGCCGGGCCCGGCGCGCTGGCCATCGGCTGGATCATCAAGGAATAGTGTCCCGTGACATTGCTATAGGAGGCATGGACTATGTCGGAAAAATCCCCGAACCGCAAAGGCTCCTCGCCTAAAGAGGTGATCAACGAGCTGCTCGTCGATGTGTTCAACCACATCCTGAGCATCGAGCAGCAGCATCTTCGCGAGCAGGGCGTGAATCTCTCGATGAATGAAGTGCACGTGCTTGAAGCGATCAAGAAGAGCGAGGAGGCGACCATGTCGAATGTGGCGAGACGCCTCCGTGTGACCGTGGGGACACTTACGACCTCGATCAACCGCCTTGTCGAGAAGGGTTATTGCGAACGGC
Organism: Mollicutes bacterium; assembly: GCA_003553945.1. Lineage (GTDB taxonomy): Bacteria > Bacillota_I > Bacilli_A > Izemoplasmatales > Izemoplasmataceae > T1SED10-81. The sequence goes on along the minus strand of PWEL01000001.1, from coordinate 32,956 downwards.
ACCGCCGCCCGGGTGACAAGCGCAAGGTGTTCCTGCGCCTTACGGAAAAAGCGGAGGAGGTCCTCGCTGTGCATGATGATTTCCACGAGGAGATGATCGAGGCCACGCTTGAAGATCTTAAGCTTGAAGACAACACCCTGCTTATAGAATCGCTTGAACGCCTGGTCGCTTATTTCAAGGAAAAGTACTGACGGAGGGATGCGCGTGACTATAACCTCCGACGTTCTCAGAGGACATCTTGAAAGCGTGATTCTGAAATTGATCATCGAGAAGGACCGTTACGGTTATGAGATAGCACGCGAGATTCGTGAGCGCACGGACCACACCTTCACGATGAAAGAGGCGACGCTTTATTCCATAATTCAGCGACTGGAAAAGAAGGAAATGATCATTTCCTACATCGGAGAGAGAAGTCATGGCGGCAAGCGCAGGTATTACCGCATCACACCGCTGGGGAAGGCTTATCTGCAGGAGAAGAAGGAAGAGTGGCAGGCACTCAAGGATATCATGGCGTTTTTTTTGGAGGGTGAGTCATGAAGAACCGGAATATCGAGACATTTGTGAAGAGAGCGTTCAAGCACCATGCCCCGAAGGATGTAAGCGTCGATCAGCTGATCGAGATGCTCGAGGAGAAGGTCGAGGATTTGCAAGAGGAAGGCTACAGCGAAAGCGAGGCTGTCGATAAGACAATCGCAGAGTTCGGTGATGCAAATGATTATTATGCACCGCACATCGAGCGGGAGAAGAGACGGCACAAGCGCCGCAAGACGCTTGCTCACTACAAAAACTCGTTCTTGTTCGCATCCCTCGGCACGCTTTTGATCATCGTCATCCTGCTGTTCATCAATTTCGTGCTCCTAAGGGACACGGAGTACCTCTCGCTTCCCTGGTCTCCCGTCCTTGCGCTGGGCGTTCTCTTCTGGCCATTATCGCTCTTATATAAATTTTTAAATAGAAAAGGGGATCTATCATGAAGAAAACCGCTGTCATCGCAGTCAGCACCGGTTGTCTGGATTATCTCGACATTTCCTATGACAATCTCTTCATCGTACGCTGCAAGATTATTCTCGACGACAAGAGCTACAACGATTTCGTCGACCTCAACGCCGACACATTCTACGAGACCATCAAGTCCGACACATCGCTTGTGCCCACCTCCTCCATGCCCTCGCTCGGAGAGATGCTCGAGACCTTCGAGGAGATCGAGAAACAGGGATACGAGGAAGTCATCTTCAACACGATCTCTTCAGAGCTTTCCGGCACCCTGCAGACCGCCGAGATGGCCAAGAAGTCCTATGAAGGCGATCTGGAAATCCATCTCGTCGACACGAAGAACGCCGCCATCAGTGAAGGATTCCTCTCCATTGAAGCACTCAAGCTCATCGAAGAGGGCAAAACCGCAAAGACCATCGTGCCTTATCTTGAACGCCTCGCGCTTGCGCGAAAGCAGTATTTCATGGTCGACAATCTCCGTCTGCTCGTCAAGAACGGACGCCTCTCGGGTGCGAGCGGCTTCCTGGGGCGCGTGTTCAAGATCAAGCCGATCCTCGAGGTGAACGATGATGGCAAGATAGTCCCGTTCGAGAAGGTGCGGACACAGCAGAAGGCGCTCACAAAGATGGTCGAACACGTCCTCGCCGACCTGGAGTCCCTCGACAATATCGTCATCACCTACAACACCAGCGACAACAAGGAAGGCTTCGAGTATGTGAAGAGTCGCATAGACGAACATTATGAGGATGTCCCGGCTTATGCGGCACCGATCACGCCGGTCATCGGAGCGCACACGGGCGTGGGGACTGTCGGCATCGCCTATTTCGACCTCGACAAGGCGAAGAGACCGAATTAGGCCGAGGTTTTGCAGGTTCCCACATATTCAGTATATATGAATTGTATCGCATGCGCAGCTGTGGTAGACTACGTCCGGTGATGGTATGAAAACGCGCAGATTGACATTTCTCGCTATATTGCTGGCGATGAGCATCGTGCTCAATATCGTCGAGCGCGTGGCGCTCGGCGGTTTCACCAATCTGCCGATGCTCAGGCTGGGGCTTGCGAATATCGTCGTCCTTATCGTGCTTTATGTGTATGGCACGAGAGACGCATTTGCGGTGCTTATCCTGCGCATCGCGCTTGTCAGTCTGCTTTATGCCGGGGTGATCGCTTTCGCACTGAGCCTCTCCGGCGGGTTCCTGGCCTTCTTCCTGATGTGGCTTTTCAGCCGTATGGAGCGGTTCACCATTGTAAGCGTCAGTGTCATGGGCGCTATCGGCCATGCCGTAGGACAGATCATGATGGCCATGTTTTTGCTTGAAACCGAGGAGATCATCTTCACATTGCCGATCTTTTTGCTGATGAGCGTTCCGACCGGTATATTCACCGGGTTGGTCGCCCGCCGTCTCATCAGGCTGATGCGTGAGAAGATGCCGATACTCAGATATTGAAAGCCCTTGACGGATTTTCTCCGGCAAGGGCGTTTTCATTATTGAAGGGCGATCAGGAGACCTTCAGGCAGGAGACAGACAGGTTCATGCGGTCTCTATTTGTTTTCGCTTGTTTTTGATTGTGGTGAAGGCGACGCCGCCGCCGGCGATGACGATGAAACCGCCGCCGATTGCAACGACGGGAAGTATGCACGGTGCACGGTCGCCGAGGTCGCTGTATTCGTAGCCATCATGCAGTTCGGCGTCGAAATTTTCAGTCCTGAAGATTCTCTCATCAGCGCCGAAGAAGACCCCTTCCGTCTCCTCGAGGCGTTCGACGTAGTCGATGCTTCTCTCGACGTCCATCAGATAGGCGGCGGTGACATGGATATCGCCTTTGTAGCCATCATCCGTGATGAGCCATGTGCCGAGGAAGTAATCGCGCTCCGTTTGGCAGAGCAATTGCTGCTGCGCGTTCTCCAGGAAGGAGATGTCCTCTTCGAGAGCGCCTGTCGGATAGAGTGTGTAGGGGTCGATGAGATGATGATAGCGCACGCCGTCGACGGTGAAGAAGCGTTCGTAGTTGCCGCTGCCGACGATGTGCTGTCCGTCTTCGAGATAGACGGTCGCGAAATGCTCCCTCTGACGGAACAAGGAGCCGATGAAGTCCGGTTCGAAGGCAGGGTCGACGATATCGATTCGCCAGAGGCCGCTCTCCCTCTCGGGGTTCTCTCCGTAGACTTCGATGTTGGAGGTGCCGGCATTCAGGATGAATGCTTCGATGCCTTCTCGATCCTTGAGCACTTCCGCGGCGACCTCGGCGCCATACCCCTTGGCGATGCCGCCTAGGTCCAGATGCATGCCCTCTTCGATCTGTACAGTAAGATCATCGGCGTTCAGGGAGATGTCCTCTACGTCGGTATAAGCGTCGGCCGCTTCGAGCGTCTCACTCTCGGGAAGTGCATCCCTTTCGAATGTGCATTCGATTCCTACGCACTGATCCAGCAGATCCTGCCATATGTTGATGACGGGGCCGAGCGCGATGTTGAAATAGCCGTCCGTCTTGTCGTAATAGTCCTTCCCCGTGCTGATCATCTCGAAAAGGTGCGGGTCCACTTCGTGCGCTTCACCGGGGTTATCATTGATAGTCTTGAGGTTTGTGATGCCTTCATACGCTTCGTATTGGTCGGCGAGCTGGTGGATTTCCTGCAGCGCGTCCTCGAATTCAGAAAATACAGCATCCATGTCCGCACCGTCGTGATAGATTGTGACATCGATGGTGGTGTCGTAGTAGGATGTGTATTTCCTTTCTGTGCTCACGACGTCGCTTTCAGCCTCAAGGGGTGCTGTGGACACCATGAGGAAAGCGAGAAGCGCTAGCGTGAAGAGGGTTTTCATGGCGCATCTTCCTTTTCTTCTTTGAACTTATTGTATCATGTTAAAGGTGCGTTTTAATATGAAAAAAGCACCGCCAAAGCGGTGCTTGATTACTCGATGGCGTCCTTGACGGCTTCAATGTAGCCGTTGATGGTTATAGTGACACCCGCGATTGCGTCACTCGGGTCATCGAGGTCGTAATCAGGAACTTCCTGCTGGTCCACGATGTCTTCACCGAGCATATTGACCTGTTCGACCCAGAGGTAGCCGTCTTCATCCATGATGTAGCCTTCTCCGTAGTCGAGCGCACGTTTCGTGATGGAGTCGCCTTCGCTTTCATAGCCGGAGTCGATCTTGATGTGCGCCAGGCCTCCGTCTTCATTGACGGCGACGATGGCATAGTCGTAGTCATCCTCGGTGTGGTAGTAGCCGAAGTTGATGCCCGGTGTGTAATCGCCGGATGCATCCGCTACATCGTAATCGGCAGGACTTTCGTCTTCACCGAGTGAAGCACGGTCGAGCGCGTCCTCGAGGGCTCCGATGAAACCGCTCACTGTGATTGTGACGCCTGCGACTGCATCGCTCGGGTCTTCGAACTTGCCGTCTTCGATGTCGTATTCAGGATTGCCCTGATGTTCAACGATGTCTTCAGCGAGCATGTCGATTTGTTCGACCCAGAGATATTCATTGTCGCTCATGATGTAATCTTGTCCGTAGTCGAACGCGCGCTTGGTCGCATTGAGCTGAAGATGTCCGTAGTCCTCGTCGTCCTCGTTGATTTCATAGGCGCTGTCGAAGATGACATCCTCTATGTAGCCATCCGCGTTTACATAGACATAGGCGATGTCGGGTTCATTGCCTTCTGTATACCCGAGGTGCAGCCCCGGTGCGTAATCACCGTAGTCATTCCCGCAGGCTGCAAGCGTGAAGACAAGCAGAATGGCACCTGTCAGAGCCAGTAACTTTTTCATGATGTTGCCTCCTTATTTTTTCCTAATTTTTTCTGCAAAAAGTATAATGGAATTAGTAGGATATGTCAACTGTTTTGCGGTGTGTATTGCATGGTTGTTGCAAGAAGCGGGGGATATCGAGTATACTGAATGATGTCCTTGTTGCAGGAATCGGTGCTGGAAAGAGGCGAGAGCGATGAGACGCAATGACCTTTTGCTCATAGGGCTGGTACTGGCCATCTCCTTTGGCCTCTTTTTCGCTGTGCAGATGCTTGAAGCGCGTAGCAGGGTCGAGGATGGAAGCGCGGAAGTGCTCTATCAAGGGGTGATGGTCCTTTCCATAGACCTTGAGGACGGAACGCCCACAGTGCATGAAGAGGCTTATGTCATCGAAATCGATGAAGACGAGCAAGTCTATGTGGTGGAAGGGACGCTGGGTCCTGTCACCATCGCCTACGAGGATCACGGTGTCAATGTCATCGACCAGACGAGCCCGCGGGATATCTGCGAGCATCAAGGGCATACGAACAGTCCCTATAAGGCATTGACGTGTCTGCCCAACGATGTCGTCATTCGCATCCGTCGGGCCGCCGATGAGGATACAGACGGTATTATTCAATAGGAGGAATCATGATGGATCAGATGTTTTTCGACATGTTCGAAGCGATTCTGTTTTTTGTTCTGCTGGGCATTACGTTCCAGGCGATGATGCGTCTTGACATCACGAAATATTTTCAAAAAGGCGCCGTCTGGCAGATGCAGATCATCTACATCTTTTTGAGCATCGGCCTTAGCTTTCTCGTGTTGCAGGCGGTCATGAATCTCATTAATATCACAAGGCGCTTGTTCACTTGATAGGTGTATAGTAAAGGCGCCTTTTCTTTTTTTCCACGGACGCTTTCCCCTGGGATTGTTCTTTGAGCTTTGCGACAAAGCGCTCCTCTTCCTCGGAAGGGATGGAGAGGCCGATGAACACACCGTCGCTTTCATAGGACCTTTGTTGGATGGTGCCCCGGTGCTGCAGGAACTCTTCGAGCTTCGGGGCGAGTTCATGGGAAAGCTTGAGCGTATAGCGAGTGTGTGCTCGTTGCTCGCTTATCCTGGCGCTCTGGAGTGCGGTGCTTGCGCCCTTTTTATAGGCGCGGACAAGACCGCCGGCTCCGAGTTTTATGCCTCCGAAATAGCGGACGACGACGCAGAGGATGTGGGTCATGTCATTCTTTCTGAGCACCTCGAGAATGGGACGGCCGGCTGTCCCCAAGGGTTCGCCGTCGTCTTCGAAACGCTGCACCTCGGCCTGTGCGCCGATTCTATAGGCATAGCAGTGATGGGCAGCGTCGGGGTGGGCCTTTTTGACGGCGGCGAGTTGCTTTTCGACCCCGTCTTCGTCGCGGACGGGATGAAGATAGGTGATGAACGAAGACTTCCTGATCTCGAACGAGGTCATGACAGTTTCTACGATGCTTTTCATGGAGGCGCCTCCTTCCGGCTATGAACATCATACCATTTTTATTTGAAAAACGTGAATATGTGTTGTAGAAAAAGCACGGCGCGTATAGTACAATGAAACCGGTGATGAGAGTGGATAAAAATCACAGATTGGGTCTTCAAGTCCTAAAGACATTGAACGAGGCCGGTTACGAGGCTTTTTTCGTCGGAGGGTTCGTGCGCGATTATCTGCTCGGTCTTTCGACGGAGGATATCGATATCACGACGAACGCGAGGCCGGAGGAGATCGAAGCGCTCTTTTCCCGTGTCAAGGCGACAGGAAGGGCGTTCGGAACGATGACGGTTCTGGTGGATAAAGTGCCTTTCGAGATCACCACATACCGGCGTGAGACCGTTTATGACAATCATCGCCACCCCAATTCGATCCGCTATAGCGACACGCTTGAAGAAGACCTCGCCCGCAGGGACTTCACCATCAATCAGCTCGTGATGGACCAGGACGGAAATATCCATGACCATCACGGTGGGAAAGAGGACCTTTCCCTCAAGCGTATACGCACCATCGGGGCCCCGGATGAAAGGCTTACCGAGGATGCGCTCAGGATGCTGAGGGCGTTCAGGTTCGCCGGCAAGCTCGATTTCACCATCGAGGAGAGGACGCTCGAAGCCATCGAGCGCCATGCACGCCTCATCCGCAGAATCTCCATAGAACGCGTTCAGGAGGAATTGTTCAAGCTCTTCGACGCACCTTATAAAAAGCACGCCATCCGTTCGATGGTCGCGGCGGGATTTCATAAAGCCCTCCGACTCGCCAACGGGCTGTCAATCCTTAAGGATGTGGACATTGAATATGGCCCGCTGGAGGCCTTTGCGGTCTTTGAGGCCGAAGATGGTCTCGACGAGGAGGTCTGGCACCTCTCCAACAGATATAAAAAGCACATCCGGACCGTCATGGATCTTTTGCCGTTGAAACGCATCACCCCGAAACTGCTCTTCGACCACGGTGAGGCAGTGCTCGAGAGTGTCAACATCGTCCATCGAATGCTCGGCGGCGACGATAAGGCTTCCACGATTCGTTCGATTGCGCGTGGCCTTGTCATTGAAGACCGTCGCGAACTGGCGCTCGGCGGCAAGGACATCCGCGCGCTTCCCATCGGCAAGCCCTCGCACATCAAGGAAACCCTGGAGCTTCTCATCGAGCGCGTGCTCGATGGAGAAGTCGATAATGAATATCAGGCGCTGAGGCGCGAGGCAATGCATATCATAGAACAATTAAAGGAGCGAGATCATGGCTGAATTCGAGGCGTATCTTGAAAGTTTCCACGAGATTTCCCTGTTGATTCCCCGTACTGAGCCGATTGAACCGCCCTTTTACGTAAAAGGGGAGAGAGAGACTCTTCCCCTTGAGATCGTAGAGGAGAAGACCTATGAAGCGTTCTTTAAATACCGCGCGCGTTTCGAGGGGTTCATCCTCCTCAACAAGACCTATTTCATTCATGACAATACCGGCCATAAGTGCGAGCTCTATACCGGCGAGATCGTACGCTCGTCCCTTTTCGATGAGCTCTATTACTATGATGGCGACCTCGGGCACTTCTACACGCCCTGGGAGACCGTTTTCAAGGTCTGGACCCCTGTCGCGAAGTCTGTCAATCTTATCCTGATGCGGAAGGAAAAGACCGACAGGATTCCTCTCGAGTATGATAACCGCGGCCTTTGGAAAGTGACCATCGAAGACGACCTTGAAGGTGCCGCCTATTATTATGAAGCCTATGTGAACGGCAAGGGGCGCTCGTTTCTGGACCCCTATGCCATCGCTTCGGGTCCGAACGGCTGCTCGAACTATGTCATCGATCCTGCGAAGCTGAATACCCCGGCCCCCTTCGAAGGCAGGAGGGGGACAGATGCGATCATATACGAGACCTCTGTCAGGGACCTCACTATGGACCCGGCCATCTCCGCCAGGCACCGAGGCAAGTTCCGGGGTGTCGTTGAACGCGGTCTCAGAACGAAGAAGAACAAGACCGCCGGCTTCGACTATCTTCGCGAACTAGGTATCACGCATGTCCAGTTCATGCCTTTCAATGATTTCGAGGGTGTGGACGAACTCGACCCGGAAGCTTCTTACAACTGGGGGTACAACCCTTCCCAGTACAACGTCCCGGAAGGTTCCTACGCCACACACCCGGAAGACCCTTATTCCCGTATCCGCGAGCTTCAATACATGATAGACACCCTGCACCGGTCCGGGCTGGGCGTGGTGATGGATGTCGTCTACAATCATGTCTATGATGTGAACACCTTCCCCTTTGGCAAGATGGTTCCCGGCTACGCCTACCGCGTGGATGAGAACGGCAAACTGACAAACGCCAGCGGCTGCGGGTCGGATCTCGCCACGGAACGGCGCATGGTCCGCAAGTTCATCGTCGATTCCCTGATGCACTGGGCCAGAGTGTACGGCATCGACGGGTTCCGTTTCGACCTGATGGGCCTTATCGATGTCGAGACCATGCATCTAGCAAGGCAGAAGCTCGAGGCGTACGACCCGAGCATCATTGTCTATGGCGAAGGATGGAACATCCCCACTGTCGTCGAAAGCCGTCGCCTCACCCACCTGCAGAACAACGACGTCCTCTTCAACATCGGCTTCTTCAACGACATGACGCGCGATATCATCAAGGGCTCGACCTTCCAGGCCGAGGACTCAGGTTATTCGATGGGAAGCAACCGCCGTCCGGAGACGGTCAAGGCCATCCTTAGAGGCAGCACGGTCCAGAAGGGTGCGATCAAGTATCCCGCCCAGAGTGTGAACTATGTCGAGTGTCATGACGACCATACCTTCTATGACAAGGCCAGAAAGGCCATGCCCGACGCTCCGCGGGAGGATAGGAAACGTGCACAGAAGCTCGCGACAAGCATGGTGCTTCTGATGCAGGGCGTGCCCTTCATCCATAGCGGACAGGAGTTCTACCGCTCGAAGCGGGGGGTGCGAAACTCCTACAAGAGCCCCGACAGCATCAACCGCATAGAATGGTCGAAACGCGACACGCACGCGGATGATGTGGATGATTTCAAGCGTCTCGTCGGAATTCGCAAGGATTTCCCGCTGTTCAGGCTCAACACCGCTTATGAAGTCAAGCACTCGACACGTGTGAGGATGCGCCAGAGCGGCACATGCCTCTATGAAATATTCGATGAAACGGAGCATCTCACGGTCATCTTCAAGAACAACAAGAAAGAAGAGACCTTTGAATTTGAAACCCCTCAGGAGGTCCTCTATCATTCAGAACCTGCTGAGCATGAGACGACCTCGTCGCTTTCGCTCGACGAGATTAGCACCACAGTGCTGCGCACCCTAGGAGGCTAAAACATGGAACGTTTCTATGCCAAGATCATCAGCTACAACCTCACCACTTATGACACCAACACCCTCTCCGTCATCCTGCGTGACGACACCCGCCGAACGCTTCGTATCGATGAGAACAAGGACATCAAGGAAGACGAGGTCTATTTTTTCGTCACCGAACCGATTGAATTCAAGGAACGCCAGCAATATCTCGTCCACGAGTTCACCCATATCAGCGGCTGTGACATCACGCTCGAGGAGAAGTTCGCGGTGATGCGCGAATTCTATCCTTTCGCCCCCGTCGATATCAAGACGACCCGCCGGACGGTCGAGAAATATCTCTCGCGCATCGAAGATGAAGCGACCCGCGAAATCACTCAAGCGCTATATGAACGCTATAAAGAGGATTTCTACCTCTATCCGGCGGCGACGCGATTCCACCATGCCTATGTCGGCGGCGTCGCCCATCATACAGCGACGATGCTCGAGCTCTCGGACGGCATCGTCAGCGTCTATGATTTTCTCGACCACGACCTTCTGATCGCCGGCATATTACTGCACGACCTTTTCAAGACTGTCGAGCTCTCCAACTACTATGCCCCTGAATACACCGAGGAAGGACGCCTTCTCGGCCATATCGCCATGGGTAGCGAGGCCATCGGGGACATGGCGCGCGAGAAGGGGCTCTATGAGACGGAAGAGCGGATGCTCCTACAGCATATGCTGCTTGCGCATCACTACTACGGCAATTTCGGCTCTCCGAAGAAACCGGCGACGCCCGAGGCGCTCGCCCTTCATTTCATCGACAACATCGATTCCAAGTTCGCCGTCTTGAAAGAAGCGCTCGAGGAGACCGAGCCAGGGGAGTTCACGCAGTCACTCGGCGTACTCGACCGGGAGCGTTACTACAAGTCGAAGCGTGGAAAAAAAGAATAGACAAACACAAAAAAGTGTGATATCATACCAAATCGACGTGCCACAAGGCACCATTGTACGCACAGAGGAGTGAAAACCATGAAACTGTCTAAACGAAACAGAAGCTTGAGCGACGTTCGAAACGAGCAGCGCATACCCGGCGTCATCTACGGGAGAGAAATGGAATCGACACCGATCGAGGTCGCTTATAAGGATTTCATAAGAACCATCCAGTCCTATGGAAAAAGCATGACCTTCGAGGCCGATTTGGACGGCGAGACGCACCAGGTGTATTTCAAGGAAGTCCAGACCGACCCGCTGCGTCAGGGCCGTGTCCTCCATTTCGACTTGCACAAGGTCAGCGCCAGCGACACCATCACTGCCGAGATTCCTGTTGAAGTCCTCAACAGGGAGGAAGTCGAAGCCCGCGGCCTTGTCGTCGAGCTGATCGCGCAGACGGTCGAGACCGAGTTCCCCGTCGGCGCCGGCATCAGCAGCTTTGAAGTCGATGTAGAGGGACTTGATGGAAATGAGACTCTCACAGTCGCCGATTTGGACCTTCCAGAAGGGTTCAAGGTCCTCATCCCTGAAGACAGGGTCATCGTCAGCACATCCTTCCCGCAGGAAGAAGAGGAAGAAGAAGTGCTCGAAGAAGAGGAAGAAGACCTCGAAGTCGAAGCGATCAAGCAGAAGGACGAGGATGAGGAAGAGGAATCCGCTTCTGAAGAAGAAAGCGAAGAAGAGTAAGACAGTGCATAATGCAAAATCCCGCCAACGAAAATTGGCGGGATTTTTTTAATGGTTTTTGTGCAGGGGTATGTCTAGTCGTCTTCGATCGGCGGGAACTGCATGCGGTAGAAGATATCGCTCACTGTGTCGAGCATGTGGCGGTGGTGTTCTTCGTTCTCGCTCGCTTCGAAGTCCCCTTCGAGCAGTTCGTTGATGACGACAATCGTGGCGTTGGCCTGGCCGAAGAAACTTGAATGAGTCTCTAGGTACAATGCATCGAGCGCGTCTTCGACTTCTTCGGGGACATTCGTCTCTGCAGGGGTTTCTCTGCTTTCTTCAATGAGGTATTGACTGTAGAGACTGAGCTGCTCGATGGTAGGGAAGTCGTCGCTGTTTTCGAAACCTTCGTCGTAGAGATTGTCCTCATTGTCAAAAGCGGCGCTCGGACGCTCTGTGTCATCTGTGCGTTCGGCTTGGAAAAGATGGAAAGCTGTCTCGGTCTTTGTCAGGCTCTCAGAGATCAGCACATCGTCGTCGGATTCGAGCAAGGCCTCGTATACAGTTCGCAGGCCGTTCCGGAGTTCTTCATCCTCTTCACGGATGTCGCTGTATGTGATGCGGCCGCGCTCATCGGTGTCGATGCGCAGTCCGACGTTCTTGAAGACGCCCCAGCGGCTGTAGTCATCGTCATCTTCATCTGTGCCGCGCAGTGCGGTTTCATACTCCTCGATGAGGTCCTCGAGGGTTTCGTCCTCATCTTCGTCGAGCGCTTCGTAAGCTTCTGTGAAAGTATCTTCAAGGTCTTCGAGCAGATTTTCAAAGGCGTCTTGTTCGTCGCTGGAGAGCGTCTCGAGATATTCATCTATGTCTTCCTCTATCAGTTCGTCTTCCCTGTCAAGATAGAATACAACACCGGTGTTTTCCATGTCCAGATAGTTCTCATAGGCGTCTTCGAGATAGGGGAGCACTTCGTTGTCGAAATCCACCCTGTCCATGATGTAATCACCCTGGAGGTAATTGGCGACTTGTCGGTTGATGAAGGCGCGGTTGGAGGTGACGGACATCTGAAGCTCTAAGTAGAGCTCCCATTCGAAGCCCATCTCCTCGACCTGCTCGCGCATGTCCCTTAGCTGTTCGTGCCAGCCCTGGACGAGGTCGCGGTTCTTCGCGCGGTCCTCATCAGTGACAGCGTCGCGGAGTCTTTCGAACAGGGTCCGCTGTCCGTAGATCGCCTCCTGGTGGACGCCGAAGTGTTCGATGAAGTATTCGCTCTCGAGGAGGATCTTCTCCTTGAGCAGGTCTGAACCGTAGATAGCGCCGACGCGGTCGGCCATGTAGTCGAAATACTCGTCGATATGGACGTCGAAATCGTCAAGGGTGGCGATGTTCTCGCCGTCGAAATCCTCACTGTAGAGGTCGCGTTGCGTCTGGAACTGTTCGGCGTAGAACATCGCGAGGCCCTGGTCGTAGATTGTGAGGCCGATTTCTTCATGAAGCTGTTCGAAGGCCTGGACGATCTGTGTCTCCCCTACCAGGTCCTCGGTGTATTCATCCATGAGTACAGCCTTGGTGCCGCTTGCGAGGTCTTCAAAGTCCGTGACCTCTTCGCGGTCGAGGACATAGAAGAGGAATACGTCGTCGAAATCGTCCTCTTCTTCTTCGGGGGGCTGTTGCCAGGGGTCGTCCTGAGGGTCTGTCTCGGGTTCGAATTCATAAGCGACAGACTCGCTTGTGAATTCGCCGACATCCAGGTCGTGATAGAGTGTCTCGCTCAGTTCGGCGAAGAATGGTTCGTCGCGTGTAGCTGCTTTCTCCTGCAGGTCGCCTTGATTATATTGGAAATATTCGTAGTCCAGCTCGATGAGTGATTCGAGGTCCAAATCCTCATCGACAGTGTCCCGATAGGCGTAGAGGTAGTTGTGGATGCGGATGTAATATTCAAGGGTCTCTTCTTCGTCGAGCGCCTCGATGTCTTCATCGTCGAACTCTTCGACGTCATCGATATCTTCATCGCCCGTGTAGAGTCCGAATCCGTCTTCATAGTCATCGACGAGGTTGAAATGGTTCAGCACGTTTTCATATTCCTCTTCATTATAGAAGCGGAGGGATATCGCAGAGAGGTCGCCCTGCTTATAGTCCTCGTAGTAGCGTTCTAGGTCTTCGTCGCTGACGTAGAAGGGTTCGTCCTCATCGTCGTTTTGGAACTGGCTCTTTGTGTAGGATTCCTTGGCGAGCTGAATGCGCACATAGCGGTCGACGCTGTCCTCATCATCCGGGTCGAAACCGGACATGAGCACAAGGTCGGCGAATTCCTGTTCCATCTCTTCTTTCTCGCGCTCGCTCAGCCGATCGATTTCATCGGGGTCGTTGGTGTCGTAGGTGAGCCACTTGATCTCTTCCTCGACGTCTTCGTCTTCGATGGCTTCTATCTCATCTTCAAGCAGCTTCTGGTCGATGTAGTCGATCAATTGGATAGTGCCGTCCGCCGCTTTCATGCGGTCGTATAGTTCTCCACGTGTGATGACGTTCTCACCGTAGGTGAAAAAGGGTTCCTCAGGGTTGCTGACGGTGGGGTCGTCATCGTCATCGAGAATCTCATTGCATGCGACAGCGAGGACGATGATCAGCACGAAGATCGTGCCTACGATCAAGATACGTTTAGCTATTGGGTTGTCCATGTCGATCACTCCTTATAAAATACGCAACAACTATGATACCATTTATCCTGTCCAGAGACAACTACAAAAGGTCTGAAATTCATCATACTTGATGTATTGGATGCTTGCATTCATCATGCCATGGTGTATAATACCCGTAGGAACTGGAGGGAAGACCATGGAAGTCATCGTCCTAGCGAGCGGGTCGAAAGGCAATGCGACCCTTTTGAAGACAGAATCGACGACGCTGCTCATCGATGCCGGCATCTCCATGAAGGCTATGCAGGAACGCCTGGAGGGTGGACTGCCGGATATCGATGGGCTTTTGCTTACCCATTCGCACAGCGACCATACCAAGGGGCTGCGCGGACTGTATAGAAAGCAGACGCCGCCGCTTTATACCACGAAGCCCTCATATGCGGAAACCAAGAAGCGTCTCGACATAGCGCCTGAATTCATGGAGGTCGAAGGGGCGCGCCCCTTCGCTTTCAATGATGTGTATGTTTTCCCGGTCGAACTCTCACATGATTCTGAAGCGACGCTGGGGTTTGTCTTCGAAGCCGAGGGGAAGCGTGTCGCCTATGTCATGGATACGGGATTCATCCCCGAATCCGACTATGAGCATCTTTCGAACTGCGACCTCTATATCTTTGAATCCAATTATGACGCCGGGATGCTGTTTTCCTCAGAACGGCCATATTATCTGAAACGACGCATCGATTCGGTGAAGGGGCATCTCTCCAACAGCGATGCCGCTTATTATCTGACCCGGCTTGTCGGTGAGAAAACCAGGACGCTTGTCCTTGCGCATGCCTCTGAGGAATGCAATACGGAGACGAAGGCGCTCGATACGCTCTCGTCTGTGTTCAAGAGCTATGCGCTCGAGCTTACAGGCATCGAGGTTCATGTAGCGAAACAAGATACCCCGACTCCGTGGCTGAAAGTATAAGGAGGCTTATCGTGGAACACTCTGACTATATCAAGGATACATGCGCGCGCGTGTTCGACACTAAGAGGGACAGTGTTAGGATCTTGCACCGTCTCATGGGGGGACGCTCGAATTTCACCTATGTCATCGCTGTCGGAAAGAAGAAGTATACGTTCCGCATTCCCGGCAAACGCGCCGAGGCTTTCGTCGAACGCGGGGTGGAGAAGGATCATCTGGAGCTTTCGGAGCCTCTTGAGATCAATAACAGGACGGTGCATTTCGACCTTGAAAGCGGTGTGAAGATCGCCGAGTACATAGAAGGCGTCCCGATGGACAGGATGCATCCTTATGATTATCTATGCGGCGCCGCCGACATCATCAAGAAGATTCATCGCAGCGGAATCGTCTCGCCGCATGATTACGCTCCTTTCAGGCGTCTTGAAAGATACGAGGGCCACCTGGATGCCTTTGAATTCACCCATGATGCACGGTACAAGGAGTATAAGCGCGCGCTTATAAGGGAGCGACCCTTTCTCGAACAGGGGGAAAAGACATTCGTGCACGGCGATGCCCAGCTCAGCAACTTCGTAGTGGCGGAAGAGAAGGTCTATCTTACAGACTGGGAGTTCGCCGGGCAGCACGACCCGTTTCATGATATCGCCTGTTTCGGCAATGACAACTTCGACCATGCGATAGCGATCCTGCCGGTGTATCTCGAGAGGACGCCGCGGAAGGATGAGTACAGACGGCTTTATCTATGGCGGTTGTATCAGGCGCTTATGTGGCATAACGTAGCGCTTTTCAAAGGTTTCATAGGACTTTCGGAGGATCTGGCCATCGATTTTTCCGCGGTCGCTGAAGGATATCTCGACCTTGCGGAATCCCTGCTTTCCAGATTAGAATGAACGGCGGTTTTTTTCTAAATAACAGAAGACACTTCGTATTGAAAGTGTTTTCTTTATTTTAACCGCCGGTTTGCCGTTGTATAAAAGCATTCAGTATTGTATAATAAACCTGTATGACAAGATGCAACATTATTTATAGGAGGTAGTTGCGATGGCGACTAAACAATTTCAATCGATGGATGGTAATCAGGCGGCGGCGCATGCGGCCTATGCCTTCACCGAAGTAGCGGGAATCTATCCCATCACACCATCATCGCCCATGGCCGAACTTACTGACCTTTGGGCATCACAAGGCAAGAAGAATCTTTTCGGCATGCCGGTCAAAGTCGTCGAGATGCAATCAGAAGCCGGCGCGGCCGGTGCTGTGCACGGCTCTTTGCAGGGCGGTGCCTTGACGACCACTTACACTGCATCCCAGGGGCTTTTGCTTAAAGTGCCCAACATGTATAAGATCGCAGGAGAACTTCTGCCCGGTGTAATCCACATCTCCGCCAGAAGCATCTCCGTCCAGGCGCTTTCCATCTTCGGCGACCATCAGGACGTCATGGCTGCGCGCCAGACAGGGTTCGCGATGCTTGCGACAGGTTCCGTACAACAAGTCATGGACCTAGGCGGCGTCGCCCATCTAGCGGCGATCAAGTCCAGCGTACCATTCGTCCATTTCTTTGACGGGTTCAGGACTTCGAATGAAGTGAACAAGATCGAGGTCATGCCCTATGACGTGTACGACCGTCTGCTCGATAGGCAGGCTGTGCGTGACTTCAAAGCGAGGGCGCTCAGCTCGAACAACCCGGTCACCCGCGGCAGCGCGCAGAACGATGATGTCTACATGCAGAACCGGGAGATCCAGGAGAAATTCTATTTCGATATCCCTGACATCGTTGCGGACTATATGAAAGAGATCAGCAAGGAGACAGGCCGTGAATACGCTCCCTTCACCTATTATGGTGATGAGGATGCGACGGATGTCATCGTCGCGATGGGCTCCGTGACCGAGACCATCCGCGAGACGATCGATTATCTGCGCGATAAAGAAGGGCGCAAGGTGGGTCTGCTCACAGTGCATCTCTATCGACCCTTCAGCGAGAAATATTTCTTCGACGCCATGCCTGAAAGCGTCGAGCGCATCGCGGTCCTCGACAGGACGAAGGAGAACGGTTCTATCGGCGAACCGCTCTACCTCGATGTCCGCAGTGCCTATTACGGCAAGGAGAACGCCCCCCTCATTCTCGGCGGCCGCTACGGACTCTCGAGCAAGGACACCACACCCACGCAGATCAAGGCCGTCTATCAGAATCTCGCGGGAGAACAGAAGAATCGTTTCACCATCGGCATCGAAGACGATGTGAACCACACTTCCCTTGAACTTCCCGAAGAGATCCGCACCACCGACCCGACGACGACGGAACTCCTCTTTTTCGGTTTCGGCAGCGACGGCACCGTCGGTGCGTCCAAGAACACAATCAAGATCATCGGTGAGAATACGGACCTCTACGGCCAGGCCTATGCCGGGTATGACTCCAAGAAATCCGGCGGCATCACCCGTATGTATCTTAGGTTCAGCGAGAAGCCGATCAGGAGCACCTATCTCGTGTCCCATCCGCATTTCGTCAGCTGCTCGAAGGATTCCTACCTGTTCAAGTACGATATGCTGAAAGGTATGCGCGACGACGGCACGTTCCTATTGAACACGAACAAATCCAAGGAGGATGTCGAAGCCTTCCTCCCCAACAAGGTGAAGCGTCAGTTAGCTGAAAAGAACGCCACATTCTATATCATCAACGCTGTCGACCTCGCTGAGGAGATCGGTCTCGGCGAACGCATCAACACCATCATGCAGTCCGCGTTCTTCGCCCTCAACGACCACATCATTCCGTATGAGCGCGCGCAAGAGCTCATGAAGGACTATGCCGAGAAGGCGTACGGCCGTCAGGGCAAGGAAGTCGTTGAAAAGAACTTCCAGGCGATCGACAAGGGTAAAGAAGGCCTCGTCAAGGTCGAAGTCAAGGACGAATGGAAGAACCTTGAGGACGAACCTTCGACTGAAGATGAAGACAAGCCCAAATATGTACGTGAGATTGCGGAGCCTGTCGGTGCGTTGGAAGGATACGACCTTCCGGTCTCTGCGTTCGAGGATTATTATGACGGCACCATGGAACAAGGCTCCACAGCCTATGAGAAACGCGGCATAGCGAATAAAGTGCCCCGCTGGATTGAAGAGAACTGCATCCAGTGCAACCAGTGCGCCTTCGCCTGTCCGCATTCGGTCATCCGTCCTTATCTGCTTACGGACGAGGAGCTCAAAAATGCGCCTGAAGGCACCACGACACTTGACGCACGCGGCAAGGGCATCAGCGACCTGAATTACCGCATCCAGGTCTCGACCCTTGACTGTACCGGCTGCGGTGTCTGCGTGGAAGTCTGCCCCGCACCCGAGAAGGCGCTTGAGATGAGCCCGATCGGTGAGGAACTTGAAAAAGGCGAAGCCCGAAAAGCTGAATATCTCTATAACGAAGTGTCCTCCAAAGAGGATCTTGTCAAGAAGACCAACGCGAAGAACTCGCAGTTCGCCGAGCCCCTGTTTGAATTCAGCGGCGCTTGTGCCGGCTGCGGTGAGACACCTTATGTGAAGGTCGCCACACAGCTGTTCGGCGAACGCATGGTCATCGCCAATGCGACCGGCTGTTCCTCGATCTACGGCGGTTCGTTCCCGGCAACACCATACACAACCAACGAAGACGGCAGAGGCCCTGCCTGGGCGAGCAGCCTCTTCGAGGACAATGCCGAGTTCGGCTATGGCATGTATCTCGCTGAAGAGACAATGCGCGACAGGCTCCAGAACTTCATAGCCGAAAACAAGGAATCGCTCCCCGCTGAGATCAAGGGACTCCTTGAAGAGTGGGTCGAGAACCGCTATGACGGCGATAAGACGTTGGAACTCTATAAGAAGCTCCGTCCGAAAGTCGAAGCATATGACGGTGAGCTCAAGGATGAACTTCTTGAACTCCTCCCGTACGCAGTCAAACAGTCCAATTGGATCATCGGCGGCGACGGATGGGCTTATGACATCGGCTACGGCGGCCTCGACCACGTAATCGCCAGCGGCGATGATGTCAATATCCTCGTCCTCGATACCCAGGTATACTCCAACACTGGCGGACAGTCCTCCAAAGCCGCTCCCGCAGGTTCCATCGCGGCGTTCACAGCGGCCGGCAAGAGTGGACAGCGCAAGGATCTGGCGACACTCGCGACAAGCTATGGTGATGTCTACGTAGCGCAAGTATCGCACGGCGCCAGCCAGCAGCAAGTGGTCAAAGCGTTCCGCGAAGCCGAATCCTATCCCGGCCCCTCGGTAATCATCGCCTACAGCCCCTGCATCGCCCACAAGATCAAAGGCGGTCTCACGCAATCCCAAGAACAGGCGAAGCTTGCGACACAGGTTGGCTATTGGCCCACTTTCCGTTTCGACCCCCGCCTCAGAAAGAAAGGCAAGAACCCCTTCCAGATCGACTCCAAGGAACCCAAATGGGATCAATACGAAGACTTCCTGCTCAACGAGGCCCGTTATGCCCAGCTCCATGATATCAACCCTGAAAAGGCTGACGAACTCCTCAAAGCGAACATCGAAGACGCCAAACGGCGTTATCGCATGTATAAGCGCTTTGCGGCGATGGACTACAGCGAAGAGGCGGAAGATAACGAATCGTGACAAACGAAACATGACAATCAAGAAGGTGTCGCTTCGACGACACCTTCTTTCACTGTGCGACCTATTGCAATTTTTTCCGCAAGCGTTTATAATATGTAGTTAAATATAGCGAAATAGCGGCATTGTTCTGAATCTTAAGAAGTGAAAGAGTGGTTGATATGACATTTTTCGTGGCTATGGGACTCAACCCCCCAGTCGACCTCCCCTACATCCTGCAAAGCCTGGGGCTGACGGTGCTTTTCGTCGGTCTGATCGGTTTCGAGCGGCAGCGGCGGAATAAGATTGCCGGACTGACCACGCACCTCCTCGTCGCTATCGGCGCCGCCGGCATAACAATTGTCCAGCAGGTGATGGTGTTCGACAATATCACCTTCATTGAGCAGCATATCGCCGAAGGGACCACGGATGTGCTCAAATACGCGGACCTGACCATCCAGCGCCAGCGTCTTGTCGCTCAGATCATCTCCGGGATCGGTTTCCTCGGCACTGGTACGATTCTCAAGACACAGGGGCATGTCAGCGGTCTCACGACCGCGGCGACACTATGGATCTGCGCGATGATAGGCATTATATTCGGCTACGGCATGTATACCATCGGTATCGCTGTGTCCTTGACTACACTGTTCGTACTCACCATCATCAAGAATTTCGTCCGTTACAATATCGATGAGCAGCATTGAAACGCATAACAAAGAGCCTCGCGCGAGGCTCTTTTTTTATGATTGATACGTTGCGCTTCCGCCCGCGATTCGCCCCATGACAATGCAGTCGGTGATCGCCGCACCCCCGAGACGGTTTCTGCCGTGCACACCGCCGGCCGCCTCGCCGGCGGCGAAGAGCCCGGGGACTAAAGCGCCCTCCTTTCCTAAAGCGCGCGCCTGCACGTCGATCTTGATTCCGCCCATGGTGTGGTGGATCTTGGGCTTGAGTCTCATCGCATAGAAGGGGGGCGTATCAATAGGCATGGCATCCGGGGCTCCATCCTTTCCAACGCCTGCATTATATGCGCCGATGGTGCGCGCAAGGTTGCTCTTGGGAAGATTGCATGCCTCAGCGAGGGCCTCGATGGTGTCGCAGCGTTTGACGATGCCCTTCTTCAGAGGTTTCTCAAGGTTCTTTCCTGAATGTTGGACAGCGGTCTTATCAGCGATGGCGACGGGAGGCGAGGAGAGCGCTAGCATTGCATCGGCGACGGTTTTTCTATCGAGCCGTTCGTTGACAAAACGGTTTCCGCTCTCATCGACGGCGATGCCATAGGGATGGGCGATGTATTCTCCGAAGGAAGGCCCTTCGCCGAACCCCTTTTCATCCGGTGATGTCCAGGGAGCGAGCTGTATGGCGTCCATGTCGATGAGTTCGGCGCCGATCCTCTCGGCCTCTATGAGCATATCCCCGCTTGCGGAAGGTGAATTCGTTGTCGGTACGCCTTCAAGCGAGGCGTCGAGGCGTGAGAGCAGCTTGGCATCGGCACCGAATCCGCCCGTTGTGATGATGACGTTTTCAGCATGAATGCGCGCTTTGTCTTTGCGGTGTGTTCTGTTAGAATGATAGGTGACTTCAACCGCACTGACTCGGCCTTCATTGTCTTTGATCAGTCTTGATGCGTATGCGCGCCGCCTCAGGTCGATGTGCATCTTCACGGCCCTTTTCTCGAGGGCCTTGAGGATGATCCTCCCGCTCAGCGCCTCTTTCGGGGCGATGCATCTTGCCACGCTATGGCCGCCGAATTTTTCGACGCTCTCACTGAATTCAACACCGCTCTCCTTAAGGAAGTTGAATGCCTCCAGAGCTTCCGAGGTGACCTTTTCGACGAGGTCGGGATAACCCCCGCCGGCACGCAGGATATCCTCTGCCATCAAGGCCGGGGAATCCTCTATACCCGCGGCTTTCTGCTGGGGAGTGGAGGGGACGGCGATGCCGCCGTCGCTGATGATGGAGTTGCCGCCCGGCGCCGCCATCTTCTCGAGAACAACGACCGGATGGTGCTTCGCGGCTTCTATCGCCGCCGAGAGCCCGGCGAAACCAGCACCTATGATAACGATGGGGGATGCGTCTTTGTTCATGGGGACCACCTCTTCAATATCCATTATAGCATATCCCAAAAAAACGTCGCCTGCAGGAAGAAATTTAATCGTTTTGTTAGAAAAAAAAGCGGTATTCGTATAGAATATACATGAGTTTTTTAAGGAGGTTGAATCATGGCGACATTGAAGATTGAGGACCTTCATGCACAAGCGGAAGGCCATGAGATTTTGAAAGGTGTCAATCTGACCATAGAAGGCGGAGAATCCCATGCCATAATGGGCCCTAATGGTACAGGCAAAAGTACGCTCGCCAGCGTGATCATGGGGCATCCCAGATATGAGATTACGAAGGGTCGCATCACCCTCGACGGTGAGGATGTGCAAAAGATGTCGACAGATGAGAGAGCCCGGGCGGGCCTTTTTCTTGCGATGCAAAGTCCCGCAGAAGTGCCCGGGGTCACCAACAGCGATTTCATCAAGGCGGCCATGAATGCGCGCCGGGAAGAGGACGACCCGATATCGCTCTTCAAGTTCATCAAGCAATATGATAAAGCCGTCGCCGATCTCAGGATGCGGGAGGACCTGCCACATCGCTATCTCAACGATGGTTTCAGCGGCGGGGAGAAAAAACGCAATGAAATCCTTCAGATGCGCATGCTCAAGCCTTCGATCGTCATTCTCGACGAGATTGATTCCGGTCTCGACATCGATGCGCTCAAAGTGGTCGGGGAGAATGTCACGTCGATGAAGGACGATTCGCTCGGCATGCTCCTGATTACGCATTATCAGAGGATTCTTGATTATATTTCCGCGGATCATGTGCATATCATGATGCAGGGCAGGATTGTCAAAAGCGGCGATAGAGAGCTGATGCAGAAGGTCGATTCCCATGGATATGATTGGATCAAGGAAGAACTCGGCATCGAGGATGAGCGTGTCATCCCTGAAGATGAAGCCCGCACCGCGCTCGGTGAGTGTGCAGTCAAGGAGTCGTTCAACGAATGAGGACCCTCGATACGCGGGCCGAACGTTCACGTCTCAAGTACGCCGTCTTCATCGAGGGTGGCACATTCAGGGATGCCTCCCTCCCCGAGCGCGTCCATATCGAATGGCGGGATGAGGACCCCGTCCCCGATATTGAAGACAACGCGCTTCTAGAGGAGAACGCCAAAGAGAGCTTCCAAACGCTCGTTATCGATGTCCCTTCCGGCGTCGACATCGATGAACCGCTGCATCTTTTCTTCACACCCGGTGATTCCATCGCGCAGCGTGTCGTCCTACGTCTTGGCGAGAACGCCTCGATCCGTGTATATGAGTTCGACTATGCACAATCGGCTGTGACTATGAATCATGTAGTGAAAGCGGACATAGCTTCCGGCGCATCCCTGCACTATACGGTCCTTTCGGACTATCCGGCGGATGCATCGGTCACGGTGCATCGATTGATGCGGCTTGCGCGCGCTGCGAGCCTTTCGTATGGAAGCGCGCAGTTCGGTGACAGCCGCGCCTTCGAGGCCGGAATTGTGCATCTCGAGGGACAGAATGCGTACGCGGAGGTCAACGCGGTCGGTGTGACCGACAGGCGGCAGGAAGTGGTGTTCAACACAGAGATACGTCATAGGGCGCCCGCGAGCGAAGGCCGTATCGCGCACTACGGCGTCGCGGGTGCAGAGAGCTTTCTGGCGTTCGAAGGGGCTGGCGCCATTGAAAAGGGCAATGCCGGAAGCATCGCCAGACAGATCAACCGGGGCATCGTCCTCGGCGATAAGGCGCGCATCGATGCGACACCCCTTCTCTATATCGACGAACACGATGTCGAGGCATCCCACGGCGCCGCGATCGGCCAAATGGATGAAGAACAGCTCTACTACCTCATGAGCCGCGGACTCGATGAGACCGCGGCGCAGCGGTTGATCATCCGTGGTTTCCTGCAGCCTCTTGATGAGATGTTGCAGGATGAGACCTTCGAGCGGCACATACAGGCCAGACTTTCAGAAAAGATCGAGTAGGTGATTACATGGACCTCGATTTCGATATAAGGGCGGATTTCCCCGTCCTCGATGACGAGACCCTCGTCTACCTTGATACTGCGGCGACCTCTTTGACGCCGCACAGGGTGCTTCACAAGATGAATGACTATTACAGGAAATATTCCGCGAACGTGCACCGTGGCGTCTATCGGCTTTCTCATGAAGCTACGGAGCTCTATAACGATGCGCGCCGCACGGTGGCGCGTCTCATCAACGCTGAAGAAGATGAAGTCGTGTTCACGCGCGGTGCGTCGAACGCTTTGAACATGGTCGCCAGAATGCTTGCGCCATACATACAGGAAGGCGATGAGATCATAACCAGCGAACTCGAGCACCATTCCCATTTTCTTCCATGGCAGCGCATCGCCAAGGAACGTGGGGCGAAGCTTATCTTCGTCCCGCTGGATCAGAACGGGCGCATCCAGCTGCAGGCGTTCAAGAATGTCCTGAGCCCGCGCACCAGGGTGGTCGCTCTGACGCATGTCTCCAATGTCATGGGATATTTGACGCCGATTGAAAAGATCACCGAGCTCGCGCATGCGCACGGTGCGTATGTGAGTGTCGACGCTGCGCAGTCGGTGCCGCACATGGAAGTGGACGTAAAGCGTATCGACTGTGATTTTCTGGCGTTCTCCGCCCATAAGATGCTCGGGCCGACAGGCTTCGGCATCCTTTATGGAAAGCGGAAACACCTCGATGCTTTCGAGCCGGTTGAGTTCGGCGGCGACATGGTCGGCATCGCTGAAAAGGACACTCTGACCTATCAGAAGCCGCCCTTGAAGTTCGAGACGGGGACGCCCCCGATCGCGGAGGCGATCGGCTTCGCGGAAGCTATCGATTATCTTGAGGAGAAGGGCTTGGAGACCATCAGAGAACATGAGAAGAGGCTCGCCGAATATGCGCACAAAGCCCTTTCCGGCCTTGAGGATGTTGTGATTTACAACAAGGACGCGGATGCGGGCATCATCACCTTCAATCTCAAGGGTGTCCACCCGCATGATGTGGTGACGGTGCTCGACGATGACAATATCGCTTTGAGAGCGGGCCATCATTGCGCGCAGCTGGTGATGCAGTGGCTGTCCGTTGCGGCGACGCTCAGGGCCTCTTTCTATCTTTATAACACGCGTGACGACATAGACAGGCTCATCGAGAGCCTCAAGCGCGCCCGCGACTTCTTCAAGGATGCAGGACTCTAGGAGGATGCATGATGAACAGAATGGAGAATCTCTATAGACAGATTATCATGGAACACTACAAGAACCCCAGGAACAAGGGGCTTGTGGATGATGAACGTTATAACAAAAGCCATATAAGGAATCCGAGCTGTGGTGACGATGTGACCATCCAGACATTGGTCGAAGGGGGCGAGGTCAAGGACATCCGTCATGAAGGCAGCGGCTGCAGTATCTGTTGTTCGAGCGCGAGTGTCCTGAGCGCGCTGCTCAAGAGACGTCCCGTCGAGGAAGCGCAATATATCAGCACACAGTACGTCAACATGGTGAGCGGCCAATCGTATGACACCGATGTCGAACTCGAGGATGCGGAGGCCTATCAGGGTGTTAAGCAGTTCCCCGCCCGCATCAAGTGTGCGACCATAGCCTGGCAGGCGTTCGAGGACACCCTCGGTGGTGATGATGATGAGTGATGGGACGAAAAAGAAGATACAGGATATCATCGGACAGTACAAATACGGGTTCAAAACCGATGCCGACCCCCTTTATGATACCGGGAAGGGACTCACGGAGGATATCGTCCGCGACATATCGCGGATCAAGGACGAACCTCGATGGATGCTCGATTTCCGGCTGAAGGCGTATGAATCGTTCAAGAGGAAACCCATCCCTACATGGGGCCCGGACCTCTCCGGTGTGGATTTCGATGACATCACCTATTATAAGAAACCTTCCGAGCAGAGCGAGCGTTCCTGGGACGATGTCCCGGAGAATATCAAGAACACATTCGACAGACTCGGCATCCCCGAGGCCGAGCAGAAGTTCCTCGCCGGCGTCGGTGCGCAGTTCGAGAGCGAGGTTGTCTATCATTCGACACTTGAGGAGCTCGAGGCGCAGGGCGTGGTCTTTTTAGACACCGACACCGCCCTCAGGGAATACCCGGAACTCTTCAAGGAATACTTCTCCAAAGTGGTGACCCCTGAAGATAACAAGTATGCCGCGCTCAACAGCGCGGTGTGGAGCGGCGGTTCATTCATATACGTACCGAAGGGCGTCCATGTCGAGAAACCATTGCAGTCCTATTTCCGCATCAACTCGGAACAGATGGGGCAGTTCGAGCGGACGCTGATCATCGTCGATGAAGGCGCTAGCCTGCATTACGTTGAAGGATGCACCGCTCCGGTATATACGACGGACAGTCTGCACGCCGCAACGGTGGAGATTTATGTGAAGAAGGGCGGCCACGCCCGCTACACGACCATCCAGAACTGGGCCAACAATATCGTCAATCTCGTCACAAAACGCGCCATTGTTGAAGAAGACGCGCACATGGAGTGGGTTGATGGCAACATCGGCAGCGGCATCAACATGAAATACCCGGCCTGTGTCTTGAAAGGGGACCGTGCGAAGGGCACGACCATCTCCATAGCGTTCGCCGGAGAAGGCATGCACCAGGATACGGGAGCCAAGATGGTCCATCTCGGCAAGGACACGACGAGCTCCATCGTCTCGAAATCGATGAGCGCCCGCGGCGGCAAGGTCAACTACCGGGGACTCATCCATCACGGGGACGATGCCTTGGGTGCTAGAAGCAACGTCGAATGCGATACGATGATTCTCGATGAAAGGAGCACGTCGGACACCATCCCCCACAATATCGTCAAGAACAATGCCGCACAGGTGAGGCATGAGGCGAGTGTGTCGAAAGTCGACGAGGAGCAGCTCTTCTATCTGATGAGCCGCGGTCTGGATGAATCCGAGGCCGTGGAGATGATTGTCATGGGCTTCATCGAGCCCTTTGCAAAAGAACTCCCCATGGAATACGCCGTCGAGCTCAACCAGCTCATCAAGCTGGAGATGGAAGGCTCCATCGGCTGAGACAAAAACGCTTACCCGTCGGAAGGGATTTAATTTTTTCGTCCTTTGCGTTATAATACGGTGATAATGTTCAAGGAGGAGTTACTTATGAAGGATAGCATCAACGCCATACGCTTCACAGGCGTGGACATGTGCAATAAAGCCGAGAGCGGCCATCCGGGCATTGTACTCGGCGCCGCGCCGGTTGTGTATCGATTGTTCACGAAACACATGAAAGCGACGCCCAACGCATCAGAATGGTTCAACCGCGACCGGTTCGTCCTCTCCGCGGGCCATGGGTCCGCACTGCTTTACACCACGCTCCATTTCGCCGGTTATGATATCACCATCGACGACCTTAAAAGATTCCGTCAGCTTGACTCCATCACCCCCGGCCATCCCGAATACGGAATGACCGACGGTGTCGAGGCGACGACAGGTCCGCTCGGACAGGGGATTTCCACCGCCGTCGGCATGGCGATCGCCGAAGCGCACCTGCGCGGGAAGTTCAACAAGGACGACATCAACCTTGTCGACCATTACACCTATACGCTCGTCGGGGACGGCGACCTCCAGGAAGGTGTCGCCATGGAGAGCATGTCGCTTGCGGGTCATCTCGGACTCGAGCGGCTGATTGTGCTGTTCGATTCCAACGACGTCCAGCTGGACGGTCCGACGGAAGAATGCGTGAGCGACGACATGAGGCAGAAAGTCGAAAGCATGAACTGGGATTATCAGTACATCGAGGATTCGAACGACATTGAAGCGCTCGATAAAGCGATTGAAAACGCCAAGTCGACTGAGACCCCCAGTTTCATAGAGATAAAGAGCATCATCGGCTACGGATCGCCGAAAGCAGGTACGAGCGCTGTGCATGGCGCTCCCATAGGCAAGGAGGAGACGGAGGATATGCGTCAGGCCTTCGGCTATACCTATGCGCCGTTCGATCCTCCTAAATCCGTCTATCAGGATTTCATCGACCAGTTCGTCGAACCCAACGACAAGGCTTATGAAGACTGGCGAGCCACTTGCGAAAAATACAAGAAACGCTATCCCGAGGATTATGAGACATTCAAACGCATCATGAACAGCGATGTGGATATTGATTGGAACGAGATTCTCAAGCCTGAACCCATCGGCACGGTTGATGCGACGCGCAAAAGCATGGGAGCCGCATTCACTGAAGTAAGCAACGAGCTCCCCTCGCTCATCGGTGGTTCCGCTGACTTGAGCGGCTCGACGAAAGTCAAAGGGAACGACGGCAATTTCACCAGGACGAACCGCACCGGCCGCAATATCAACTTCGGTGTCCGCGAGCACGCGATGGGCGCCATTGTCAACGGCCTCACGCTCTCCGGACTCAGAGGCGTCGGGAGCGGCTTTCTCATCTTCAGCGACTATATGAAACCGGCCATCCGCATCGCGGCGCTCTCCCACATACCGTCGATCTTCCTGTTCACTCATGACAGCATTGCGGTCGGCGAGGACGGCCCGACGCATGAACCGATCGAACAGCTGAGCGTCTACCGCGCCACGCCGAACACCGATGTGCTGCGTCCGGCGAACGCCAATGAGACCAAGCACGCACTCCGCTATGCGGTCGAACAGACCACGACACCGACAATTGTGGCCCTGACGCGGCAAAAGGTCACGCTGCTTAACGATGTCACCTATGAGACCTTTAAGCAGGGAGCCTATGTCGCGAGCGACCGCGAGGATTTCGAAGGAATCCTGATCGCGACGGGCAGCGAGGTGGAGCTTGCCCTGAAAGCGCAGGAGATCCTCGAAGAGACACACGGCGTCAAAGTCCGGGTTGTCTCCATGCCGTCCATGGAAGCATTCAAACGGCAACCGGAATCAATCAGGGAGAAGGTTCTCCCCTCAAGCTGCACCCGCCGTCTGGCGATCGAGCTAGGAAGCGCCGGACAATGGTATCAGTTCGCCCGGGACGTCAAGGGGCTCGAGAAGTTCGGAAAGAGCGCGAAGGGCGGAAAGATTCTCGAGGACTTCGGCTTCACCCCCGAGGCTATCGCAGAGCGGTTTCTAGACCTTGAACAGTAAAAGAACGGCGCAGGATGCACTGCGCCGTTCTTTTTATGAAAGCCGCGCGCCTGAAAAGAAAGGACGCCTTCATCTGCGTATATTCCGGGTGAAAGGAGAATGACATGTATTATATAAAGCGCAACGCCGGTGGTGTGGAAGTTTATGACGGCCACACGGTCCATACACTTTCTTCAGGCATGCAATCGGTCTTCAACAGTCTCTGTCTCAAAGAGCTCACGACCTTCAAGGGGAGGATGGATGCCCTCAAGAAGCACTTTGAGAGACGCTACAACCTTCCCGTCTACATCAATGAGACGATGTGTTTCTACGGGAGTGCGCCCATAAGACGGCCGGAGGCGGTCTATGTGAATTTTTTCGACGTGCTCAGTCTCCGCGACCTCGGTGGACGCACCGAGATATTGTTCAAGGACCTCTCTGTCCTCCTGCTGGACGTCCCATACGAAAGGATGCATAGACGACATCAAGGAACCAAGGCCTTTCTGCGACGCATCAAGATGTTATCGCTCAGCAGTCGATGAAAGCGTTTTTTGGAAAAGAAAGTGTTTTCAAGCAATGTCTCTGTTGGATTAATGCGCGCTTATTTAGTATAATATATTTGGTAATATTCGAATAATGCGTTGAAAAGGAGATTGATGTTCATGGCTAAGAAGACAATCCGCGATGTAGAGGTAGAAGGCAAGACCGTACTCGTACGTGTGGATTTCAATGTACCGATGGAGGACGGCCGGATCACTGATGACAACCGCATCAGGCAGGCGCTGCCCACCATCAGGACACTTATCGAGAAGAAGGCCAGGATTGTGCTTTTCTCCCACCTGGGACGCGTCAAGGAAGAGAAGGACAAGGAAGGAAAGTCCTTGAAGCCTGTCAGCGAAGCGCTGGCTGAACACCTCGGCCGCGAGGTCAAATTCGTTCCCGAGACACGCGGCGAAACACTCGAATCAGCGATCGCATCTCTCGAGTCCTCCGAAGTGCTCATGGTTGAAAATACGAGATTTGAAGATGTGAATGGCAAGAAAGAATCGAAAAACGACGGCGAACTCGGAAAATACTGGGCCTCCCTGGGCGATGTTTTCGTCAATGACGCCTTCGGGACCGCACATAGGGAACACGCATCGAATGTCGGCATCGCCTCGAATACCGACGAGGTGGCCGCCGGGTTCCTGCTTGAGAAAGAGATAAAGTTCCTCGGCAACGCTGTCGAGAACCCCGACCGCCCTTTCATCGCCATCATGGGCGGCGTCAAGGTCAGCGACAAGATCGGCGTGCTCGAGAACCTGCTTGAGAAGGCCGATATGATTCTGATTGGCGGTGGAATGAGCTATACGTTCATGAAGGCTCAAGGCCTCGAAGTCGGCAACAGCGTTGTAGAAGAGGACAAGATCGACCTCGCTAAGTCGTTGCTGGAAAAAGCCGAGGGCAAGCTGTTCCTCCCTACGGATTTCCGCACAGCGACGGAGTTCTCCAATGACGCTGAAAGCCGTGTGGCCGACTATGACGACCTCAGGGAAGGCGAAGAGGGCCTCGATATCGGCCCCAAGACCGTCGAGCGATACCGCGAGCTTCTGCAGAACGCCAACACCATTGTATGGAACGGTCCCGTCGGCGTCTTCGAGTTCTCCAACTTCGCCAAAGGGACCAAGGCGCTTCTCGAGACGTTATCCGGACTTGACGCCTCCACCATTCTCGGCGGCGGCGACAGCGCCTCCGCAGCGATAAATTTCGGCTATGAAGATGCCATCGACCACATCTCCACCGGCGGCGGCGCGAGCCTTGAATATCTTGAAGGCAAGTCGCTGCCCGGCATTGAATGTGTCGATGAAAAATAAAACCCTCCATGAAAGGGGATACCGATGAAACGAGAGATGACCATCAACAATACAGAAGGCCTGCACGCCGTGCTGGCCTCTAAGCTTGTCCAGCTCGCTTCAAACATGGACGCCGATGTGCGTCTGGAGTACGCGGACCAGACAGTGGACGCCAAGTCCGTCCTCAGCTTGATCTCTCTCGCCATCCCGAGCGGCGAGAATGTCAATGTCATCGCCGAGGGACCGGATGCCGGGGAAGCACTGGGCGAGATCGAGAAATTATTGGAATAGGGGATTGATTGTGATGAGAAAGCCTGTTATCGCAGGGAACTGGAAGATGCACAAGAACCGCGATGAAGCACTGCAGTTCATCTACAGCGTCAACATGCAGGTTCCTAACAAGGAATACGTCGATTCTGTTGTGTGTCCGCAGGCTCCGCTTCTCAGGGATCTGGTCAAGCGTCAGGGGGATTATCTCCGCATCGGTGCCCAGAACATTCATGAAGAGAGCGAGGGCGCCTATACCGGAGAGGTCTCGGCGGATCTTCTGGAGAATCTGGGAGTCGGCTACGTCATTATAGGTCACAGCGAACGCAGGGCTTATTACAACGAGACCGACACCGCCGTCAACAAAAAGATTCATCAGGCCTTCCGCTATGGCATCACGCCGATTGTCTGCGTCGGTGAGAGCCTGGAGACACGCGAAGCCGGTGATACGGATACGTTCGTGCGCGGGCAGGTCAAAAAGGCGCTCGAAGGTCTCGGAAGCGAGCAGGTGAAACGCATTGTCATCGCTTATGAGCCCATCTGGGCCATCGGGACCGGCAAGACCGCGACGAGCGATCAGGCCAATGACGCCATCGGTGTGATCCGTGAGACGATCGAGACTCTCTATGACGCCTCAGTGAGCGATGACACCCGCATCCTCTACGGAGGGAGTGTCAAGCGCAAGAACATCGATGAGATTGTCAACATGCCTGAAATCGACGGCGCTCTAGTCGGAGGGGCGAGCCTCTCCGCCAAGGATTTCCTCTACATGGTGGATGCGGCGCTCAAGACTGTTTCATGAATAGGCAGGCCCGGATAGCGGGCCTGCTTTTTTAATAAAAAAGCGATGCCCATGGCCGGGCATCGCTTGGTGTGGTTTAACGGTTGTAGAATTCGACGACGAAGTTCTCTTTGATGTCGGTGAGAATCTCGCTGCGCTCGGGGAAGCGTGTATAAGTGAACGCTTTGTTCTCATCATCGTAATCGATGTATCCGAGGCGCTCGTCCGTGCTTTCAAGATTTTCCTTGATGAACTCGAAATCCTTCGCCCGGTCCTTGAGTTCGACCTTCTGGCCGACCCTGACGCGGTAGGAAGGGATGTCGATGCTCTTGCCATCGACGCGGAAATGTCCGTGGTTGACAAGCTGACGTGCCTGACGGCGTGTCTTTGCGAAACCGGCGCGATAGACGAGGTTGTCGAGGCGGCTTTCAAGCAAGAACAGGAAGTTCTCGCCATGGCGGCCTTTCATCCTGTGCGCTTCGTTGAAGATCTTCTTGAACTGGCGTTCGTTCACACCGTAGGTGTGACGGACCTTCTGTTTCTCCTGAAGCTGAAGCGCGTATTCGCTGGGTTTTCCGCGACGCTGTCCGTGCTGTCCGGGGGGATAGGGACGTTTTCCGAGTTCCTTGCCTGTCTCGAGCGTCGAGTAGCGCAGGCGTCTTGAAATCTTCCATTGCGGGCCTGTGTAACGGGCCATACGTATTCCTCCTTTTATGTTTTTGCGCATGAAGGAGTCCACAACCCCTTGAGTGCAGAACGATTTTACGACGTTCGTCTCGCCAGCAGAGACTACTAGAAGGCCGCTAACGCGGATCGTCCTGTTCGCCCAAGCGATATGTGTAGCTGCCTTTATTACGCATGCTAGAACATTATATGACAGGGGTTATATTTTGTCAACTATAAGTGCGGCCGCCTTTTCGAGATAGTCCCTGTCGGTCTCGTCGAAACGCCCGAGCACAGGGCTGTCGATGTCGAGGACTCCGAGCAGGACGTCCTCCCTGATGAGCGGGACGACAATCTCGCTCTTCGAATCGGCGTCGCAGGTGATATGGCCGGGGAACGCCTCCACATCATCGACCTTGACGGTTTCTCTTTTTTCCGCGGCGGTGCCGCACACGCCATGGCCGATGTGAATCTTCGTGCAGGCGGCGACGCCCTGGAAGGGGCCGAGATAAAGCGCATCCTCTTCATTGACATAAAAGCCGATCCAGTTGATCTCATCGAGGAAGTAGTCGATGATGGCGGATGCGTTGGATAAGACCGTGTACCAGGGGTCCTTTTGGTCTATGTAGTGGGGGAGGGTATCCAGAAGCCGCTCATAGTTTGTCGTCTTGTCCTTGCTTTTTTCTACAGGAATGAACATAGCCTTCACCTCACCCGAATGATATAAAAAAAGCGGTGAAAATGCAATGGATATGATACAATGGATATGTTTACGAGGTGATTCGGCATGCCAGAGAGAATACTGGTCCGTTATGGCGATCTGGTGCTCAAAGGGAGAAACAAGAAACAGTTCATCCGGACAGCCATCCAAAGAGTGAAAGAAAAAATGAGCAGCCCCAAGG
>PWEL01000033.1 GCA_003553945.1 Mollicutes bacterium | reverse complement strand
CAAGACCTTTTGTAAAACGCATAGTCTTTCCTCCCCCTAAATCAAAGACCGGCTGACATCATAGTTATGCCGGCCGGTCTTTTTGTCATATTTGATTAATTTCATTCTAGCGCAATTTCATTTGTGATACAAACGGTTTCAATCATAAACAACCGCTGCGAAAAGGGGGGTCTTTTTTCGTACCTCGCATGTTTTTCGATGCTTTTCAGTAATTATTGCAAGGGCTTTCTTGACTTAGCTGTCATATTCAAAGTAGAATAAGGTTAAGAGAAACAAATTATAAGGAGGCGTTAAGAAATGAAAAAGGTCCTTGTTGCGGTATTGGCCTTGTCTTTGGTCTTTATCCTTGCTGCGTGCAACGGCGAGGAAGACGAAGTCGAAATCGCGATGATCACCGACTACGGAGACATTGACGACGAATCTTTCAACCAGGGCACCTGGGAAGGCATCGAGGAGTATGCAGAGGAACATGGTATCGAGCACCGTTACTACCGTCCGAGTGAAGTATCGGATGCCGAGTACATCAACTCCATCGACATGGCGGTCGCTGATGGCGCTGATGTCGTCGTGACGCCGGGGTTCTTGTTCGAAATCGCCATCTATGAATCCCAGTATAACCATCCGGACGTCAAATTCATCATTCTCGACGGCGAGCCGCGTCCTGAAGAAGAAGCGGAGGCTGATGTCGCCGACAACACTGTCGCCATCTATTATGATGAGCACGAATCCGGCTTTCTCGCCGGCTACGGCGCTGTCAAGGAAGGCCTGACGAACCATGGCTACATGGGTGGCATGGCGGTTCCCGCCGTTGTCCGCTTTGGTGTAGGCTACATTGCCGGTGCTTATTATGCCGCCGCGGAAGAGGATGTCTCACTGACATTCCCCGACGATCGCTACACGTATCTTGATTCCTTCGATCCGAGCGATGAGTTCGAAAGTCGTGCCGCAGGATGGTATGAGGATGGCACTGAAGTCATCTTCGCGGCAGCGGGTGGCGCCGGAACATCTGTTATGAGCGCTGCGGGCGATGAGGAAGCCTGGATGATCGGCGTCGATGTCGACCAGTCCGCAGAGAGCGACACCGTGCTTACGAGCGCGATGAAGGACCTCGCCGGATCCGTACAGCGTGTTCTCGATCAGTACTACGATGATGAGTTCCCTGGCGGAGAAACCCAGTTCCTGAGTGCAACGGAAGGTGGCGTAGGCCTGCCGGTCGAACGTGAGGACGACCTAGACCCCTGGCGTTTCGAGACGTTCACCGTAGAAGAATACGAAGCCATCTTTGATGACCTCGCCGATGGAACTGTCGATGTCCCCGCCACCTATGAGGAGCTCGAAACCTTCATCGATGAGAATGATCTCGACCCCATTGACATTGAAGAAGAGACTGTAGAACCGTAAACGCGCATTGAAAGACCGCATAGGAGGGGAAAGGATAACCTTTCCTCTCCTGTTTCATAAGGACTCAGCACAAGAGGTGACGTTATGGAACACACGATAGAAATGCTCAACATCACTAAAGAGTTCCCCGGCATAAAAGCCAATGACAACATCAATCTCCGGGTCAGAAAAGGTGAAATTCACGCCCTGCTTGGAGAAAACGGCGCGGGCAAGACCACATTGATGAGCGTTCTGTTCGGCCTTTATCAGGCAGATGAAGGTGAAATCCGCGTCTGGGGCGACAAAGCGGATATCCGCAACCCCAACGATGCGAACGACCTGGGCATCGGCATGGTGCACCAGCATTTCAAGCTGGTCAACCGGTTCACTGTCGCTGAAAACATTGTCCTAGGTGCTGAAGATACACACCGGGGATTTCTCACATACGACAAGGCAGTTGAACGCATCAAGTCCCTTTCGAGGCAATACAACCTCAATGTCGACCCGCATGCCATGGTCTCCGACATCTCCGTGGGGCATCAGCAGCGTGTGGAGATTCTCAAGATGCTCTACAGGGACGCGGAGATTCTTATTCTAGATGAGCCCACCGCATCCCTGACTCCTCAGGAGATCGACGAACTTATGCAGATTCTCAAACGTCTCGCTTCCGAAGGGAAGTCCATTGTCTTCATCACGCATAAACTCGAGGAGATCCGTCGCATCGCGGACAGAGTGACAATCCTCCGCGATGGAAAGCAGATAGATACTGTCGAGGTCAAGAACACTACGAACAAGAACCTTGCTGAGATGATGGTCGGCCGTGAAGTGGTCTTCCGCGTGGAAAAAGCTCCGGCAAGGATTGAAGAACCGGTCTTCGCCGCAGACAGCATCAGCGTTTACAGCCCTACCGTCAGGAAAGATGTTGTGAAGAACACGAGCTTCGATGTGAAAAGCGGCGAGATCCTCGTTGTCGCCGGTATCGAGGGGAACGGTCAGAGCGAACTTGTCTACGGCATCACCGGCCTGAATCCCCTGAGCGGCGGCAGACTCTATCTGAATCAAAAGGATATTACCGGTTATGATATCCGCGAGCGCAGTCTCGCCGGGATTTCACACATACCCGAGGACCGCCAGCGACATGGGCTCGTTCTGGATTTCAGCCTTGAATATAATATGATACTGCAGAACTATTTCCAGACGCCCTTTCAGTCGAGGGGTTTTCTCCAGTTCGATGTCATTCGTGAACATGCGGAAAGGCTCATCGACAACTTCGATGTCCGCACGAGCATCGGCGCTCCGACGCTCGCGCGCAGCATGAGCGGCGGCAACCAGCAGAAGGCGATACTCGCCCGCGAGATCGACAGGGGCAACGACCTTCTCATCGCTGTGCAGCCGACACGGGGACTTGATGTGGGCGCTATTGAGAGCATCCACAAGCAGATCATCGCTCAGCGCGATGCCGGTAAGGCGGTGCTGATCATCTCCTATGATCTCAACGAAGTGTTCACCCTCGCCGACCGCATCCTTGTCATGTACGAAGGCGAGAATGTCGGTGAGTTCGACCCGGCGGAGACGTCGGAGAGCGAACTCGGTCTCTACATGTCTGGGTCTAAACGGAGGGAGACATCATGAAGCGCATCTTAAAAGTAATCGGCCGCTTCTTCCTTCGCCTGCAGCAAAAGCTATCAGAGACGGCCTTCGGCCGTGCGGTAGGAAAAGTCTGGGACAGGATAACGAAATGGATGGCGGCGCGTCCGAACTCGGTCAGCGTCTCATCGAGCTTCATCGCCGTCATCGCGGGACTCTTATTCGGGTTCATCGTCATGCTCATCGTCGACCCCTCCAACGCACTCTCCGGCTTCTTCACCATCCTTCTCGGTCCCTTCCAGCAGGGGCTCAGGAGCGTCGGCGACACGATCTTCTACGCAGTCCCAATCATACTGACTGGCTTGAGCGTCGCTTTCGCCTTCAGGACGGGCCTTTTCAACATCGGCGCTTCCGGGCAGCTTTATATTGGCGCTTTCATCGCCGTCTATATCGGCGTTCAATGGGATTTCCTGGGGCCCCTCCACTGGATCGTTGCGATGCTCGGCGGTATCTTCGGCGGTGCGCTATGGGGTTCGATTCCAGGTCTTTTGAAGGCCTTCAGGAACGTGCATGAAGTGGTGGCCTCCATCATGCTCAACTATATGGCCATCTATCTTGTCAACGGCCTTGTGAGACTGTTCATCTTCAACCCTACCCTCAATCGCGCACAAGGCCCGGAGGATAGTTCACACATCCCTCAGCTCTTTCTCGGGGAATTGTTCCCCCGTTCGAGCATCAACATCGGCATCTTCATAACGATTGTGGTTATCATTCTCATCCATATCGTGCTCAACAAGACGACGTTCGGCTATGAACTCAAGAGTGTCGGGTTCAGCCCGGACGCGGCGCGCTACGCCGGCATGAAGGAGAAGCGCAATGTCGCGCTGTCCTTCATCATAGCGGGGGGGCTCTCCGGACTGGCCGGTGCGATGATGTTCCTTGTCCCCGGCACCTATATCCGCATCGTCGACGTCCCCCTCGAGGAAGGTTTCACGGGCATCGCAATCGCCTTGCTCGGTCTGTCAAGCCCCATCGGGGTCCTGATTGCCGGTCTTTTCTACGGCGGCATCAACCGGGGCGGTTATTTCGCCCAGTCGCTCTACCGGGAGGAAATCGTCGATGTCATCATCGCTGTCATTATTTATTTCAGCGCTCTCAGCCTCTTCACGCAGAAGATGATTGCCAAATACTTGAGCCGGCGTGCCAAACGGGACGTGCAGGTTCAGTCCAAGGGTGATGTACGATGATTGCAGACATTTTCAATGAGATTGTCTCAGTAGGCGCCTATGTGATACCGGTCATGATCGTCCTGCTTGTCGTTTCGCTCGGCGGACTCTTCAGCGAACGGAGCGGCGTCATCAACATCGCACTCGAAGGTATCATGGTCATGGGTGGTTTTGTCGGCGCGATGATGCTTTACTTCCTGCTTTATACAGTCGAACTGCCCATACAGCTTGCGGTGTTCTTCGCACTGATCACCGGCGCGCTCGTCGGCATGGGGTTCTCTTTCTTCCATGCCTTCGCGTCCGTGAGCATGCAGTCGAACCAGATCATCAGTGCGACTGCGCTCAACCTGTTCGCAGGCGCTGTCGGTGTCTTTGTCGCCAGGACCGTGTATGGATACCGGCGCATCAACGTCGATGAGAGCTACCGTATGGATGTGCCGTTCTTGAGCGACATACCGGTGCTCGGCGAGCTGCTTTTCCAGGACGCTTTCCTCTCGACCTTCATAGGCATCATCATCCTGATCACAGTGATCATCCTGCTTTATAAGACTCGCTTCGGACTGAGGCTCAGGAGTTGCGGAGAGAATCCGCATGCGGCTGACTCGGTTGGCGTCGATGTAGGCAGGATGCGGTATGCGGGTGTGCTCATCAGTGGCCTGCTCGCCGGCCTGGGCGGTGTATTCTTCGTCGTTGCGTTCCAGAATAGGTTCGAGAGCGATGTCCGCGGTTTCGGGTTTCTCGCGCTCGCTCTCATGATCAGCGGTCAGTGGCGGCCGATGCGCATATTCTTCATCTCCATCCTGTTCGCCTTGATGCGCGTCGTCGCTGCGAGGGCGGATTCCATCATGGAACTCAGGGGATTGGAGATTGAACCTGAGATTCTGAGGATATTGCCCTATGTGATGACCCTTGTCGTCCTTGCCTTGACATCGAAGCGCTCGAAAGCACCCGAAGCGATCGGGGAACCATACGACATCAGCAAGCGCTGATTCAAAGAAATGAAATATCCCCCTTGAAACAGGCGTTCTAGAGACATCCGCCCTGTTTCAAGGGGGTTTTTCAGTAGCCACTGACAGAGCTGGGTTCATAAAAACCTTGTGAAGATTGATATGAAGAACGGAATATTCGGTCTAACCTTATTCGACGTGCTGGTGTCTTTATCTGCGTGTCGCAGGACAATTATGCATCACTTCGTGAGATGCATTTGAGGGAAGGACCGAAATTAGCTTCATTCAATGAAACATTATTGATCGAAACGGTTACTTCGAATCACTTCCATCCTCTGAAGAAAGGCTTCAGGATACTGTCACCATACTTTCAGTACTGCGGGCCCCCTTGTGTATGATTTGTACATTGCCGACAAGCTATTTCAAGGTGATGAAATTTGTATCCTTCGATACAGGACTAGGGGTCGTCTTTTAATAATGTCCCCTTCGCCTGAACTGACCTACCGTTTAGCAGGATGAATTCTTCATATCCCGAAGATGTCTAAATAAAACAGACGAAGCAGATAGTGCCCACCGGATGTGGTTCCACCGTAACTTGAAATCGCCACAGGTCTTATATGATGGAAGAATTTCCCCTGTTCCGGCAGGGGATTGTTGTGTAACATGGGATTTTCCTCATGTATCCCATCATGTTTTTATAAGCAGCTGCAAATTAATGGTTTTCATTTTGAGTGAGATATGTTAAAGTGCGCACTAAATAATAAATTAATAAGGAGTCACTATGTATGAAGAAGTTTCTGATGATATTGTCGATTGGTTTTGTCCTGATGTTCGCTGCCGCCTGTGAAGAAGACGCGGAGCCCGTCGCGATAGTGAACGACGAAGAGATACTGGAGAAAGAGTATGAGCTGATGGTCGACCAGATGGTCGACCAGATGAAACAACCCTACAAGCAGCAAGGCATGGACTTTGAAGGTGAACAGGGCGAGATGATGCTCGAACAGATCGAATCGATGGCGCTCGAGACGCTCATACAGCAAGAAGTCATCATACAGCAAGCGGAAGCGGACGGTCACAGCGTCTCCGATGAGGAGATCGATGAAAAGTTCGAAGAAGCCAAGGCAGGATTTCAGACTGAAGAAGATTTCGAAGAGGCGCTTGAAGAGAACAACTATACTGAAGAGACCTTCCGTAGTTTCTTAGCGGACGAGCTTTTAATCGAAGCCTATCTCGATGCCGAGATTGACGAAGTAGAAATCAGCGATGAAGACATAGAAGAGGCCTATGAGGAATACAAGAAGAACATGGAAGAGCACGAAGACGATCCCGAACCTTTGGAGGAAATCGAGGACAAGCTGGAAGAACAGATTATCCAGCAGAAGGAACAGGAACTGATTAATGAGCATGTCGAGGGCATCAAGGAAGACAGTGACATAGAACGCCTGATAAACGATTAAAAAAGCACCCTGCCAGGTGCTTTTTCAAATGCGATGTAAACTACGCCGCTTCATTGAAAAAGACAGTTTCTAAACTCCTGTGTGCTGATCTGGAAAAAGAAATCTTCGGGCGGTCGACGCTTTATTATGGCGTCGACCGCCTTCTTTTCATAAGGGGCGCCCCGGAAAGCATTCTTGAGAGGGGCGAGGTCACGTCTGGTGAAGAAGTCGCCGAAGATTTCCATCCCTTGGATGCGCCCCTTTTTCAGTTTGAGGTGAATCTCGATCAGGCCGCCTTTGAAACGCGCCTCCTTGACGACGCTGGAAGCGGGTGAGCGTCCGTAGTTCCATTCCCAGCGGTCATAGCGGTTGCGTCTGATGGTATTGATTGCGCGCATGTCTTCCTCATCGAGTGTCTCCAGGCAGGCATCGAGGGGGTGACCCAATAGCTTTTTGGCAAGCCGCGCCTTGAAAGCGTTCTTGTCGAGGTCGAGATATGGTTTTATATTGCGCACTCTCTGCCTGATTGACTGCACGCCCTTCGAGGCTGTTTTCTTCGCGCTGGGCGTAAGCGCCGCGCCTAGTGCGTCGAGGTCGGTATCGAAAAGGACCGACCCACCATGCATGATGCGGTCCTTAAAGGCGACTTGGGTGTTTCCGCTGATCTTTTTTCCATCAGCGACGATGTCGTTGCGGCCTTTGAATTCAGCGGGTACGCCCATTTCCCTTAGCGCTTCGATGATCGGTGCAGTGAAAGCCTGGAATTGATTCAGCTTGTCCCTCTTGTCCGTGATGAAGACGACATTGATGTTGCCCTCGTCATGATAGACGGCACCGCCGCCGGCGATGCGTCTTACAACGGCGACATCGTGCGCGTCGACAAAGTTCTGATTCACTTCTGCAAAGGTGTTCTGATGCCGTCCGACGATGATGCTGTTCTTGTTTTCAAAGATGATGAGATAGCTTCCCTGTTTCCAATATCTGAGGATGTATTCGTAAAGGGCGAGGTTATAGCGCGTGTCCAAAGATGGGTTATGGATATACTTCATGAGTGCTCCTTATTCATTGCAGTTATTTGCTTCGGCGTATCGGTACACAGCTTCGGCAAGGCTGGTGTTGGAATCGAAAAGCCTCGTATGCAATGGGTAGTACTCCAATGGAATGAGTCCGAGTTCCGTGCACCCCAGGATGAGCGCATCAAGTGATTTTTGTTCAGTGAATGACTCGACTGCTTTGGCGAAATGGGAGAAATCACGCATGTCATTGCGCTTCACATGGTCGATGGCGTCGTCGATCAGAGGCTGCATGGTTTCAGGAGGGGTATCGACCTCCACATTCTCCTCTTGGAAACTTTCCTGGTAAAGGCCGGTCTGGATGGTCTTCTGCGACCCGAGAATGCCGATGCGCGCCGAGGGTCCCATCACGTCGAGGCATGCGCGTCTTGTGATGTCTATGATGTTGAGAATCTCGGCCTCCGCGTTTTCCTGAAGGGATCGGTGGAAATAATGCACCGTATTGCAGGGGATGGCTATGACGTCCACCCCGGCATCATCAAGAACTTTCACTGAGGCGATCAATGCCTCTTTGACGTCTCTATCGCCCTCGTGGAAGTCGATGCTTCTCGAGGGAATGTCGGGGTTGTTATAAAGCAGCATCTTGCGTCGTTCCTCATCCCCTTTGCCGAAATCAAAGTCATTGAGCGCTTGGAAGAATCGAATCGTCGCATCCGTACCCAGTCCGCCGATGACACCGATGAATGTGCGCATGGTATTCCTCCTCATTTCATTCTTATACATAGTGTAGCGCGTCCGCGGTTCAACAGCAATACCCGCTGAAAAAAGTTTCAATTGTAGACTCAGTCATATCCTGGTGCACTATCATTGGCTGCCGCTGAGCAGGATATAAAAAAGTTCTGTCTGAAGTCTACTGTAATACAAGCGTTTTCAATGGTATGAGGATATGTTATCATCAGTATAGGTGCGAAATGTACATCCATGCTATGGACAGGGGGCTTTTGAATGAAACAGGAGAATATTGAATATTTGAAAGAACACTACGACATGGAGGTTCTCGATGACGTCCTCTTCAAAGACGATTATCATCTCCGTTTCTTCCTCGACGCAGAAGAAGAGGACCCCATCATACGATTGATCTCCGGAGACCCGCAAGCGCTCGCCATCCCTTTCGAGCGCCCTTTCTCTGTAAATGAGATCTGGCCTTATGTCGAAGAGGACAATGCGTTAGCCGAGATCGAGGGGAGACAGACCTTCAAGAGGGACTTCATGCAGAAGCTCCGCAACATAAGAAGGGATGAACTTCTCTATCTACCATTGAAACGAGGCGACTCGCCGCTATGGCTTTCAATCGCATTCCAATGTGTGAAGTCATCCGGTGAAAGCAGGCTTTTGTTCGGTACCATCATAGCCACCTCGGAAACGACACCGCAGTATATCGAGCATTATCAGAAGACCTATCAGGATCCGTTGACGAACCTGTTCACCCGCGAAACCCTGAAAAAACACATCGAAGCATCAAAAGAGACAGAAGACGCCTACGGCCTCTATATCGACCTCGACGCCTTCAAGACCTTCAACGACCGCTTCGGCCATCAGGCGGGGGATATGCTGCTTAAGAAGATTGCCGAACACTTCATCGCCCATTGGGAGTATAATGTCCTTTACTATCGCGTCGGCGGCGATGAGTTCTTTGTCTACATCTACAATTTTACTGAAGATGAAATGTATGAACGCGCTGAAAAGATCATCGAGGACATCAGAGGGGTCGCCATTGATTTCAAGGACTTTGATATGAGTGCTTCGGTGGGCGTCGCTTCAGTCCCCGGAAGAGACTATTACGAACTTCTGGGTGTGAGCGATAAAGCCATGTATGCTTCCAAGGAAAAGGGCGGCGCCTCAGTGACGCTTTATAAAGAAGGGGCATTCTTCTGACATTTTCTGTCTGTGATGAGTGAATCGCATGTACTTCCCGTACATGCGGGGTTTAAAAGTGGCCATTGCGGATATATATATACCTCGGACTGCATAACTTTTATAATACCACTCCGCATGTGTTATCATTCAGGTGTAAGTCTTGGTGACTGCGAACGAATGACGGTCCGTTGGAAAGTGCAGGGTTGTCTATGGATAAGGACGAGCTGTTAAAGACAATCGTAGCGCCATCAACAAGTCAGAAACGTATCGCCGCGCTTGTGATAGCCGGTTTTTTAGCTGTGAACACGTGGCTTGTGTATATTACAGGGGGTATCCCTAGCGCGTTTGCACATACGATGTATCTTCCCGTGTTCTTAGCCGCAGTCTTCTTTGGCGTCAAAGGGGCATTGCCCGTCGGATTGATAGGCGGCATGCTCATAGGGCCCCTGATGTCACTCGAGGCCCTCGGTTTGAACGGTGAAGCGCTCATCGACTCCTTATACCGCACCGCCTATTTCATGCTCATCGGCGCTCTGCTTGCCGTGCTCGTGCAATTTCTTAGGAACCAATACGGACTGCTCAAGAGTTTTTATACCCGCGACGCACAGACCGGCATCCCGAACTACCATAGCATGGCGCTATCCGCCTACCAATGCCCGGCCACAGACTGTGTAGCGCTCACCATCCAGATCATCAATTACGAATCGCTGGTTCTGATGGTCGGATACGATGCTTATAACCGTGTCCTCGCCAAGATATACGAACGGATGCAGAGCCTGCTTCCCGAGAGCGCCAATGTCTTTTTGATGGATAAGCGTAAATTCACAGTCGACATGCCGCTCGAGGAATATGAAAAGCACCACCCCACGTTTCTCTCGGCGTTGGAACAGTCCCCCGTTTATGAAGGGAATGTACCGCTTTATTTCGAATACGCTGTCGGCATCAGCACAAAGGCGTCCTACAAGAAACCCGACGACAGACTCCGTGAAAGCGAGGTCGCTGCAACATACGCCAAGGACAAGGGACTCAGGGATGTCGTCTATGAAGAGCACTACGAGAAGGAGCAGCAACTCTTCGAGAAGCTCGGCGAAATACCGGAGGCGCTTAGGAACGAAGAATTCTTTCTCGTCTACCATCCGATCGTCGACCTCGGAACCAACGCATGTGTCGCTTTCGAAGCCCTCCTCAGGTGGCGACATAATGACGAGGTCGTCTCTCCGGAAGCGTTCATCCTTCCGGCGGAGAAGACACGGCTGATCGACGATATCACCCGCTGGGTCCTAAGCAATGTCTTCAAAAGCTACGACGCATTCAAAAAGATCGACCCTTCAATCGCATTATCGATGAATGTATCGCAACGGTGCCTTTATACAGATCAGCTGTATAGGGAGATCGAAGCATTGCTCAAAGAATATGAAATGCCCGCTGAAGCATTGAAGTTCGAAGTTACGGAGACCACGATGATGATCGACAAGGAGGCATCGAAACATCACCTGCAGTCGCTCAAAGATCTCGGTGTGCATGCAGTGCTCGATGACTTCGGACTGGATTATTCGGCGCTCGCCTTTTTGAAGGATTTCCCCATCAGTACCATCAAGATCGACCGCACCTTCACCGAAGACCTCCTACGCGATGAAAAGACCCGCAAACTCGTCGGCCTGATGATTGAATACGCCCACCGCATGAAACTGAGCGTAATCGCCGAAGGCATTGAGGACGAGAAGACGCTCGAGCTTCTGCAAGAGCTGGGCTGCGACTACGGACAGGGGTTCTATTTCACCCGGCCGATGGAAAAGCAAGCGGCGAAGGAATGGCTGAAGCACAATAAAAATCATGCGCACTGAGAGTGACATAGCACATGCATTCAAATGCCCGCTGGAATCCGGAGTGACGCCGTTTTAATAAAGACCGGAGGCATCCTTCGGAACAAGATTGACATCAGTCTCTTGCAATATCCTTCCGGATATTGCAGAATGGTAGTATGTTCACTCTATCGAGAAGACCGAGGAGGAAGGTGCTACAATGACATGGGCCACGTTCGGCGATACCAACGGCGGTATG
The DNA here is from genome assembly GCA_003553945.1 of Mollicutes bacterium. GTDB lineage: Bacteria > Bacillota_I > Bacilli_A > Izemoplasmatales > Izemoplasmataceae > T1SED10-81. Next base: position 38,630 of record PWEL01000033.1, on the reverse strand, counting down.
ACACCGATGGACATATTCTCCACAGTCGGCGCGATCATCATCGCGGTCATCGTCCTTCTATGGCTCGTGTACAGCATCAGGCGCATAATCAGTTCCAAAAAGGATGGCAGCATCTATTAAGCCCGCCCGTGCTTTTTTCAATGGAACGCCTTATGACATGCAGGGCGTTTTTTAACGCATTTTTATGTAAAATATAGTTTACATTGTGTAAAGGATAGTATATAATCATGACAGGTGATGGTTATGGGTAAGAATCTCAGGATGAAAAGCGCCCGCGTCAAGAAGGATATGACGCAGGCGGAACTCGCTCGTCAGGTTGGTGTGACACGGCAGACAATCAATGCCATCGAAAGTGGCGCCTACAACCCCACCATCAATCTCTGCATTGACATCTGCAGGGCGCTGGATGTCACTTTGGACGATTTGTTCTGGAAGGAGGTGGATGATGAATAAAAAGTATGACGAAAGGCAGCGGTGGGTCAATTACAGACTCTCCCACCATGCGCTCATGATTGTATTTGTATTATTGCTCATGAACGGCCTCGTACGCTCGAGTTTCGATATGACCTGGGCTGAGCCGATGAGCGAGGCGTTCGTTCTGATCGCCGTGCCGACACTTTACTGTGTGACGCGCTCGCTGTTCCAGGGAGCGTATGTGGGGCGTCGCGAGACATACGGCAGGAACAGCATCGCCTTCGCTGTCATAGCGGTTCTTTTCCTGGGCGTGTTCGCTTTGGCGGGAGATGGTCTCATCGCCGACGGGAAGCTGAGCCAGGACAGCACGACGCTACTGGCCGGCATATTCTTCGCCTATATCACTGCGCTTCACGGCATCAAGTTCATCCGCGAAAGAAGCGTTTAGGCGCGTTCGTTTCAAGAGCGTAGAGTGTCCATGAACCGGCCTATGCGCCATAGCCCTTCCTCGAGCTGTTCTTTCGAGCAGCCGAGGTTGATGCGGATGAAGCCTTCGCCGTCCGCTCCATAAAGGGTGCCGGATGCAACGACGACACCGTATGCCTTCATTTTTTCAACCAGAGTCCTGCTTTCAATATTCCAGTGGGAAAGATCGACCCAGGAGAGATACGTCCCCTCCAAGGGGAGCACGTAGGCCTTCGGGTCGTTTTCTTTGAAGAATTCCCTCAGGATCCTGTCGTTGTTCTCGATATGTTCCATCTGGGCATCGAGCCACGCTTCCCCCTTCTCATATGCAGCCTTCATCGCGGTCTGAGCGAGGAGGTTCGGACCGCTGAGAAAGAGGCGCTTGAAATCCTTGATGATTGCTTTGCGGGTCTCTTCATGAGCGGCAATGACATTCGCGGCATGCAGACCGGCGATGTTGAAGGTCTTGCTCGGTGCAGTGACGACGACGAGCTTTTCGTAATCGTTCAGGAAATGCCCCATGGATGTGAACGTATGATTGTCTAGGATGAGGTCTCCGTGGATCTCATCGCTGAGAATATAGACATCGTAGCGCCTTGCGAGGTCGAGCAGGTCTTTCAGTTCCTGTCTGTTCCACACGCGGCCGACGGGATTGTGCGGGCTGCAGAGTAAAAGCATCCTGGCCCCCTTTCTGAAGTGCGCCTCCAGATCGTCGAGGTCCATCACATAGCGGCCGCCTTCATAATGCAGAGGGTTCTTCAAAAGCGTGCGCTGATTGTAGGTGACGGCGGGAGCGAACTTGTTGTAGACCGGTGTCTGGATGACAATGGCATCATCCTGACGGGTCAGCGTCTCGATTGCGACACTCATCGCAGTAAGCACTTTCGGGGCCGGTATGATCCAGTCCTTCTCTATCTCGACCCTCCAGCGTTTTATCAGCCAGCGGCGGACGGCATCGAGATAGGCGTCATCGATCATCGTGTAGCCCAGCGAACCGTGTTCGAGGCGTTCACGGAGTGCATCGAGTACTTCCTCGGGCGCCGAATAGTCCGAATCCGCGACTGAGAAGGGAAGAAAATCCTCATGCCCTAGCTTCATCTTCATGCCGTCCCATTTCGCAGATGCGGTCCCGAATCTCCTCAGTGATTCAAAGCGTGTCATATGAACTCCTTTCTCGTGCATACTCGGCCCTATTATAAACAAAGCTCCTGTTCCTCACAAGGGCTTAATGCTCATCAAGCCATTAAAAAGCCCCGATTTGTCCGTGACAAAAGGGGGCGTGATATTGTCTAACATTTCTACATGTCATAACGGCGTTCATACTCATTGAGAAGCCTTCTCAGATGTTCATAGGCATCATTCAAGGGGAGCCTTGCGCATGAACTCGCGGAGCACATCGGTTTCGCCTTCGCTTCTTCATATGCCTTTTCGAGACGTTGCATCGCCTGCTTTAGTTCTTCCTTGTCTTTATCTGTCAGTTCATGTCTTTTCATGAAGGAATGCGCTTCCTCCAACGCCTCTTTCATAAGGTTCTCTTTCGGGTTCAAGACCCAGAGGACCATGAATAAAACGGCCAGACCGACGACGATTGCTATGCCGATCCACATAGAACCACCTCTATCTATATTCTAACATACGGACAGAAGTGCATGATGCAAGACGCATTGCACAAGCGTATGCTTTGACGAAAACGCAAGACAGCGCTACAATGAAAATGTTATTTGGAATGGATATAAATATGAGAGGTGAGAACATGGAGAAATTGAAACTGGGTATCATTCTCGGCAGTACACGGCAAGGGCGCGTATCGCCTCAGGTCGGACAATGGGTCGAGCGTCAGGCTGAAGGAAGGGAACGCGCCGACTATGAACTGATCGATATCGCGGATTACAACCTGCCCCTGCTCGGAGAGGGCGGGGACACCTCCGGCGTAAAGCGCTGGAACGAGAAACTTGACGAGAAGGACGGCTTCATCTTTATCGTCCCCGAATACAATCATTCACTGACCGCTGCGCTCAAGAACGCACTGGATTCGGCCCGCGAGGCCTGGTATCACAAGGCCGCCGGCATTGTGAGCTACGGTTCCGGCGGCGGTGTGAGAGCGGCGGAGCATCTGCGCAATATATGCGCCGAGCTCAACATGGCGGATGTCCGCTCTCATGTGCTGATGTCCCTCTTCGATGATTTCAAGGAGTTCTCTGAATTCAATCCCAGATCGGTCCACGAAAAGAGCCTACAGACCCTTTTCGACCAGGTCGAGTCATGGGCCTCGGCCTTGAAGACCTTGCGATGACATCAACCCCTCCGGCCGGAGGGGTTGTTTATTAGAAAGCCCTGCAGCACCGGTCGCCCCCAAGGCGAACCTCATTGACAAAGATTCCGGGATAGTGTATTTTGGACACACCATTAAGAGAAGGCGAGAGACAAGCTTTATGACCCTTCAGCAACCTGCCAAAATTGAGGCAAGGTGCTAATGCTTGCATGATGGTGGAACCGTTCACGCCATCATGACGATGGCGTTTTCTTTTTGGTAGAAAGGAGAAACCATGGAAACATTCATCACCAAGTGGTTATTGCAGTATGACCACGAGAACAGCCTCTCGATCACGGAGAAGACCCAGAGTCGACATGTTCCGATCAATCGTTATCTTGACAAGCCGGGACATTACTATCTGGACATTGTGAATGTGGAGGGGGCAGTGTTTTTGCGTCTACGACCCCGAGGAGGAAGGCAGGAAGAAGAGCAAGATTCTAGTGATGAGGATCGACACCGCCAACAACCGCATCATGAGCCTTTCAGAAGAAGACCGAGACAACATGCCGAACATCGCTGAAATATTCCTCAAAGAACATCCCACCTATGAACAATGAAAAAATCCCCGCCTCGGCGCGGGGATTTTCAGCTATTCAACATGAATGTGCCGTCGCATGCAGCGCGATGGCGCACTCAATCATCGCCCTCATAGACTTTCCTGAACAAGCGGATCCCTTCATTGACAAGAAAGCTCACGAACAGCCAAGCGAAGAAAGCGCCGATAACGTGGGGGAACCTATGCACGCCATCAACGATGACGACGACAGGGAACAACATTGCGACAAAGACCATCACTGCGACGGTCGTATGCTCGTCCTCGTTCTTCGTGGCGTTAGCGACACCGGCATAGACCCCGAAAAGCACTTGAATGATGTAGACGATAATGATAACAGCCATTGCATTGTCCTCCTTCATGACCAGTCGATAATATTATAACACATTGTTTTCCTTTGTATAGCCGTTTTTATGTGATATGCTCAAGTGTGCCGGGCTTTTCATACAGCGAGGTCCTGACCCGGCAGACGCTATGCGTGTATGGGACGAATGAATGAAACAGGAGGCTATCATGGCTGAAAAGACGAATCCTGAACTTCGCAACGCTTTCATCTACCAGGTGTATCCACGCAATCACAGCGAGGCGGGGACGCTGTCCGCCATCATTGATGATTTGGATAGGATCAAGGCTCTGGGTGTCGACATCATCTATCTCCTGCCCATCCATCCGATTGGAAGAAAGCGACGAAAGGGCGGCCTCGGAAGCCCCTATTCCATCAGGGACTATACCGCCATCGACGAATCGCTCGGCACAATGGAGGATTTCCAGTCCTTGATCGATGCCGTCCACCGCCGCGATATGAAGCTCATGATGGATATTGTCTTCAATCACACCGCTTGGGATTCGGCGCTTTTTGAGAATCACCCGGGTTTCTTTTATCGTGAAGATGGCGAATTCAAAAACCGAGTCGGTGAATGGTGGGACGTAGTGGACTTTGATTTCACAAGGGACGAGCGCCTCTGGGAGACGCTCATCGATGTGCTGGTGATGTATGCGAAGAAAGGCGTCGACGGGTTCCGTTTCGATGTCGCAGGGTTGCTTCCGCTTGCATTCTTGCGCCGTGCGCGCCGTGCAGTCGAGGCGGTGGCCCCCGACACCATCTGGCTCGCGGAATCCATTCACACGGATTTTGTGCGTCATTTCAGGAATCAAGGGTTCGAGGCGCTGAGCGACAGCGAACTTCTGCAAGTGTTCGACATGGCCTATGATTATGACGCCGACCCTTTCTTCAAAGCATATCTCGACGGCGAGGGCACGCTCTCAGAATATGTCGAATGGCTACTGGTGCAGGAATCCATCTATCCGGGGAATTACATCAAGCTGCGTCATCTGGAGAATCATGATCATGGACGCATCGCCCGCTGGCTTGACTCCGACATCGATGCGCTAAAAAACTGGCACGCATTCTCCTTCTTCAGCCGCGGTTCGACACTGGTGTATGCAGGCGGCGAATACTTCGATACGCATCACCCCGACCTCTTCAACAAGGACCCGGTCCGTTTCGAAGGGACCGAGCACACGGCGTTTTTCCGGCGTCTGAAGACCATAACGTCGGATACGCCGTTTTATAGGGGCGCCTATGACCTCCTGGCGCATGAAGCACACCAGGTCGTTGGCGGGTCGTATCGTTTTGAAACAGTGCGTTATACCGGTGTATTCAGTTTTGCGGGTCGCCAAGGAGAGATCACGACCGACCTCGAGGACGGGACCTATACCAATCTGATCGATGACAGCGCCGTCACCGTCAAAGAAGGGCGCCTCGCACTCGATGCCTGTCCCCTCATCATTAAGAGCGACGCCGGATAAAATCCTCCCGGGTGTTTATTTACATCGTCAAGCGTGATATAATACCGTAGGTCTGAATGCTCCGGTAGCTCAGGGGACAGAGCGGCAGCCTCCGAAGCTGTAGGTCGTGGGTTCGAATCCCTCCCGGAGCGCCAGTAATGGACGCCCTTCACGGGCTTCACATATACATCCCATACGCCGGCCCTCGTAGCTCAGGGGATAGAGCGCGGCACTCCTAATGCTGAGGTCGCAGGTTCGAATCCTGCCGAGGGCGCCATTATGGTGCACGAAAGAGAAGGCGGCTCCTTCTCTTTTTTCATGCGATATGCCCTAGGCTCATATCTTTCGCCCATGACATCCCGGATCCGTTATCGCTTCACATGCCCGATTTGCATACGATCAAAGCACCGGTCTACTCAGGAATCGTCTCTTTTATTATAAATTGCCCTCTGTGTTATGATATGATGTAAGTGGAAACCCACAAGTGGAGGGATGCACCGTGTGGAAAGCGTACAAAGGATATCTGAACGGAATTGTACAAGGCGTCGGCATGCGTTTTTCCGTACGCACGACCGCAACGCGCAAAGGACTAAGGGGACATGTGAAGAACCTTCCGGACGGCAGAGTGGAGATCTATTTCGTGGGGAAAGAAAAGGACATCGAGCGCATGATCGACCTGTTGCGCCGCAACAAGATCGGTGCCGGCCACATCGATTCAGTGGAAGGCGAATGGCTGGACGCCCCCGATGACGCCCCCGATTCTTTTGACGTGAAATTCTGAAACAGGATGTGATGTTGTGAGCAAGGACATGATCTATAACGATCTTATGGATATGATGAGTGATGATGAATGCCCCATATGCCGCCTCATCGCCCATCGTACGAATAAGCGCATATCCCATGTGCTCACAGGGTGTGTGACCAATCCCGACTCACGGGAGAGATTCCTCGATGCGGAAGGGTTTTGCAAGCATCACGGGGATCAAGTCCTTCGGAAGGGTCGTCCTCTCTCTCATGCGATCCTCTATGAAAGCTTGATTGAAGAGAAAAAGAAGAGCCTTGATAAGAAACGCTCACCTAAGACGTGCGACCTATGTGAACTTGAACACAAGAACGAGAAGAATTATCTTCACTATTTCCCGAGACTCCTGAAAGAAGAGGCGTTCTTTAAGCGTTACGAGGAAGAGGGCATGCTCTGCATGCATCATCTCGAGGCCTGCCTTGCATCCATGCGCAAAAAAAGCGCTCTTCGCGAGCGCTTGAAGCATACGACCCTGACAAAATATGACACTCTGCAATCCCATCTCAGAGAGATCAGACGCAAGCGTGATTATAAAGCCGCGCATGAGAAATGGACAGAAGAAGAGCGACGGGCATGGAAGAAGGCGGTCAGGATGACAACCGATCAAGGGGATTATCGACGCTAGGGGGGCGTTCAATGCATACTGTTCATACGCTCAGGGCCGCCGACACCGGCCTTCACACACTCCCTGACGCCAGCGCCGACCTCGTCATCGCCGCACCGCCCATGCCCATGCGTAAATCCTGCGATGCTTATTTCTGCGCCCGTTCTCCTCATGTCCGGCAAGCGCTTCACACTGAAGACGCCTTTCATACTTTCTCTCATATGCACGCCATCCTGGATGAGACCTGGTCAGAACTTCCTCGGCTTGTAAAGGACGGGGGATTCGTGGCTGTGCTGGCCGAAGGTGCACCCCGCAGCATGAATAAGCAGTTTGAACTGCATCCGAACGCCGCCCGTATCACGATGACGTTGCGAAAGCATGGCTTCACGGCCCTCCCCTCGATCATCTGGCGGCGTCCCGCGCATAACCATAATACGTTCATGGGCTCCGGCACCCTGCCGGCCGGCGCCTATGTGACGCTCGATAGCTCCCATATCCTCCTGTTCAGAAAGGGCGGCCTCCGACGATTCCCTGCGGAAGAAGACAAGATGCGCCGCCGCGAGAGCGCGTTTTTCTACGAGGAACGCAATACATGGTTCTCCGGCGTGTGGAATCTCGCCGATGAGACACCGCGCGGACCATCGCCCCGCGAGGTGTCGCATCTTCCGGCGGAGGTCGTGAAAAGGCTCGTGCGCATGACTACTATCAAGGATGATACGGTGCTGGCCCCTTTCTGGGAGGGAGGCAACACCGCACTCATCTCCGCGCTCGAGCGGAGGAACTCGCACGCCTTCATGCATGCGCACACTTCCCTGAAACCCATCGACCGAGCGTTCTTCAATCTTCCCTTCGAATCACTGCTTCATGTCAACGACCGGCTGAACGCCCACCGTCGTTACATTGAAGCTTTGAACCGTTCCGTCCCGCATTACAATGCGAACATCAGGATGCCTGTCGTCAGCGAGCAGGAGACGGACATTGTCTTTGACACTGTCACGCGGGTGGAAAAGGAAGACGCCTTTTATACCGTGTATTACGAATAGTCCCTAAATTTCCTCCGCCCCGGCCTTGACTTTCAATGCCGCGCGGTGGTATAATTCATTGCGACTGAAGGGAGACTTAGCTCAGCGGGAGAGCACTTGCTTGACGTGCAAGGGGTCGGAGGTTCAAGTCCTCCAGTCTCCACCATCTTCTGCGAATGTGGCGGAATTGGTAGACGCGCATGGTTGAGGGCCATGTGGCCACTTAACGGCCGTGGGGGTTCAAGTCCCCCCATTCGCACCATCAAAGTGTTACGCGCCTTTCAAAGACGCCTTTGAAAGGTTTTTTATGTGTAAAATGCAATATGTATAAAATACAATTATCTCCTGGAGATGATCACCTTGCTTCACTATGAACTGTTTCTATATCTCGGCTTGCTGCTCTTGTTCGGCTTCCTCATGGGGAGGATCGCCGATAAGGCCAGACTGCCTGAAATCACCGGCTACATCGTCGCCGGACTTCTGATCGGCCCGAATGTCCTGGGATTGATCGACCATGATGCGATTCCCGGATTGAATGTCATCACCAGCCTCGTGCTCGCCATCATCGCTTATCAGATAGGGACGGAGCTATGGTTCCCGAAACTCAAGCAACATGGTGTCAAGATACTTGTCATGACTTTGATTCACGCCTTGATTGTGGCCATCGTCGTCTTTCTCGCGGTCTGGGCCATATCCTCTACATTATGGCTGGCCTTCGCACTTGCTTCATTGGCCGTCGCATCCGCGCCGGCCCCTATCATGGTAATCATCCAGAAACTCAGGGCCAAGGGCCCGCTCACGAAGACTGTCGTCCCCTTTGTCGGAATCCTCGACATCATTTCTGTCGTCATGTTCGGATTTCTCTCCACCATCGCGGTCTCGGTGCTCACCGGCGAGGAGATCAACGTGCAGAACGCGTTCTATCATCCCATCCTCGAGGTCGTGCTCTCCATCGGCATTGGCGGTGTTTTCGGACTACTGCTCGGGCTGGCGTCGAAATTCGTCGTCTGCAAGTACTGTCTGGATGATCAATACACCGCCTACCTGGTGCTTTCGATGATAGCGATCCTCTTTTCCGTCTGGATCGCCGAGGCATACGCCCTTTCTTTGATTCTTATGCCTATGAGCGCCGGAATGGTGTTCACGAATTTCATAGGAAAAGCCACTTTCAAGCTTCAATACAGGGCCTTAAGCAACTTCGAGAAGCCCTTTATCATACTCTTTTTCGCTGTCGTCGGACTGGAGCTCTCCCCAGGCGTTCTGCAGGATGCCGGATTGATTGCGCTGGCCTTCATAACGTTCCGTATGATAGGCAAGCTTCTCGGCGCCTACGTCGGGGCGGTTATAACGCGCGCGTCCCTATCCACCAAGCGCTACATAGGCTTCAGCCTCCTTCCCCAGGGCGGTGTCACCATCGGTATGCTGGTGGCTCTTACCGCCATGTTGCCTGATGAAGAGGCCCGCATCGTACAGACGATCATTCTTGCAAGCATCCTGTTCTTCGAAATCGTCGGCCCCATCGTGTTCAAATCCATGATCTCACGTTCGGGAGAGTCCCGCGCGTAGCGCTTGTGATGAAGATTGAAATTTTCACTCATCATGATTAACATGGCTGGTGGGGTATTGTATAATCAGAGTATATGATATTGAAAGCGAGGCAAGCACATGAAGCTTGGTGGTATCTGGAAAAAGATTCTGCTGGTCCTTATAGTCATTCTCTTTGTCTGGGTCGTGTTCGCTTTTGCGCCGCGTCCTGTGGCGACAGAAGACAACCCCTTCAGAAGAGAGGAAGATGGGCCGCCGCACATCATCGCCCATGCCGGCGGCAACATGGAATTCCCCGACAACACCCTCGAGGCCTACTACAACACCTACAGCATCGACCCCGACGCTATCTTCGAGACCGATGTGGCCTTGACAGAGGACGGTGTCGTTGTGCTTACGCATGATCTGACCTTCGACCGCAAGACGAATATCACGGAAGCGCCGGTCGAAGAGACCCGCTATGAAGACTTGATGGAGGATGAAGTCGGTTTCGGCTATGAGAACCCGATCGATGACGAAGGGTTCAACACCACCGGTGAATTCCATGAATATGAAACTTATGACGGCAGGCACGTCACGCCGCTCGATGTCGATTACCCCGATGGTGTCGAGCCAAGACACGAGGAAATCTTCCGCGCGACCACCCTTAAAGAGTTGATCACGCATTTTCCTGAGAACTACCTCATCGTCGAACTCAAGCAGGGCGGCGAGCAAGGCCTCGAGCTTCTCGATGCGATCATCGAGCTCATGGAGGACCTTGATGATGAGTACGACACATTCGAGCGCATCAACCTGGCCTCGTTCCACAGGGACATGACGGATGCCTTCACTGAACTCAGGGACACTGAATACCCCGACTTGATGTTCTCACCCCAGCACGACAGTATCGAGAAGTTCTACGCATTGCACCTGCCGCGCCTTACGTTCTTCTATCGCGACGAGGTCACATCCTTCCAGGTCCCGATGGAGGAAGGCGGCTTCGACCTCGCCACCGATGCGTTCGTCAACGCTGCGCAAAGGCATAATATCGCGGTGCATTACTGGACGATCAATGACGAGGATGACATGCGCGAGCTCGTCGAGCTCGGCGCCGACGGCATCCTCACCGACCGGCCCACACTCCTCAATGAAGTGATAGAAGACTATTACGACTGACGCTCAGGGCAGAAACCATGCTGAAAGACAAGGAAGGGGATTGCCTTATGGCGTTTTTGATGCTATGATAGTCATGCAACCGACGCGAGCGTGGCGGAATTGGTAGACGCGCATGGTTCAGGGTCATGTGGGTTTGTCCCATGGGGGTTCGAGTCCCCCCGCTCGCACCATCATTGCACCATAGTTTCTCTTTGGAAATTATGGTTTTTTTATTTATAGCACTGTTGATGCAGGACTGTCAAAGGAGGCGTTGCAGTGAGTTTTGAAAATAAGACCGCTGTCATCATCGGCGGCGCGAACGAACTCGGGAAGCGGATTATCGAACTGCTTGCCGAAAACGGTGCGAACATTGTCATCGCGGATGCGGATGAGACGCGGGCTGAAAGCCTCGCATCTTCAATAGGGCGCAACGCACTCTCGGTCCCTTGCGATGTGTCGTTGCAATATGAAGTCGACCGTGTGTTCCTTGAAGCTGTGCGCGCCTTCAGTAAAGTGGACATCCTCATCAACAACGCCGGCGTCCTCGACAAGCGGCAGTCGGCTGAGACCGTAGTCGACGATGAATTCGAGACCGTGATGGCCATCAATGCCCATGGCCCTCTGAGGACCATCCGCAAGGCGCTCCCGATCTTCTTTGAACACGGTGGCGGGGCCATTGTGAATGTCTCCTCCCCGGCCGGCGAGCGCGGCGACACCGGCGGCATCGCCTATACGGCGAGCAAGCATGCACTGAACGGTATCACCCGGCATGTCGCGCATCAGTATCAGGCGCACGGCATCCGCTGTAACGCTGTCGCGCCCGGGGCCTACACGACGACAGACAAGGACGGGAAGCCCCGTGTGGATTTCGATGCGGCGGCGCGCCTGATCGTGTATCTTGCGAGCGAGGAAGCGCACATGCTGAACGGGGTCATCATGTCCTGACGCGGGCCGTCCGCTGATGTCCGATGGATGCTTGATATGTTACAATGGCAGTCGGAGGAGGAAGCCATATGAAATTATGGATAGTCCTGGTAGTGTTCTTATCATTCCTTCCTATGGGCTGCGAGGTCGACCCCGCTCCGGACATGCCGCCCCGTGAAGATGTCGAAGTCACACAAGGCGAACCCTACACATCGCCCGGGAAAGTCGCAAGATATATTCATCTCTACGGTGAGCTTCCGGAGAACTACATCACCAAGGATGAAGCGGAGGAAAAAGGCTGGGTCCCGGAAGAAGGCAATCTATGGGAGGTCACTGATGAGAAGAGCATCGGCGGCGACCCGTTCATGAACCGCGAGGGGATCCTGCCTGATGAAACGGGTAGAGTCTATTACACAGCCGATGTCAACTATGACGGAGGGTACCGCGGCCCCGAGCGCCTTGTATATTCGAACGACGGCCTGATTTTCTACACCGATGACCACTACGATACGTTTGTCCAGGTCTACCCCAAGGAGGAAGACGATGAGTGAACGCACAGTGCATCTCGACGGTAAGAGGATGAAAGGGAAGGTCGCTGCGCATATCCATATGCAGTCGAAGCTCGGCCTCCCTGATTACTACGGCCATAATCTGGATGCTCTTGAGGATGCGCTCAGCTCGCTGCAGGAGCCTCTCACAGTCGTTCTTGAGAACAGGGACGCCCTCATCGACAACCTCGGGGCCTATGGCGAACAGATCATCGAGGTATGGAGGACGTTGGAGAAAGAGAAGAAGAACATATCCTTCAAGGTGGAATGAGGATTTTAAAAGGCCTCTTTTTTTGTAATTTCTGCTATAATGGTCATAGGAGTTGATACGAATGTCCATCCATATCAGGAACTATTCACGCAAGGATATAAAAGCCCTTCGACGCATGAGCAGGAAGGCCTGGCCACTTGAAAAGTATACGTCCCATGCCCGCATCAAAAAGCACATGTATGCGATAGAGACGAATGAGGCGCTCCTCTATGGGAACTACTCTTTATCCGCCGAGAAGAACGGCGAAGTTATCGGCGTACTGTTCGCATCGATTCCCGGCAGAAAGCGTCCGTTTCATGCTTTGAAATGGAAGCTCATCATCGCCTGGCACCTTCTCAATCTGAGTCTTGTGAAGGAAGGCAGGAAGCTTCTCGGCGCCTTCAAGCAGGTGGAACGCGGTTTCAAGCAGATGAAGCGGGAGAATGACGTGTCCCTTGAATCGGCACTGGAACTTTTCATAGTCGATGATAGGTTCCGGGGGGAGGGCATCGGGAAGCGCCTCATCGAACGCTTTGAAGACACCGCCCGGGAAAAGGGGGTAGAATCCTATTTCCTCTTCACTGATTCTGATTCGAGTTATGGCTACTATGATCATAATGGCTATGAACGCATCGATGAAAAAACCTTCACTTTTCCGGGTGTTCAAGCGATGCGCTTTAAGCTCTACATGTACCATAAAGAAATCTAGGGCAGAATTCCTTGCTTTAAAAGCGCATGTATAGTATCATATACTTGCATACGCATATAAGTATACGGTGGTGATCGCATGGAACGACTGCTCGATTTTTTCAAAGCCTGTTCCGATGCAATACGTCTGCGGCTTCTCGTCCTGCTCGCACAGAAGGATTTCTGTGTCTGTGAACTCGTTGCGGTGACGGGTCTTTCACAGCCGAAGATTTCCAAGCATCTCGCTACGCTCAAATCCATGGGGCTTCTGACGACAAGGAAAGAAGAACGCTACACCTACTATACGCTCGCCATCACCGACGCCATCCAGAGGGCGCTGCTTGACGACATCCTGAAGAACTACACCGCCTATGAACCATTAAAGCGCGACGCCGAGCGCATTACAGACGGCGAGACCCTGCGCATGCGTTATAGAAACCAATACACCTAGAGAGGGGTCAGTATGCTGGACGCACTTCAGGAAGGTCTAAAGTATCTCATCGACTACATCACGATCCGCCGCTTCTTCTCATTGCTCATAGCGTTCGCGCTCTCCGGCGCCATCGCTGTATTCATGTCCCAGGGGGCCGTGCTCAAGTATTTCGGTCCCAGGACCGACAAGAGACTCGCTTATCTCGTCGCCTCCGTCTCCGGCATCGTCCTGGCCGTGTGCTCGTGCTCCGTGCTTCCCATGTTCGCGAGCATCCGCAGGAAAGGCGCCGGCCTCGGACCGGCCATCGCATTTTTGTTTTCAGGGCCGGCGATCAATGTCCTGGCTGTGACCATGACGTTCGACGCGTTCGGCATTGAAGTGATGCTTGTGCGTGTCATCGGGGCAATTCTGCTGGCTGTCATCATCGGACTGACGATGTTCGCCCTTTTTCATATGAGCGAGACGTCCGAGGGGGATCAGCGCATGTTCGAGGATCAGGAGACATCGGCGCTGAAACCCTGGCAGAAGCTGCTACTGTTCGCAACACTTATCGGCATGCTCCTGAGCTTTCCTGATGTTCTGATCCTCACAGGCGCGCTTTTCATCCTCCTCATCATCCAGCTTGCATTGTTCTATGCGCGTGAGGATATTCTCGAATGGGGGCGCGCCACATTCGACCTTGCGAAACGAATAGTGCCGCTGTTTCTAATCGGTATATTCATCGCCGGAATCATTACGTTCGCTGTGAGTGATGAATTCATGGCCGGCCTCGTCGGAAGCAACACCTACCCGGCGAACGTCATCGCCTCCCTCTTCGGCGCCGTCATGTATTTCGCCACTCTGACCGAGATCCCCATTGTCGAAAGCTTCAGGGGACTCGGCATGCACCTGGGGCCCGCGACCGCGCTGCTTCTTGCAGGTCCCTCGCTCAGCCTGCCGAACATGATTGTCATCACGCGTGTCATCGGCATCAAGCGTTCACTCAGTTATATCGCGCTTGTCGTCATCTTTGCCGGCCTGATAGGCCTGCTCGCCGGCGCGATCATCTATTAATACGAAAAGGAGGGGTTCTATGAACATCAAGATTCTCGGCAAAGGCTGCAAACGCTGTGACGCGCTCGAGCGTCGCGTGAGACGTGCGGTCGATGAACTGGAGGAAGAAGCGACATTCGAGAAAGTGACCGATATCAATGCCATCGCGGACTACAGCGTCATGCAGACCCCGGCGCTTGTCGTCAATGAGCATGTCAAGATCTCCGGCCGCGTCCCTTCGACAAAGAAGCTCAAGAAGCTACTCTCCGAATGAAAAAGGAGCGCCTTTCACGGCGCTCTTTTTTGCGGATCATGCCAAGTGGTGGTAAGATACAGACGAGGTGGTTGCATGGATGATTATCAAAAGACTAAAGCCTACTGGGATGATGTGTTCGCGAAGATGTCGTCCTCCCTTCGTGATGTCGACAGCACGGGATATGCGGCAATCGATGAAGGGCTGGACTGGATAGGATGCAAGGATGGACGCTTCCTCGATTTCGGCTGCGGCAGCGGGATGATGCTTCTTCGTCTCGCGAAACAGTTCAATGCGGAATGTGTCGCCGTGGATTTATCCGGGGAGGCTTTGAAGACAGCGGAGGCCTTGTTTGCATTGTCCGAAAGGTGTGCCACGACAAGGAAAGGTTCTGTCGAGATACTTGGGGAAATGCCTGAACAGAGCTTCGACGGCGTCATCCTGTCGAACATCCTCGACAATCTTTCCCTAGAGGTTGCCTCGCGCACGCTTGAAGCCATCGCCCGCATTCTGAAAGCGGACGGCAGAGTATTCGTCAAAGTCAACGCATATCTTGAGAGACCGGCGCTCGAAGAAGGGCTCGAGCATGTCGAGGGGCCGCTTTATCAGGAAAGTAGCGGTCTGTACCTCTTGAACCTCGATGACGATGCCTGGAGGTCGTTGTTCTCTCCCTTGTTTTACTGTGTGCATGAGCACCGCGTCCATCTCGGTGCCGAAGGGTCCCATGTGAACCGGATCTACCTTCTGAAGAAAAAAGAGGGTCGTGCGTGAAACCCACTGCAGTATTCACAGCCAGACTCTTCTTCATTGTCCTGTTTCTTGCGTTGACCGCCTTTTTTCTCGACATATTCCTCCGCTATCTGATCAGGACTGTTCTTTTCATCCTGCGATCGGCGGGCATGGAAATCGGGGATGAGACCGTCACTGAATGGCTCTTCCGTCAGGATTTCTACGGATTGTTGCTTGTCATCATGGTTGTATCCCTTCTCTATGCATTTGTCCGCTATATCTCGAGACGCGATTTCTTCAAGCATTCCCGATTCTATCCCCCGAAAGGGAAAAGTTTGATGCTCGCCGTCTTCATCGGCATTTCGACAGTATTCCTCAGTGAAATGGTCCTGCGCGTCACACGCCGAATGTTCCCCGAAACCCTTGCCGCGCTCCAGTCGCGTTTTGAAGTGATCGCCGAGAGCGAGGTCATGCCGATGATGTTCGCGGTGGTTGTTTTCGCGCCGTTCTTCGAGGAGATCTTCTTCCGGGGCATCCTCTTCAGAGTCTTCGAACAACATCGTGCGTCGCTCTGGACGAGCCTCGTATTGACATCCTTCCTGTTCGCTGTCTATCAGATGAACGTCATCGACGGCCTTTACGCTTTCACCCTCGGTCTCGTCATCGGACTGTCCTTCATATGGACCGCCTCGCTATGGGTGCCGATCACCATCCATTTTGTGCACAACGGGTTTTCGACGCTGTTTCAGCGCGGCGACCTCGACTGGCTTTTGACAGCGGTCCCCGGCCTTGAAACCTATATCTCCTATCTTTTCGTATTCTTACTCCTTCCTTTGAGTCTCTGGCGTCTGCATCGGCTTCGGCCGACGAATCCACGTCGGCCATAGCGTAAGTGCATCTATTGACACAAGCGTCGCCCCGTGTTAGAGTTACATGAAAATGAGCTTTATAAAAGAGGCTGCGCTTGTCATGAGTATCGACAGAGAAAGGGACAAGCGCCGAAGCGCATGCTGGTGCTGGGTCTAAGAGGCCCAGGGCTGTTCTCGCCCTCTGCCCGGAGGAAGAGAATGTGCTTTTATGAAGTGGGGGCATGTTGAGAGATATGCATCCACGAGCCTTGAAAAAGCTCGTGGATTTTTATATAGGTGATAATTATGGAAAGACTAGAGACACTGAGGCAAGCGCGTTCATCAGGCTACACTGAATCACTCCAGGAGAGCATGGAGCGCTATCGTAGCGACCTCCACCGCATTCCGGAGATTGATTTCGATGTATATAGGACACATGCGTATATAAAGCGTCAGCTTGAAACGTTCGGTTACGATATAGAGAGTGTCGCAGGCACAGGCATTGTCGCTTACAAGGAAGGCATGGATCCGAGGTCGTTCGCTTTCCGGGCGGACATGGACGCCCTTCAGATTCAGGAGGCGCCACAAGAAGGAATGTCCGAGCACGAAGGCTTCATGCACGCGTGCGGGCATGACGGACACATGGCCATCGTCCTCGCCTTCGCCCGTTTTCTTTCCGAACTCGAGCTCAAGCGTTCCGTCACGTTGATTTTCCAGCCCGCTGAAGAGACCGCCGGCGGCGCCCGGCATTTCATAGAAGCCGACGTGCTCGAACGCTACAATGTCGAGGCCATGTTCGGCTTCCATCTCTATCCTGAAATCGAGGAAGGCAAGATCGGCGTGCGCAAGGGGCTTCTCATGGGCCAGGACGGTGAGTTCGACATCCACATCGAGGGAATGAACGCTCATGGTGCGCAGCCGCACCGCGGCAACGATGCGATTCTCGCCGCCGCGCAGCTGATCACGCAGTATCAGACGCTTCCCGGCCGCAGTGTCGCGAAAGAACATGCCGCAGTGCTGAACGTAGGCACTCTCCGCGCCGGCGATGCCCGTAATGTCATCGGCAAGGATGCCTACCTCGAAGGGAGCATCCGGACCTTCAATCACTCGGATTTCGAAACCCTTGAAAGAAGCATGCGCCGTATAGACGCCGGCATCGAGCACGCCTTTGATGTCAAGGTGACAAGCGACATCCGCGCGCTCTATCCACCGCTTATCAACGATGCGGACCTTTATGAAAGCATTGTGCCCGTATTTTCTGAATTCGAGGTCGAACCCCTGCCGCCGCTTTTGCTGGCGGAGGATTTCGCCTACTTCTCACAGCATGTCCCTTCGTTCTTCTTCATGCTCGGCAGCCGCAATGCGCAGGAAGGATTCATTCCCCCCCTCCACAGCAGCCGATTCGACTTCACCCCTCAAGCGCTCGGCAACGGTCTAGGTGCGTTGATTCGCATCGGCGAGCACCTCGGCCTTTATTAAAACTCCCTTGAACGGGAGTTTTTCATAACGTGGAGCGGATGCCGCCCGCAATGAGCGAACTGATGTTCTCAGTTAGGGTCTCGAGACTGATCGAGCGGTCGGAATGGAACCATTCCTGATAGGTATCGAGCGCGCCGGAAATCACGAATGAAAGCGCGAAGGAAAAAGCGGTGGGGTCTTTCTGGTAGCGGTTTCTGTAGAAGGTGGTCAGTTCGTCTTTCAACGTCCGTTTGATTCTACTCAGGATGCGGTTCGAAAGCCTCGGATGGATGAAGAGATGGTTGAAGTCCTCGTTGGCGTTGAGCTCTTCGGTGATTTCTTTGAGGAAGGGCGTGGGGTTCTTGGAAAGGTCTGTGTAGTCATAACCGGCCATCCGTGTGAGGATGACGTGAGTGATATCGCCTTCGATGGCATCAAGGACGCTGTAGATGTCGAAGAAGTGGTTATAGAATGTCTTGCGATTGACATCGGCGATTTCCGTGAGCGTCTTGACAGAGATCTGTTGCAGCTCCTCACGCTTCAACATTATCAGCAACGCTTTTTTTATGGCCTCCCGGCTTTTTCGGACACGTCTATCCATGTAAGACCTCCACAAAAAAGAATATTCTGAGTAAAAAGACACAACTTGAAAGTCTCTGGTGTTGTATGATTGGATAATATGTATTATATTACTCACGTGTCGCATAAGTCAACATGAAAAGGGGGTGATGTAGTGCATAAGATAGCCTCGTTCATCGTCGATAAACGCTTCTATATAATGGGATTCATGCTCGTTCTGACATTGTTCAGCGCATTTCTGATGCCGCGGGTCGAAGTCAACTACGACATGGCGGACTATCTTCCTGTGGATTCCGAGACGACGCTCGGTCTCGAGGCGATGGAAGAAGAGTTCGGGCGCACCGGCACCGCGGAAGTCATGCTGCTGGATGTATCCGCCGAGGAGGCCCATGATGTAGCGGAGGAGATCGGTGACTTCGACGATGTGCAGTTCGTCACTTTTGACGAACACTCCCCCGAGCACTATATTCGTGCCAGAGGCGGGACGGCACTCCTGCAGGTGACAATCGACGCTGATGATTATTCACCGGACGCGGAACAGGTCGTCCTTGATATCAAGGATGTTGTCGAAGATTATAATGCCTATCTCGCGGGACCGTCGGTCGCCAACTATGAGCTGCAGGAAGCGGTGCTCAGCGAGCTCCCTTGGATCATGGTGCTCGCCGTCAGCATCGTGCTCGGCATTCTCCTGCTTACATCACGTTCCTGGCTCGAACCGGCTGTCTTCATCGTTGTCGTCACCATGGCCATCATTATCAATATGGGGACGAACTATTTCCTGAGCGATGTCTCCTACATCACCCAGTCCGTCGCGGCGGTGCTCCAGCTCGGTCTGTCGATGAATTATTCCATCATCCTTCTCAACCGCTATCATCAGGAACGCGAACGGTTCACAAACAACATAGATGCGATGAAGGAAGCCTTGGCACGGTCGATCGCTCCGATCTCTTCAAGCTCCTTGACGACCGTCGCCGGCATGCTCGCTTTGACCTTCATGACGTTCGAGATCGGCCTCGACCTCGGCGTGGTCCTTGCGAAAGGAATCCTTCTCTCGCTCATAAGTGTCTTCTTGGTCCTTCCAGGACTCCTGCTCGTCAGCTCGAGGATTCTCGACAAGACCCGCAAACGGACAATCAACCTACGTGGCGGCCCGTTTACGCGATTTTCCCTGAAAGGCAGGAAACTATTGCCGGTACTCACCGTCATCATATTTTTCGCTGCGTTCGCGGTGCAGACCACCAATGAGTATTTCTTCGCCGATGAACCTGACATTGAAGGGGCGGATGAGATTGAAGCCATGTTCGGCCGCAGCGAGCCCGTGACGGCGACCATTGAAACGCATGACGATGTGTTTGAAGAACAAGAGGCGTTCATTGAAAGCCTCGAGGATTATGAAATAGACGGCGACAGGGTCCTCAAGGGTCAGGCAAGCTATGTGGCTACGGCGCTGGCGCCTCTCGACACGATGGACGTAGCCGAGATGGCAGGCATGGATGAAACGATGGCCGGCGCCCTTTTCGGGCTTTATCATCTCGAGCATGGATATATTGAGGAAGACTCCGTTGCGGTCAGGGATATGGTCGCCTTCCTGGATGCGCACGCTGATGAGGCACCTCTGGATGAGGCGCTCGATGAAGAGACACGCGATTTCATCGCCGAGTTCGCCGTCTTGAAGGATGAAATCGATGAGGACTATACCATAGAAGAGGCGGCGGCCTTTCTAGAGATGTCCGAGATCGAGATGCTGTTTCTCTACTGGGCGTATCATTCCGATGACTACGACCCTGATGAGGCCCTCATGCAACAGGCCGCAGCCTTGGCCACCGATCTGCTCATCGGAGATTTCGACGGCACGGAGACGATTGAACTCGGGGAGCTCATCCTGTTCATCGACGAGCTCGATGATGAGGGGGCGATCACACTCAGCGAGGATGAGCGGGAGACAATGGATGCATTGGTTCCATTCATTGAATCCGTGGATGAATCCTATGATTATCAGGAAGCCGCTCAACAGATTGAAGATGCGGACGAAGACTTCTTCAAGCTGCTCTACTCCTTTTATTTCGCCGAGGAAGCCGGAATCTCCGAAGAGACGATACGCGCAAAGGATTTGTTGATGTTTATTGAGGGCGAAATTGAAAACAACGAAATCCTGCAGGACTTTGTCGATGAGGATGTTCGCGACATGCTCGACCATGCCCTCGATGAACTGGCGTTTGCCGAAGAGATGTTCGCCGGCGAGTCCTATACGCGCATGATCCTCACCCTTGAGATTGATTCGGAAGGGGAAGACGCCTTCGATCTTGTTGAATTCATGCGTTCGGAAGGAGAAGAGATATTCTCCGAGGAGGCATATTTCGCCGGCACAGTCATCTCCAATTATGATATCGCCGATGCGTTTGACGAGGACCTTCTCCGTATCAGTCTCATCACTGTCGGTGCGATCGTCCTTCTTGTAGGCCTCACATTCCGTTCCTATACGCTCCCCTTCATTCTGGTGATGATCATTCAAGGGGCCATCTGGATGTCCATGGGCTTCAACGCTCTCATAGGCGAGCCGATCTTCTTCATGACCTACATTGTGGTCACTGCGATCCAGATGGGCGCAACGGTCGACTACGGCATCCTTATCTCGTCAAGCTATCTGGAACTCCGGAATCACTATGGCAAGAGTGACGCATTGAAGCTGGCTGTCAACCGCTCGCTGCCGACTGTGTTCACATCGGGCCTCATCCTTATCACCGCTGGATTGGCCGTGGGCATTGTTTCATCGCAGATGGCGATATATAGTGTCGGATATCTGTTGGCTCGAGGGGCGGCAGTCTCTGTTGTCTTCGTGCTCCTCCTGCTTCCGGCGGTTCTGCATTTTCTCGACGCTATTCTGGAAAAGACGACAATGAACAAGGACTTCAAAAGCGATTGATGGATTGGAATGAGAAAAGAGCCGTCTCCGGACGGCTCTTTTGGTCTGGATCTATAGGGGAAGGGGGATTAGGGGGCAATCCTTGATGACAGAAATGAATATTGATGTTATGCTATCGTTGAAGGAGCAATAATGGATTCAGCTTTGCAGCGCTTCGCGATACCTTGACAGTATATGGAAAGCCTTTTCGTGCATGTGCTTATTGAAGACATACTCATCGGTCTTGATGTTGTCATACTCCTCTTGATACCATTCAATAAGCTTGTCCAGGGCAATCCTGATCTTGTCGTAATCATCGTGCTCGATGGAACGCTTGAGCTCTTTGATATATCCCATCATGAAGGGGTTCCTTGTGTATGTCCTGATGGTACCGATCACACCATCCATTTCTACGATGAATTCCTGTTTTGTCATATGAGAATCTCCTTTCAGCGAGTTAGTTGTTAGACGACATATTCGGGGAAGTGGTCGTCGTCAAAGCCGTCGGGCGTGATGTCGTCGAAGTAGACGACATATTCAGGGAAGTGGTCGTCATCGAAACCGTCGGGCGTGATGTCGTCGAAGTAGACGACATATTCAGGGAAGTGGTCGTCATCGAAGCCGTCGGGCGTGATGTCGTCGAAGTAGACGACATATTCAGGGAAGTGGTCGTCATCGAAGCCCTCGGGCGTGATGTCGTCGAAGTAGACGACATATTCGGGGAAGTGGTCGTCGTCGAAGCCGTCGGGCGTGACGTCGTCGTAGTAGACGACATATTCGGGGAAGTGGTCGTCATCGAAGCCGTCGGGTGTGATACCGTCGAAGTAAACGACATATTCGGGGAAGTGGTCGTCGTCATCGAAACCATCGGGTGTGATCATGGAATCACCGGAGAATGCAAACAATGTTAGTGCGAAAACAGTAACGAAGAGCAATCGTTTCATTCAAAACGCCTCCTTATATCAACTTTACTTTACACTATAAGCGAGAAATTCCATGTCGAACAGCGCGGATATGTCGTATTTTTAGGAGTGAGCCAGCATGAATTCAATGGAACTCAGCAACTACCTAGAGCGTGTGCGTCTAGGAAGAAAGGTCACCCAGGAGGAATTTGTCGACGGCATCGTCTCCTTGCGGCAGTATCAAAGGTATCGCAGCGGTGAATGCGAAATTCCCTATGAGAAACTTCAACAATTTGCGGATAAACTCGGTATTCCAAGTAAAAAGTTATTAAATGAGTTTGAACAGGAAAAGCATCGACAATTGAAGCTTATCAATGACTTATATAATGCCGTCG
Source organism: Mollicutes bacterium (assembly GCA_003553945.1). Classification (GTDB taxonomy): domain Bacteria; phylum Bacillota_I; class Bacilli_A; order Izemoplasmatales; family Izemoplasmataceae; genus T1SED10-81. The sequence continues at coordinate 16,049 of PWEL01000033.1, read as the reverse complement.
TGAATAGAAACCGTAGTGAAGCGAAACGACTACAATCACTGATCAATCAAGAAGTATTGATTGAAGAAGAGACCAAGCTTCATTACGACCATGCGTTGATTTTATATGAATATCTGGAGAAGAAGACAACACGTGACCTTGCAATCTCGAGACTCCTTGAACTTGTCAATTATCCAAAAGTGCTAAAGCAAAGTTATTTTACAGATATTGAAGTATTGATTCTGAGCACAATCCTTGAACTCGACAGGGATGGGACATATGCACAGCTGCTCGAACATCTGTCGAAACTTTATGATGACGAGGAAAGAATTTTAAGCAGTGGAACGGATTTTGTGCACGCAGTAATACTGATGCGACTTAGTAAAAAGCATGGAGAGCGACAAAACTATAATGATGTCATCGGTTTCTGCAACCTTGGAATCAAGAGGGGCATCTATTATAAATAATACTATCTACTGGAGTACTTTTTCTACTACAAAGCGCTTGCGTGGTTTGCCTTGGAGGACTTCGAAGAGTATGAGAATGCCCTTTTCAAGTGCTACAACGTCCTCCAGCTCGAAGGAAACAAAAAGAAGAACGAGATGTTCATTCAGTGGATAGAAAAAGATTTCAACATCCATTTTGACAATTTCGCGCTCCGCTTTTTGAAAAAACGCGTGACATGAAGCGTTTATAAAGCGAGAAAGCTATCGATTAGCGGTCGCGCTCTTTTGTGGACATGGCGTCTCTTTCATTCATGTAGCTATAAAGCGAAAACAGCCTTTCGAGGCTGTTTTTTTAAAAATGCGACATATCCGCGCTGTTTCAAGGGAATATATCGCTTTACAATACAGTTGCACTGGAAAAGTATGATTAAAAGAGTTAAAAAACGTCTTCCTAAGAATGATTATTTTGCAGCATGAACTCTACAATAGAAAGGCGAGGGATCGCTATGTCTCAGGAGGCCCGGATGTTCAAAAGATTCTATATCACTGCGTTCTGTCTTATGCTGCTGGCGATGTATCATATCGAGGCGCTCTGGCTGTTGGCGGTGCCGGTATTTATGAGCGTCGGCGTTGTATTTCTGAGCGCGGTTCTGATGCGCGCTTCTTATAAAAAGCGCCATGCCTTCCTCGCATTCTCTTTGGTCTTTATCCTGGGTGCGACTACCATGCAGTTCTATCCTGAATTCATGAATCAAGGCACGGCGGAGTATTCCATGCAGTCCGTCTTCACGATGCTGGGCGTGCTGTATTTCGGGTCCGCGTTGTTTTTCGAGGGATTGCAGAGCGGCGCGGCGCAGGTATCCGTCGATGATGGGACCTTGAAGATCAAGTTCAGGAAGCGAAGGGTGTTCATGCATATCGGCGGGAAGATCATCCAACACCACGACATCCCTTATACTTATCAATCGACGAGCCTCAGGCGGTTCGAGCAAATGGTTCATCCTGAAGATTTGCCCATGTTTCACGATGTATTGAATGATCAAAGAGAGGAAAGCTGCTTTTTCCGGCTGCGTTTTGAAAAGGCAAGGCATTACACCCTTTTCCGTTTTCAAAAGATAAAACGGTGTGCTTCCGGATATCTGATCAAGGCACGGATGCTGCATGCGTCATCCAATGAAAATAAGAACGAGGAAGCACTGGGAGGCTTCTCAGAGGATGATAAAAAGATGCGGTTGAATAACGGCCCCTACAATAGGGAGACACTGATAAAAACGTTGCGCACCTGTGAAGAGGAGCGCACCATGCTTCTTTCGGTCAGTGTAAACAGCTTTTCGACCTTCTCCGATTATTACGGAGAGAAAGAGAGCGAGCAGCTGCTTTTCGACCTTGTGCAGCGCCTTGCGTGTCTTGACAACGATGAAGCAGGCATCTACCGCCTCTCCGAAGCGACCTTTGCAGTGCTGTTCAAGGACGCAAAACTAGGCGATGCGCGTATAGATGATGTTCTGAGACAGATTTCGACGATGCTGAAGACCACGCTGAAATGCGCGAGCCAGACTATCGACGTGCGCTTGAACAGCGGTTACGCCCTTTATCCCGATGATGTCGGGCGCGCTGTCGAGCTCATCGACGCATCCTCCCTCGCCATGAGGAAGAGCACAGAGTCCGCGACGCCGCGGGTGGTCCGGTATCTGCCTTCCATGCGGGAGGAGATAGAATATAACATCCATATGGCCGAGAGGCTCCGGGAAGCCTTGAAACAAGACCAGATAGATGTTCATTTTCAGGAGGTCCGGGATGTTGAGACCGGCGCACCGGCCTATCTGGAGCAGCTGGCCAGATGGAAAGATGACGTCCTGGGTGTCCTCCGGCCCGAGACTTTTCTCGCCGTCGCCAAGGAAGCGAACATCCTCGACAGGCTGGAACGGTATCTTATCGACCGCTCGATCAAAAAATTCTCGATGGCCCGGGAACAGGATTCCTACCATGATGTGGCGTTATCCTTGAACCTCATGCCCTCTACGCTTCTCAATCCTGATTATATTGCATATATCAAAAAACGCGTCGTGGATTACGGATTATCGACCGCCGATGTGGTCATAGAAGTCTCCGAGAAGACCTTTGTCTACAATCTCGAAGCTTGTATCGAACGGATTGCCGCATACCGTAGCGAAGGGTTTCATGTCGCCCTCGATGATTTCGGCAAGGAATATTCTTCGCTTTCCATCCTTGAACATGTCGATTTCGATATCATCAAGATCGATGCGCTGTTCACCGAGAGAATCGTCCAGATGGAGAACCAGGAGATCATCAAGATGCTTACACGCATCACGCATCTCTCTGAAAAAGCGCCTATCGCTGAAGGTGTCGAAAACAGGGCGCAGAGTGAAACGTTGAGAAGGCTTGGGTGCCATCTGCAGCAGGGCTTTTATTTCCACCGGCCCTCCAGGCTCTAGGGTCCGTGCTTTAAAAAGCCGCCGAACGGCGGCTTATATTTTCTTCCATCTTATATTGGTGACCATGAGCACCGAGAGAATCAAGGTCCAGGTAAGCATCAACGGCGCATCCGGAAAGGGAAGTATGTCCTTCATGAAGAAGACTGCCAGCCACGCTACGCCGGCGATGGTCGTAGGGAGACCTTGCATGTAGGTGTCTTCGCTTTTGCGGTGGAAGCGGTGCAGACGGAGCCCTGCGGCCAGGAAGAAGAGGATGGCGACGAGCACAGCGTTGCCGGAGGTCTCAATACCACTTCTAAAGAATACTGTCATGGGAACCGCCGCATAGGCGATGAGGTCGTTTGTCGTGTCAGTTCGCTTGCCGAATGTGGAGGTTACGCCGTAAACGCGTGCGAGCCGGCCGTCGTAGCGGTCGAAGACAGCGTTTAAAGCGATCAGCGCTCCGACAAGGGTGAACTGCCTGTAAAAAGCGAGGAGAAGTGCCAATGCGGCGATGATGATGTTCGAGATGGTGAAAGCGATGACTTTATTTCTTGTTATTTTGATAGGTCCGCCTCCTTATCTGATCGATCCCTAGATAGCCTGCGCTTAAGAAAAGCATGAACCAGAAAGTGAACAGTCTGAGGGTCATCGCCGCCGCCATCGCATGGCTGGCCGGCGTATCCAATGCGAATAAAAGCGCGGCCATGGTGCCTTCAAAAGTGCCGAGCCCTCCGGGCGATAGGGGAAGCATGTTCACGATATAGGTGATGTAGGTGATTGCAGCGGCGAATAAGAACGCAATTTCAATGTCCATTATCTCAAGCACGGCATATGTCTTGAAAGCATAGAGCGTCCATATGGTGAAACCCAGCAGAATATGAACGCTCAGACGGCGTTTGTTTGTCTTCAGTCCACCGAGGGCCTCGAAGAAGCTCGAAAATCTTTGAAAAGCAGCGTTTCGCTGCTTTTTTTGATAGAATCGGACGAGCAGGAAAAGCGCCAGGATAAGAAGAAGCAGCAGTGTCAGGTTGATGATGGCGACCCTCAGTATGGACGTCTCGATAAAGGCGCTGATGCCGCTGGTTAGAATGGCGAGCATGGCGAGGACGGTGAACGTCAGGAAACTTACGCTCTTTTGCGCTGCAATCAGGGCCGACGCATCACCGGTCTTCAAGCCCTGCTCTTTCAGATAGAAGAACTTATAGGCTTCACCCCCCGCTTTGACGACAGGAGTCACGCTCTCAAAGAAAGTCCCCAAGAAATTCATCTTGAGCAGCTTACGATATCGTAGCCGCTTTCCGAGATGCCAGGCGACGCTCCGCCATTGCGCATTGATCAGAAAGAGCGTCAGCAACTGCAGTCCGATGAGAATCCCTAACTGCCACCACGTCAGCGCTCCTATGGCGGCGATGACTTCCCCTGGATCGCTGAGAATGAGAAGGGTCGCCAGAAGGATGACGCCCAGGGCGAGGAGTATGCGATTCTTGTGTCGTTTCATGTACGTGAGGAGCGTCATGGCGACCCTTCCTTCTAAAAAATATAAAAGATGTCGATGGCTCTTTAAAGCCTGTCGGACTTGTTTATATGCTTATTTGTAATGATTTCATATAACATTGACAGTATAGCAAAGGCGCGTTATACTATCAATGAGTTTGAGAAAAATTATTTGTATTTTTTATAAAGATGGAGGCCTGCACGATGGCGGAAAGACTGAGTGATACCCCGCATACCATCGACACAATCGGTTCCCTTAAAAGAGGGGAAGAGGGTGTCATCTATGACACTCCGGGCATGAGCCTGCTTGCATCGCTCGGTATCAGACTTGGCAAGCGCGTGCGTGTCCTCAGCAAAAGTCTCGCCAATGGACCTTTGATTCTGATGGTCGATGAACGCTCGGTCGCTGTCGACCGCTCGCTCGCAGAAGAGATTTTCATCAGAAAGTAGAGATAGCATGGCCAACCACTGCGGCGGTTCCAAAAGCACACGCAGACAAAAGCGCCGGCTACGCAGGAAGCATCACCGTGAATCCCGCGGCCGGCCTTCTCATAAGCACATTCTTCTGATGGGCTTGCCCAATGTCGGGAAAAGCGCCATCTTTTCACGTTTCACCGGTATCGACGCCATGGTCTCGAACTATTCCGGCACCACGGTCGAATTCTATGAAGGCCAAATGGATATCGAGGGCGAGACCTATCTTCTCAGGGACGCCCCCGGTGTATACAATCTGAAGGACAGCCAGGATGACGCCGAACGCGTCGCAGTCAATATGCTTGAGGATGGCCCTGAGGCCATCATTTTCGTGCTCGACGCCTTGAATTTTGAAAGCAGCCTGCACCTTCTGCTTCAGGTGCTTGAATACAATATCCCCACTGTCGTCTCCCTCAACCGGACGGATCTGATGAAGTCCCGAGGCATGAAGATCGACTACCGCGCCCTCTCTGAAAGGTTGAAGGTCTCCGTCGTTCCGACAGTGGCTTTGAAAACCCAAAGTCTCGATGTTCTGAAGTATTCCATATCGAAGGTCTTCGATGAAACGATCACTTATGATCCCCCCGAGACCGACACGGGACGCTGGCGGGCTGTAGAGACCATCACCCACGATGTGGTGAAATCCCCCGGGGAGAACGGCGACGACCGCTTTTCATTCCTCGTCAAACCGCTCCCCGGCATCCCGATCGCCCTCGGTGTGCTCGCGCTGATGTTCGCTTTTGTCATCGGTGTCGGCATGGGGACCCGGCAGCTGCTCCTCCTGCTTTTCGACGGCATGATCTTTCCATTGATCGAACAAGGAGTGTCCGCCGTCGTTTCCGAAGGGGCGTTCCGTAACGTGCTCATCGGCGAGTACGGATTTCTGATCAAGGGGATCGAATGGCCGTTCGCCCTTGTATTGCCCTATGTGATGTCCTTCTATATCATGATCAGCATCCTTGAGGATACAGGATATCTCCCGCGCATCGCTGTGCTTCTGGATGGTCTTTTCAAGAAGATCGGCCTGAACGGCTCGAGCGTCATCCCCATTCTTCTGGGGTACGGCTGCGGCATCCCGGCGATCATGTCGACGCGCGCGTTGCCGTCTAAGAAACAACGCCTATCGGTCGCGGTGATGGTCAGTTTCGCGGTGCCCTGCGTGGCGCAGTCAGGAGCGTTCGTCGTTCTCTTGGTGGAGCGGTCCCTTCTCGCCTTCTTCGCGATCTTCATCGTCTCCATCATCGCCATGATTCTCTCCGGGCTTGTCATCGACCGCTTCCACCGTCAGAAACCGCCCTTCACCCTGATGGAACTTCCCCCGCTTCTCCTTCCCAAGCCGAAAATCCTCTCGAGGAAGATCCTCTTCCGCATCAAGCACTACCTCAAGGACGGCGCCGTGCCCATGGTGATCGCCATCGGCGCAGCCGCCCTGCTTTATGAGCTCGGTGTTCTGATCGTCGTCGGTGATGCGATGTCACCGCTGGTCACCGGCTGGCTCAATCTTCCCAGCGAAGCGTCAACACCCTTGATCATGGGGATTGTCCGCCGGGAGCTCACAGTGCTTCCCCTGATCGACATGGACCTCACGACAGCGCAGTTCTTCACCGGCGCCCTCGTCGCTCTCTTCTATGTGCCCTGCATCGCGATGATCGCGACCCTTGCCAAGGAGTTCAGCATCAGAACGTCAGTGGCCGTGTTTCTCTTCACCACACTCGCCGCATTCTTCATCGGCGGTTTGTTCGCCCGTTCATATGAACTGATTGGAATCCTTTTCGGATAGAGGTGACATCATGCTCAAACGCATCATGGCGACACTGGAAAAAATCGCGAGCCATTCGAGGCTTCTGAGCGCACTCTACACACTTCCCTATCGTAAGATCATCAAGAGAGAGACCGACCTTCTGATGTTGGAAGAAGGCGACAGGCTTCTTTTCATCGGCGCCGGTTCAGTGCCTTTCACGCCGCTTCTCATCGCAAAAGAGAAAAATGTCACCATCATCGCCGTCGATACTGACGCCGCCGCCGTCAAGAGGGCGCGCAAGGTCGTCGGTAAACACAATCTCGACGACCGGATTGAAATACTACACAGGGACGGGAGAGACCTTGAAGGCCTCGCCTTCACCCATGCGCTGATCGCCCTTCAGGCGGAGCCTAAGGGCGGACTTATTTCTGCCATCCGTGCCCATAATGAAAAAGCGCGGATTGCGGCCAGGACGGCCAATCCACGCTTCTCACGATTCTATGAGGCGCTTCCGGATGTGTCTATCAACGGTTATAAAAGTCATAGATTCAAAGCTTTTGAAGCGACCGTTCACCTTGAATGAGACCGGCTATGCCGGTTTTTTATTTGGCCTTCCTGGGAAACCACGGCAGGAGCATGCTCGTCTTTCTCTTGTAGTCCTTGTAGTCGCTCAAGTTGTTTTCGAGATATTTTTCCACAGGTCTGATCCCTGTGGCGAAGAAGATGAGGAAGAAGAGGGGGAGGAGCGCTATCACGCTCAGGAATCCAAAATCGCCGGTGTTCAGGGTGACGAAGACGACGATGCCGATCCACATCATGAGCTCCCCGAGGTAGTTCGGGTGTCTGGAATAGCGCCATAGTTCATAGCGCATGACTTTGCCTTCGTTTTCAAGGCGCCGCTTGAAATTCTTGAGTTCTTCGTCAGAGACGATCTGTAGTACGAACCCGACCACCCAGAGCGGCCCGCCAACGGCGATGCCGATGAGTTCAGCGCCCTCCATGTTGATGGGGTCGATGACGGGGTTGGGCGATGCGTTCGCCATGATGATGGGGAACGCCATGAAAAACGTCAGCAACGCCTGCGTCATATGGACGCGGAAGAACGCGTGCAGATGCGAGTGGTTCCCTTCGGCGTCTGTCGTCAGCCTTTCGAAGCGAAAGTCCTCCTCCTTGGCCCTTTTTCTGCGCTTCTGCAGATAGCGCGCAAGGCGGAGGCCCCAGAGCACCATGAAAATTGTCACGAAGCGGGAGACGCTGCGTATCTCGCCCCGCCAGAGGTATGTCATGGTCTCGAGTGCTATAGCCAGGATGGTGAAGCCGAGCGGCCAGAAGACCATCGCTGTCGTCTCGAACCTGCACAGCCGTGTGAATAGGAATGCGAGGATGTAATAGATGAGAATGATGCCTGCGGCATATAAAAACAGCAGGGGGATGATATGCATGATGTGGCCTCCTCCTCAGGGTGCTTGCATTATAACATAAAAAATTCTTTGCAGAAGTGTTTCATGCGTTTTGTCCCAACGCTTTCTGCGTGGTCTTGAAATGCAGTTTCGCGATGCGGCGCAGGATGGTTTCGCCATGCGTTTTGGCGATCGCCGCCGCTTTTTTCTCGACGCGTTTCGAAGCGCCCTTCTCAAGCGTCATCCCGAGTTCTTTCTCCAGTGTTTTAAGCGCTTCGACATACGCGTTTCTCGCAAGGATGCTCGCGGCGGCGACGGAAGCGTAGAGCGTCTCCGCTCCGGTGACGAAGACATCCGGGATGATCGGCGCATCCTTCCCTTCAAGATGCTTCCTATAGAAGGAGGGTGCGCAGAACTTATCGATGATGATCTCCGGGCGCTTTCCAAGTCTTCCTATGAGCTCGCGATGCGTCTTTTCATGGAGGTAGGCCTTCAACGCATTGGCGTTGTATCCCTTTTCGATGCCGTCGTTGTAGCGGATGTTGTCGAGGACAAAGACGCTATGGGGGAGTCTCTTTTCGAGCGTCGCGGCCGCCTCTGTGATGTCCTTGTCGCTCATGGTCTTGGAATCCCTCACCTGCAGGCGCTTCAAAAGATTCCTGTGCGTGTCGTCGACATAGACGCTCGCGACGGTGAGCGGCCCGAAATAGTCGCCGACGCCCGATTCATCGCTGCCGATGGAGACTTTGAAGAACTCCGCATCCCTGGCCTTTGTCTCCAGCGGCGGGAGGCCGAATGCGTTATGCCAGAAGAAGAACGCCTCCTCGCTATGCGGTCCCTGGAAGACGACCTTTCCGGATTTGTAGACGGCGATGGTAAGCTTTTCCTCCTTGATGAACATCTCCATGTGAGGGTTCGGAGGTTTTTTCAAGGCATGCCGGTAATAATCCTTCAGTGCGTCGATCTGCTTGCGCGTCAAAGTGAGCACTTGCGTCATTTTTCATCACCTTCCCGTGTATTTTAGCATGAAATTTGGTAGAATGATAGGCACGAGGAGTGGTCTTATGCCTTATGACATAGAAACTCTGGAATTCCCTAAAATCATCGAGCGCATCAAGCGTCACGCCCGCACCGACAAGGGCGCGGCGTTTGTCGAGGCGCTCGCACCCACAAGCGAGCGGGAGACGCTCGAACAATGGCTGCTTGAAACACGTGAGGCGAAACGCTACGTCGAGCATGACGCCGTCCCTTCCTTCGAGGCCGCGGAGGATATCGACGATGCATTGAAGCGCGCCCGCATGGACGGTGTCCTCAGCAAGGAACAGCTCATGGGCATCCGCCGTCATATCGAGGCGTCCCGCCGTGTGAAGAAGTCCATGCATAAACTCCCCGAGGCCCTTGAAGAGACCTACAGCATCACCGGCTACGCCGATGACATCGAGATTCCCTCCGAGCTTTTCAAATCCCTCGCTTCGGTCTTCGACGAATACGGGGCTATCAAGGACGACGCCTCGAAAGCTTTGAAGACATTGCGCCGACAGATCGCCACGCAGGAAAGACGTATCAAGGAAACGCTCGACAATGTGCTCGAAAAAGAGAAGAAACGTCTTAGCGAGGCGCTCATAACCATGCGTTACGACCGCTACGTCGTGCCGGTGAAGGCAACCGAGAAAAACAATGTGAAGGGCACTATCCTCGATTACTCCAGCAGCGGCGAGACGGTGTTCATCGAACCCGCCAACGTGCAATCGCTCAGTGCGGAGAAGATAAGGCTCGAGGGCAAGGAGGAGGAGGAAATCGAGCGCATCCTGAGAAGTCTCAGCCAGGAGGTCAAGGCGAACGCCGACATTCTCGGCGTGAACGCCGAACGCATCGGACATCTGGACTTCCTCTTCGCGAAGGGCCACTACGCCCGGGAGAGCGACAGCTACGTCCCCTTCCTCGATGATACCTTCAACCTTCTCAATGCGCGTCATCCGTTGATTCCCGACGATGAAGCGGTCCCCAATACCATAACCATCGATGATGAAACGAAGATGATGGTCATCACCGGTTCGAATACCGGCGGCAAGACTGTCGCCTTGAAGACGATCGGCCTTCTGCACATCATGGCGCAGAGCGGGCTGGCGATTCCGGCCTTCGAGGGAAGCACCATCCGCCTCTTCAACGCCATCCGTGCCGATGTGGGGGATGAACAGAGCATCGAGCAATCCCTGTCGACCTTCTCCTCGCACCTCTCCCGCATCGTCGATATCGTCGATAACTACGACGACCACCAGCTCATCCTCCTCGACGAACTCGGGAGCGGCACCGACCCCAGGGAGGGGTCAAGCCTCGCGATGAGCATTTTGAACCATCTGTCGACAAGGGACAGCGTCATCATCGCCACGACGCACTATCCGGAGCTCAAGGCCTACGCCTACACCCGGAGCGATGTGATGAACGCCAGCGTCGAATTCGACGAGGAGACGCTCGAGCCTACCTACCGGCTGCTTCTGAGGACGCCGGGCGAGAGCCATGCCTTTTTGATCAGTGAACGGCTGGGGCTGGATGCCTCGATCGTCGAAGCGGCGAAAGAGGATGTTCTCCCCCAGCGCTCGGAAGTGAGCGATCTGATCGACACACTCAAGCGCGAGCATAAGAAACTCGACGCAGAGCGTCAGGCATACGAGGCGGAACGTCAAGCGCTCATGAAGGAGCGCGAGGAGGTAAAAGCGCTCAAGAGGGAACTTGCCGAGGAAAAGGCGACATTCAGGGAAGAACTCAAGAAAGCGCATGAAGAAGAGATGCGCACCACCAAGGAGAAGGCCGGACGCCTCATCGAAGAGCTTGAATCGATGAAGCAGCGCGCGCACAAGCCGCACGAGATCGCGGACAAGAAGCACGAAGCGCGCACGCTCGATGCCAGCGAAGCGCCGAAGAGCGACGCCGAGCATGACTATAAGAAGGGCGACACCGTCCGCATCCTCAAATACAATCGTCAGGGCACCCTGGAGAAACCGCTCAGCGACAACCGCTGGCGCGTCCGGATGGGGAATCTGAGCGGCACTTTCGACGAGGATGAATTCGAGTTCGTCGACAATCGGACGGAGGAAGCCCCCGCCCCGGACACCTCGGCGCCGAAGCACGTGAAAAAAGAGGTCGACGCGACGCTCGACCTTCGCGGTGAACGCGTGGAGGAGGCCAGGGACCGTCTGGAGAAATACCTGGACGACTGCGCGCTCTCGAAACAGCCCTACGCGACCATCATCCACGGATTCGGCACCATGGCCCTGAGGAAGATGGTCAAGGATGTCGTCGATAAATCCCCCATCATCAAGCACCACCGCGACGGGGAGAACAATGAAGGCGGACAGGGCGTGACCGTCATATACTTCGATGAATGACCCCTGCAAGCAAAATAGTTGTCTTTGGGGCGATGACTTTGTATAATGGGGTTGAAACCAAAAAAGGAGGCAATATCATGGCACTTGATTATGCGGACAGCACAAATATTGACGAAAAAGTCAAAGAAGGCAAAGTACTACTGGATTTCTACGCGGACTGGTGTGGACCCTGCAAGATGATCGGCCCCGTTCTCGAGGAAGTCGCTAAAGAAAACGATGATTTCAAAATCGTGAAAGTCAACGTAGATGAAAACATCAGCCTTGCCCAGCAATATGGTGTTCAGGGCATTCCTTCCCTCTTTGTCCTCAAAGACGGGGAAGTCGTCGACCAGAAGGCCGGTTTCATGCCCAAGGACGCCATCGTCGAGTGGGTCAACAGCGTAGACTGACATTTCAAGCCGTTCAGGAGCTTTCTTATTGCGGGATTGTCGATTTCCGACAATCCCGTTTTTGTTTTCAGCGCTTTTTGTGTATAATGATGTCGGTGATAGTATGGACGGTATTTTGCTTATTGATAAGCCCGTCGGCATGAGCAGCCATGATTGCGTGGACGTTGCCAGGCGGGCGTTTGACACCCGGAAGGTCGGCCACGCGGGTACGCTCGATGTTGAAGCGAGCGGCGTGCTGGTTCTGGGCATAGGAAAAGGAACGAAGATCCTTCGCTATCTCACGGACGAGAACAAGCGCTACCGCTTCGGACTCGTCATCGGTGAGAGGACGGACACGCTCGACCACACCGGCGTCGTCACGGAGTCATCACCCGTTGAAGTCCCCGGCGACATCGATGCTGTGCTCGCTTCTTTTGAAGGGACTTACACTCAGACCCCACCGCTCTATTCCGCGGTCAAGGTGAGGGGCAGGAAACTCTATGAATACATGCGTGCTGATGAGACGCCGCCGGAGCGTCCGAAAAGGGAAGTGCATGTCCACTCCCTGAAGCGCACAAGCGATGTCGAAAGCCATGACGGCCTCCTTCATGTCGAACTCGACCTCTCCTGCAGCAAGGGCCTCTTCGTGCGTGCGCTGGCCGACGATATCGCTCAAGCCATCGGCTCCGTCGGCCGCACCTCGTTCATCCGCCGCAGCAAAAGCGGCGGGTTCTCCCTTAAGGAGTGCTGTTCGCTCGATGCGCTCAAAAGAGGGGAATGCCGCCTCAAGCCCTTGAGCGACTCCCTTCAGTTGCCGACGCATGTCGCCCTTGATCCCGGGATGATTCAAAACGGCCGCCCGATCGAAGTGGATGCCACCTGCGAACGCATCAAAATCGTCGACCCTCAAGGCGGTCTTCTCGCCATCTATAAGCGTCACGAAGGCATCTATAAACCAGAACGGGTCATGTGAGGCGATGTCATGGAATATATCGAACTGAACGGGCAAACGCCCCCCGAAAAGACTGTCGCGGCCATCGGTTTCTTCGATGGCGTGCACAAGGGGCACCGGGCGCTCCTCGACAGTACGCTCGAGCTCGCAGAAAAGCGCGGCGTCGACGCGAGCGTCATTACATTCGACGTCCATCCCCGGGCGGTGCTCCAGCATACAACTTATCTCTACCTGACACCGCTCAGTGCGCGGCTCAGGCATTTCGAGGCGCTCGGCTTCGACCGGGCCTATGTCATCCGTTTCACCGAAGAGAAGGCGAAGCTTTCGCCAAAGACATTCATCAGTGAATACCTATCCCGTCTCGAAGCGCTCGTATGCGGCTTCGATTTCACGTTCGGGGCACGAGCGGAAGGGACGGTCGAGACGCTCAAGTCGCTCCCTCTCGATGTCATCGTCGTCGATGAGAGATCACTCTTTGGTGTCAAGATCGGCAGCACGAGCATCCGCACCCTCGTCCAGTCCGGACAGGTGAGCGAAGCGGCGCGCTATCTCGGCAGGGACTACTGCATCGAGGGCACTGTCGTGCACGGTGACAAGCAGGGCAGGATTCTGAGCTATCCGACGGCGAACCTTGAGACCGGGGAGTACCTCCTGCCGGGCAGGGGCGTCTATGCGACACGCACGAGAGTCAAGGACACATGGTATGACTCCATGACCAGCGTGGGGCACAATCCGACGCTCAACGCCAAAAAGACGCTCAGCGTCGAGACCTATCTTCTTGATTTCGAAGGAGACCTCTACGGCAGGGTGATGAGCATCTGTTTCGTCGAACGTCTGCGGGACGAACGCAGTTTCTCCTCCGTTGAAGCGCTTGTTGAAGCGATCAGAGAAGATGAAGAGAAGACACGGGAGCTCTTCGGCCGCGGTAAGGGTATCTAGGAAGACTTTCCCCTTGCAAATATGATGATTTATGCTATAATGCATGTTGCGCCCATGACTTGGCTCGACGGTCCTCGTCGTCTTGCTAGGTGGTGGGTAAGATTGAAAGAAGAGGAGGATTCATATGGCACTGACGAAAGACGAAAAACAGAAAATCGTCGAGACGTTCCGCACGAAAGAAGGAGACACCGGTTCTCCTGAAGTTCAGATTGCTGTGCTCACTAAGGAGATTGAAAAGCTCAACACCCATCTAAAAGAGCATAAACTGGACCATCATTCGCGCCGTGGACTGCTCAAGAAGGTCGGAAGACGCCGCAAGCTGCTCAAATATCTTGCGGACAAGGATGTCTCCCGCTACCGAGAAATCGTCAAGAAACTCAAACTGCGTCGTTAAGTTTGCGAAACGCCCCCTTCCGGGGCGTTTTTTTCTGCAGGCACCCTCGAGCGGGACAAGGAAGTCTGTTATAATTAGACTGCCTGAGCGTATTGTGCCAATCGAGGAAGGCGGGGACGGGTTCATGCGATGAACCCGTACGCCGATCAAAAAAAGAAAGGAAGATGCACATGAAAGTCATCAAGAACGCGACACTCCATACGATGGAGTCGATCAACGGTGAGAATGGCTATGTGGCTTTTGAAGACGGCAGGATCGTGGAAACGGGGCGCACCTTCGACGCGTCGCGATTCAAGGATGCGTCTGTCATCGACGCCGAAGGGAAGCCGTTGACACCAGGGCTCGTCGACCCGCACTGTCATGTAGGCGTCTCGGAGGAAGGCATCCGTTTCGAGGGCATGGACCATAACGAGATGACGGACCCCATCCATCCCGAACTCAGGGGCCTGGATGCCCTTTATCCCAAGGACATGGCCTTCAAAAACACGGTCAAGAGCGGTGTCACCACAGTCGTGAGCGGCCCTGGCAGCGCGAACATCATCGGCGGCACGTTCTGCGCGGTCAAGACTGTCGGCGACACGGTCGAGAAGATGGTGTTCAAGGAGGAGACCGCGATGAAGATGGCGCTCGGCGAGAATCCCAAGCGCATCTATTCCAATCAGCAGAAGAGCCCATCCACACGCATGGCCAGTGCGGCATTGATGCGCGAGTGGCTGATCAAGGCTCAAGAATACAAACGCGCTTTGGAAATGCATGAAAAAGGCGAACGCGAGAAGAAACCGGACTTCGATATGAAACTGCACAGTCTGAAGCGAGTATTCGAGGGGATGAAAGTGAAGATCCATGCGCACAGGAGCGATGACATCATGACGGCGATCCGCATCAGCAAGGAGTTTGGTCTCGATGCTTCGATCGACCACGGCACGGAAGCGCATCTGATCCCCAGAACGATCGCCGAAAGCGACCTCCCTGTAATCCTCGGGCCCACCCTCGGCGCCTCGACAAAGTACGAGACAACCTCCCGGTCGTTTAAAAGCGCGGCGATTCTCGATTCTTACGACATCCCATTCGCAGTGATGACGGACCATCCCGTGGTCACGACAGAGAACACGCTTGTACAGCTCGCGCTGTTCGTCAAGGAAGGACTGAAGAGAGCGCGCGCGCTTGAAGCTGTCACTTCCCGATCGGCATCGATCAACGGCATCGATGACCGCGTCGGGTCACTGAAACCGGGCAAGGATGCGGACCTTGTCATCTGGGACGGCGACCCCTTCGATATCATGACAAGGGCGGAACGCGTCTTCATCGAGGGCGCCGTAGTCCACGCGGCGTGATGCATCATGAGTGAAATGCTGGATCAGGTGCATCCGCTTTTCCTCTACGGTTTCATCTTCTTCGGGAAGATTCTGGAAGTGGGAATCGCGACGGTCCGTATCGTTCTTATCACCAAGGGTGAAAAGCTCGTTGGCTCGCTTATCGCCTTTGTCGAGGTGACGCTCTGGGTCGTTCTGGCTGTCACGATTTTGGACGATGTCCTCGGAGACCCTCTCAGGGTGGTTGTCTATGCCTTGGCGTTCGCTCTGGGCAACTACGCCGGCACGATCGTCGAGGATAAACTGGCGATCGGGACTATGCGCGTCGAGGCGATCGTCAAGAAGATACATGGTAAAGCGATCGCCCGCAGCCTCCGTGAGATGGGGTTCGGCGTGACGGCGAGTGATGCCTATGGTCGTGACGAACGACGGGAGATCCATATCATGCATATTCCGAGAAAGCGTCTCGATGAAACGATCCGCTTTCTGAAGTCCTATGACGAACAAGTGATGGTCACCGCGACGGACATCCGTCCGGTATACGGCGGCTACGGTATTTTGCGGAAATAAATGCCGGACTGTGCTCAGCGTCGTATCCCCTCGATTATGTAGAGTTGTAAATGATGTGAGACCAAAAAGAGGAAAAAAGAAGAAGAGATAAGATATCCTATAATCGAAGCAACTCAAGAAGCCGCTTCACGTTGTGTTTTTTCTCTTGCAAGGCT
>PWEL01000042.1 GCA_003553945.1 Mollicutes bacterium | reverse complement strand
TGCTATACTACACATGTGGTTCGTATCCTCCCTTAGTGTGGTTTGGTCGTTACACTCATAGGATACGGACCACCTTTTATTTATTCAAGCGAAGGTCTCACATGTATTGTATATCTACAGCACGTGCCATACGTGCTTTTTTTTCGCCTTGTGCCCAAGCCGTGGACATATTATAATGAGTTCGTAAAGCAAAGGAGGCATATTATGAAAGTTCGTGTACGCTACGCCCCGAGTCCGACGGGGTACCTGCATATCGGCAATGCCCGCACCGCACTGTTCAATTACCTCTTCGCCCGTCGGTACGAGGGCGATTTTATCGTCAGGATAGAGGACACCGATGTCGCACGCAATGTCGATACAGGCATCGAGAATCAGCTGGCCTACCTGAAATGGCTGGGTCTTGACTGGGATGAAAGCATCGACAAGGATGGCGGTTTCGGTCCTTATCAGCAGCTCGAACGTCTCGATCTCTATCGCAAGTTCGCAGACCGGTTGATTGAGGAGGGCTGGGCCTATAAATGCTATTGCACCGAAGAGGAGCTCGAGGCCGCCCGGCAGAAACAGATCGAACGCGGCGAGAGCCGACTTCATTACCCCAGGACATGTCTTGGCAAGCCGGACCAGGACAAGCCCTACGCAGTGCGTTTCAAAGTTCCGGATGAGAAAGTCTATCGCTTCAATGATATCGTCAAGGGTGATGTGACCTTCAGGAGCGAGGACATTGAGGACTGGGTCATCATGAAGAAAAGCCGTGTTCCCACCTATAATTTCGCTTGTGCAGTCGATGACGCTCTAATGGAGATCTCCCACGTTCTGAGGGGTGAGGATCATATCACGAACACCCCCAAGCAGCTCATGGTGCTCGACGCCCTTGACTTCGACCGTCCGGTCTATGGCCACATGCCGCTCATTGTCAATGAGGAAGGCAAGAAACTCTCGAAGCGCGATGGCTCCATCATCCAGTTCATCGAACAATATCATCAGCGGGGGTTCCTTCCCGGGGCGTTGTTCAATTTCATAGCCCTGCTGGGGTTCAGTCCCGATGCCAAGGAAGAGATTCTCAGTAAAGAAGCGATCATCGAACGCTTCGAGGCGGAACGTCTGTCAACCTCGCCGGCGACCTTTGACAACCAGAAGCTCCTCTACATCAATCACCGCTATATCCAGGCTTTAAATGACGATGAGGCCCTCAAGCTCTGCAGGCCCTTCCTTGACGAGGCCGGTATCGGTGAGGACAGGGACGACACATGGTTCAACAGTCTCATATCTGTGTTCAAGGACCGATTGAACTATGGTGCACAGATTGTCGAGCTCTACAGGGATTTCTTCGACCGCCCGTTCACTATTGATGAAGACGCTCTGGAGTTCCTCGGTCAGGAAGGGGTCCAAGCATTGCTTGAAACGTTCCATGGACACCTGAAGGCCCTTGATGCATTTACTCCCGAGACGATTAAAAATACCATCAAGCAATCCGGCAAGGAGACCGGCATGAAGGGCAAGATGCTTTTCATGCCCATAAGAATCGCAATCAGTGGCCAGATGCACGGACCGGACCTGCCCAGGATGATGCATCTGATCGGGAAAGAACTCTTATTGAAGCGTCTTGAGAAGACAATTGAGAAGCTCGGTTGAGGACATTGGACATTGTTTCGGGGCTGTTTTTCCCTTCTCTTGTGGATTGCACACGTAAAAATATTTGCATTTTAAAATCACCCGTTGTATAATGGCACTATCACGTTAAGAAAAGGAGATTTTTAGTTACATGACTGGAACTGTAAAATGGTTCAACTCTGAAAAAGGCTATGGCTTCATCACAAAAGACGATGAGTTCGTCGATGAAGACCAAGTGTCCGATGAAAAGGACAAGGACATTTTTGTTCACTACAGCGCGATCAACCAAGAAGGTTTCAAAACCTTGAATGATGGCGACAGAGTAGAGTTCGAAGTCGTCGAAGGCGACCGCGGACCTCAAGCCTCGAACGTTGAAAAACTGTAAAGAGTGAACAAGAAACAGAGGCCCCGCGCCTCTGTTTTTTTATCGAGATGGCGGCAAGGTTTTGAAATACCTGTTCCTGTGTTAGAATAAGTCTGCATTGCAAGTTGAAGATGAAGGTGATATGCGTATGAGGATCTATAATACATTGAGCAAGCGTACCGAAACGTTCGAGCCGATTCACGAGAACACTGTGAACATGTATGTCTGCGGCCCTACTGTATATAATTACATCCACATCGGCAATGCCCGCCCTGTTATCTTTTTTGATGTGGTCCGGCGTTTCTTCGAGCATCAGGGCTATATGGTGAATTTCGTCTCCAATTTCACCGATGTCGACGACAAGATCATCACAAAGGCGATCGAGGATGAGACAGACGAGATGACAATCGCGAATAAATTCATCGAGGCTTTTTATGAAGATGCGCGTCGTGTGGGAAGCTCGACAAAATATCTCGCACCCCGCGTGACGGAGTATATGAGTTCCATCATATCCTATATCGAGCGCCTTGTGGAGAAGGGATTCGCTTACGAAAAGAACGGCAACGTCTATTTCCGCGTGGATAAGATTCCTGAATACGGAGCGTTATCGGGACGCAATATCGAGGATTTGCGTGAAGGTGCGCGTGTCGAAGTGGATACTGAAAAAGAGAATCCGCTCGATTTCACCCTGTGGAAACAGACGGAACAGGGCATCACCTATCCTTCGCCCTTCGGTGAAGGGCGCCCGGGGTGGCATACAGAATGCGTGGCCATGATTCATGATATTTTCGGCGAGAAGATCGACATCCACGGCGGCGGGACAGGACTCATGTTTCCGCATCATGAAAACGAGATAGCCCAGCATCGTGCCCTTGCCGGCAACGCGATCGCCAATTACTGGATGCATAACGGGCAGCTCAATATCGATGAGAAGAAAATGTCGAAGAGCGAAGGCCGCATCATCCTTGTCAAAGACCTCGACCATGACTACATGGGATACCGCCTCTTCACCCTGAGCACGCACTACCGCAGCCCCATCGATTATTCCGACGACATCCTGATCAATCATGTGAATGAATGGCAGAAGATCAAGCGCACATACAGCCAGACCTTCTATCAGCTCGACCTGGCTGATCAGCTCGATAAGAAAGGCGTGCACGACAGTCAACTGAGCAAAATCCACCAAGGGTTCATCGAAGCATTGGAGGATGATTTCAACACTCCCAATGCCATCACCGAGCTTCATAACCTTGTGAAATACGCCAATCAGAAAATCAGGGAGCGCAACACCTATCCGGTGATGCGTGGGGCTCTCGAGCTTTTTGATGTATTCTTCAAGATACTAGGTCTCAATCCCGAAGTCAGCCGGTTGACAAAGACCGACAGGGCGATTTATATGGAGTGGACGAACGCAAGGAAGAACCGGGAGTTCGACAAGGCCGACAGGCTCCGTGAAAAACTCCAGGAGAGAGGGATTCTCTGACGTGCAGACCTATAACGCCCAGACCCTTGCCTATATCGGTGATGCGGTGTATGAACTCCGCGTCCGCGAGCATCTTTTGAAAGAGGGCAGGACGAAACCCCGGAATCTTCACAGCGCCGCCATTGAAAGAACCAATGCGGCTGCACAGGTCAGGGCGCTTGAGAAGATCCAGCCGATGCTTACGGACGAGGAGAAGGCCATCGTGAAAAGAGGACGCAATGCGCCGTTGGCGAGGAAGTCACGCAAAGAAGGCATTATGACATATAAGAATGCGACCGGCCTCGAGGCGCTTGTCGGGCATCTTTATCTGAACGGACATGCATCGCGGCTTGAGACCTTGTTTGAAGTGATGTTTTAAAGGCGGCTGTTCACCGGCCGCCGTTTGATTGACGGAGAATTTTCTCAAGTTCATTCGGAAGCTATTGTGATATGATGCTCTCGGAGGGTGATTGCATGTTCATCTACGGAAAGAATTCAGTTTTGGAGGCTCTCAGAGCCGATCGCACTGTACATGAGCTACTTGTCCAGGACCAGGTGGATCAAGAGATTCTCGATAGAGCGAGGGAGAAGGGGATATCCCCGGCAGTGCTGTCAAAAAAAGTTTTTGACAAGCGTTTCGGGAAAGGCCATCAGGGTGTAGCGGCCAGGGTGGCGCCTTATGCCAGCGCCTCGCTTGATGCGCTGCTTGAGAAACCTCACCGCAAGCTTTTCGTGCTGCTCGATGGTATAGAAGACCCTCAGAATCTCGGGGCGATTCTACGTAGCGCCGAAGTGTTCGGCGTGGATGGCGTCATTTTTCAAGAGCGCCGCAGTGTCTCGATCACCCCGGCGGTGGTCAAAGTTTCCGCCGGTGCCGTGGAACACCTTGATATCGCGCAAGTCACAAATGTGAATCGTGCGATTGAAAAAATGCAAAAAAACGGCATGTTCGTGGTTGGTACCGATGTCGGTGGTGACAGTGATATCGACCATGTACGCGCTGATATGGATCTTTGCCTGGTCTTTGGGAGTGAGCAGAAGGGCATCCGTCCCTCGGTTAGGAAGAAATGCGACCTGCTCGCCAGGATTCCCATGCATGGGAAACTCAACAGCCTGAACGTGAGTGTCAGCACCGGTATTGCGCTTTACGCCATACGCCGGAGGCAGCGTGATGCATAACGACCATGAGATCATCTCGATGATACAAGAAGGCGATGAATCGGCGTTGGAGCTTATGGTGGAGAAGTACAGGCGGCTGATCATAAAAAAGATCTATAAGTTCAACCTCACCTACTATTTCGACGACCTTTTCCAGGAATGTCTGATTATCCTCTATCAGTCCGCTATGATGTTCGATGCCTCTTACAATAAGACATTCACGCGTTTTTTCGAGATGAATATCGAACGGCACTGCATAAGCACGATCGCGACGTTCAAACGCCGCCAGGAGATAACGCGCAATTATCTCGACGACATCGCTGAGAACACCCATTGCCTTCATGAGAGGACTGTGTATTACGATCTTCACCTCGAGGAGGTGCGAAGAATCCTGACGCCCTGTGAATTCTCTGTGTATGAAGGGCGGGAGCTCAAGAACAGAAGCTTTGAATCCATAGCGGCCTCCCTCGACATCAACATTAAATCCGCCTACAATGCCATGCACCGCGCAAAGGCCAAAATACGGGCATATTTTGAGGACTAATCATTGACACTTAAAGGCCTTTTTGGTATGATTATCAGTTGCAAGGTTGTGATGTTATGCGTCGAAAAGTACGTCTCGTCTGCGAGGTATGCTTGTCGAGAAACTATTCGACCAGCAAGCACGCCGATGACAAGACCCGCCTCAAACGAAAGAAATACTGTCCCAACTGCGGGGCGCACACGATTCATAAAGAAAGCAAATAGGAGCGTCTAATCATGGAAGACAAACAAGAAAAATTTTCGAAAGTCATGAACATCCTTAAAAAAGAATATCCTTTTGAAGGTCTGCTTCTCGGTCTGCTCGGAGCACTGGTTCTTGTGCTCGGAGTCTATATTTTTGAAGGCGATGTCCTGACAATCGCCATGACGGATCTGTGGATTTTCGACGCACCGTGGAAAATCCGTGTGTTCTCAGTCATCGTCATGCTCGTGGGGGCCTTCGCACTCCTTTATTCTCTTGCGCCCTTTTTCATCCCGGGGTTCCGCGAACTTCGCCGTGTATCCTGGCCGACGCGGAATGTGATGTCGAACCATACCGCACGAGTATTCGGCTTCATCATCTTCCTCGGTTTGATGTTCGTCCTCTACGATTTCATATTCCGTCCTGTTTTTGAATTCCTCCACGAGGTAGGTCCGTACTGATGAGCGAAGAGCAGAACGACAAACAGTGGTTCGTGGTCCAGACATATTCCGGACAGGAGGACTCTGTTAAAAACAATCTCGAACGCCGCATCGAGTCGATGCAGATGGAAGACAAGATTTTCCAGGTCGTCATCCCCGAACAGATCAAGCGGGAGAAAAAAACGGATGGTTCAACAAAGGAGAAAGTTGTCAAACTCTATCCGGGCTACGTGTTCATCGAGATGATTGTGACCGACGATTCCTGGTTCGTTGTCCGTAACACGCCAGGCGTGACAGGATTCCTCGGCAGTAGCGGCGGCGGCACCAAGCCGATTCCACTCCCACCCGAGGAGATCAACCCCATCCTCAAGCGCGCAGGTCTGCTCGAGACGCCTACGCTCGATGTCGAAGTGGGCCAGAAGGTAAGGATTACAGCCGGTCCGTTCATGAACCAGGTGGGCCAGGTGGAATCCATCGACCAGGAGAAAGCCATGGTGACCGTCCTCGTCGAAATGTTCGGGCGTGAAACGCCGGCCCAACTCACCTTCGACGAGATTGATACGAATGTATAAGCTTGACACTGCCCGCGTGGCAGGATATAATACCCGGGCATGCTGAGCCATGCTTGTTTTTTGAGTGGAAGGATGCAAATGCATCCGTTGACCACATCACGACTATGAGGAGGTGTCAATCGTGGCAAAAGAAGTGACCAATGTCGTCAAACTGCAAATTCCCGCAGGGAAAGCCAACCCGGCGCCCCCGGTAGGACCCGCTCTCGGTCAGGCCGGCGTCAATATCCAGGAATTCTGTTCCAAGTTCAATGAAAAGACCAAGGACCAGATGGGCAATATCATCCCTGTGGAAATCACCGTGTACAAGGACCGCTCGTTCTCCTTCATCACTAAAACGCCGCCCGCTGCGGACTTGCTGTTGAAAGCGGCCGGTATAGAAAAGGGCGCGGGCAATCCGCTGACGGAAAAAGTCGGTACCGTTACACGTGAACAGGTCCGTGAAATCGCGGAGACCAAAATGCCTGACCTCAACGCACATGACATCGAAGCCGCCATGCGCATCATCGAAGGTTCCGCGCGCAACATGGGCATCACCGTGAAAGAATGAACCGCAGAATCATCGCATCAACAGCATCATATATATGTGGGAGGATATTCCGTTAGACCACAAGGAGGTAAACAATGGCTAAGATAAGCAAAAAGCATCGGGAAGCCTTGGAGAAGATCGATAAGAACAAGGCCTACCCTTTAGGGGAAGCAATCTCTTTACTCAAGGATGTCTCGTATGAGAATTTCGACCCTGCCGTGGAGGCTGCCATGCGCTTGAACGTGGACCCCAGACAGGCGGACCAGAATATCCGCGGTGCTATCGTACTGCCCCACGGCATCGGAAAGAGCAAGACAGTCCTCGTCTTCGCTCAGGGCGAGCAGGCGAAAGAAGCTGAAGAGGCCGGCGCTGACTATGTCGGCGACGAGGATCTTATCAACAAGGTCATGGGCGGCTGGCTGGATTTCGATGCTGTCATCGCAGCGCCGAACATGATGCCGAAAGTCGGAAAGCTCGGTCGTACGCTCGGTCCGAAAGGATTGATGCCGAATCCGAAGACCGGTACAGTCACCGATGATATCAAGCGTGCTGTCGAGGAGACCAAGGCCGGTAAGATCGAATATCGCGTCGACAAGGTCGGCAATCTTCATCTGAACGTCGGCAAACGCTCTTTCTCGGAAGACAAGCTCATCGACAACATCCGGGCATTCTACGACACCATCAAGCGACTGCGCCCCTCTACGGTCAAAGGCGTCTTCATCAAGAACCTCACACTCTCTACGACCATGAGCCCCGGTGTAAAAGTTGACACACGGTCGGTTTTATAGCATAATACCCTTCGAAAGCACATATCCTGTCGAAGACCTTGGGTGCGCATAAGCGCTTAATTTCCCAAGCAGACGAAAAAAGAAGCTTGCACAGCCCTCTTTTGTCGTCTGACAGAAGAGGCTTTTTATTGGCACATTCAGGAGGTGGAACCATGTCTGAAAAGACGATTGAAAGAAAAAAACAACAGGTGGAAGAGCTCAAGGAACGCATGCAGGAAGCGAATTCAGTCGTTCTGTTCGACTATCTCGGGCTTTCCGTTGAACAAGCGAACGCGCTCCGCGCCAAACTGCGCGAGAATAATGCAGAGATGAAAGTCATCAAGAACAACATTATTTACCGCGCGGCGCAAGCGGCCGGGTACGAATCGCTTGTCGAATATGTCGAAGGCCCCAATGCAGTCGCATTTTCCTATGAAGACAGCGTCTCGGCCGCTAAAGCCATCTACGATTTCTCCAAAGAGATCGGCGCGCTCGAGATGAAAGTCGGCATTGTCGACGACGAATTCATGAACAACGAGAAGATCAATCACATCGCTACAATCCCTTCCCGCGAGGAACTGCTCACCATGTTCGCGGGCGGCATCATCGAACCGATTCGCAACATCGCTATTGCATTGAACATGCATGTAGAAAATCTTGAAGAGAACAACGGATAATTGAAGGAGGAATATCATGGCACTCAGTAATGAAGAGATCATTGAAGCTTTGAAGGAAAAAACACTGCTCGAACTTAAAGAACTCGTCGACGCGATGAAGGAAGAATTCGGCGTGGACCCCACCGCTGTTGCCGCCGCTGCACCTGGCGCTCAAGGCGAGGAAGAAGAACCCAGCGAAGTAACGGTCACGCTGACCAATGCCGGCAGCAAGAAAGTCGGCGTCATCAAAGTCGTCCGCGAGCTTACAGGCCTTGGCCTCAAAGAAGCCAAAGCGCTTGTCGACGGTGTCCCTGCAGCCGTCAAGGAAGACATTGAACCAGAAGAAGCTGAAGAGATCAAGGAAAAGCTCGAAGAAGCCGGCGCTACTGTCGAAGTCAAGTAGAAAAGCCAACCCCGGGCCCGATGCCCGGGGTTCGCTTTATCCAGGAGGAATTCTGTGGGACACTATTATACCCAACGTCCTGATGTGAAGAGCGACCGTCGCGAACTGCATTTCAGTTTCCGTGGCCGCGACTTTTCATTCATGAGCGACCGCGGTGTGTTCGCCAAGGATGGAGTGGATGAAGCGACAGCGTTTCTTCTTGAAACGCTCGAGGTCGGGAATGCGAAAAACGCTCTGGATCTGGGGACAGGCTATGGTGTCATCGGCATTGCGCTCGCGGTGACATACGGGCTGGACGTCACTATGACCGACGTCAATGAACGCGCACTGTATCTGGCTGAAGAGAACGCTTCGCACAATAACGTGGATGTCCGCGTTGTAAAGAGCGATGGTTTTGAAGCACTCGAGGGCGAGCAGTTCGACCTCATTGTCACGAATCCGCCCATACGCATCGGTAAAGCGAGACTTCATGCCCTTATCAAGGGTGCGAAACGCCATCTTTCAACTGAAGGTTCCCTTTGGCTCGTCGTACATAAGAAACACGGCGCCCCCTCCATGCACCGGTTTCTCGAGCAGTACTACGAAACTGAGGAAGTAAAGAAACACAAGGGATTCCGGGTCTATAAGGCGACGCCTCTTAAGACGGACGCTTAACCGGTGATGTCGCCGTTTCAAAAAAACTTGCAATTGATAATAAAAATTGATTGACGCATTGACAGGTGCATGGTAGTATAGTTAAATGCATTACCATGCGCTTTTTGTAATGCGATTATTTTTTATATGATTAAACGGGGTGTTTAATGTTGAGCTATTCGGTTGTCAAATACGGCAGAGAGCGCGAGAGAAGGAACTATTCACGCGTCAAATCGAATGTCGAACTTCCCAACCTGACCGAAGTTCAAACGAATTCTTTTGAGTGGTTCATAGAGGAGGGACTTGAAGAGCTTTTAAATGATATCTCCCCTATAGAAAATTTCACCGGCGGTCTCGAATTATACTTTAATGGCATAGAGTTCGAGGACCCCGAATATTCCGAACATGAAGCGCGCGAGAAGGAACTTACCTACTCGCGCCCTCTTCGCGTGGGAGCCAAACTCATCAACCATACGACCGGGGAAATCCAGGAGAGAAAGATTTTCATGGGCGATTTTCCATTCATGACGGAAAGGTCGTCTTTTATTATCAATGGTTCCGAGCGCGTCATTGTATCCCAGATCGTCCGTAGCGCCGGCGTATTTTTTTCTGAGGAGATCGACCGAAAGACACTCAGAAGCCATTACCTCGGCCAGATCATCCCCAATCGCGGCGCATGGTTGGAATATGAAAGCAAGGACACAGTCAAGTCGACCGAGGAGGGCGAAGAGCGGAAACTCCTCTATGTGAAACTCGACCGCTCGAAGAAGATCCCCCTGACTATCATTCTCAAGGCGATCGGTCTTTCGGATGACGGCATACGACGCATATACAAGGATCACCCCCATATAGACGAGACGCTTGATAAGGATACTACGACTTCGCCTGAAGAGGCGATACTTGAGGTGTATTCGAATCTCAGGCAAGGTGAGACGGCGACGATCGACGGCGCTGTCAAATTTTTCGTGAGCCGCCTGTTCGATGCTAAACGTTATGAGTTGGCGGAAGTTGGAAGGTTCAAGGTGAACCAGAAACTGAACGTCCTCAAACATGTGCGAGGGAAAGCCCTTGCCGAGGACCTTGTCGATCCTGAAACCGGCGAAGTCATTCTCGCCGCCGGCGATATTATCGACAGAGAGAAGGAGCGCGTGCTCGACCATCACCGCCATCTTTTCAGAGAGCCTGTTCCCGGCGTGCTGGCGCACGACCTTGATTATGATTTCGAGACGCAGAAGGATATCCTTGATGCGAATGAATATCTCAGCTATCTCAGCGACGACGATAAGCTAGAGATGATTAAGACGCAGAAGTTCCCCGGGGCGGAAGAGCTCGCCCAAGGGTACCTGCGCTCGCAAGGCAAGAGCACGGATGATTATATCGCCGAGGAAGGCGAAGAAGCCTATAATGAAATCATCAACGCCATCATAGAGACGCTTGACAAGGAAGCGCTCCATGTTGACCTCGCGCATATCGAAATCCTTGAAATCATGCACGAGAACCAGGAGGGCGAGACCATCAACATGCGCCTTGTCGGTAATGATTCGAGCGAAACCGCCGAGCATCTCACCCCATCCGACATCATCGCCAGCATCAGTTACTATCTGAACCTGATGGACGGCTACGGCAGCCTCGATGATATCGACCATCTCGGTAATAGACGACTCCGTCTGATCGGCGAACTGCTCAAGAATCAGTTCCGCATCGGGCTTTCCAAGCTTGAAAAGAATGTCATGGACAGGATGAGCACCCGGGATGCTTCCGAGATGACCCCGGAGAACCTCATCAACATCCGTCCCCTCACCTCTTCCCTCAAGGAGTTCTTCGGCTCCTCGCAGCTATCCCAGTTCATGTCGCAGACCAATCCGCTTGATGAGCTGACACACAAGCGCCGCCTCTCCGCGCTCGGCCCAGGCGGCCTGACGCGTGACCGTGCGGGCTTCGAGGTCCGTGACGTGCATTATTCGCACTACGGACGCATCTGCCCCATCGAGACCCCCGAAGGCCAGAACATCGGACTGATCAACAGTCTTGCGACCTATGTCCGCGTCAACCGTTTCGGCCTCATCGAGACCCCTTATCGAAAAGTCGTCCGTGAAAATCAAGGCGACGATACTGAACTCTATATCGGTGAAGAATACATGTATCTGACCGCGGACGAAGAAGAAGAATACACCATCGGCCAGGCGAACATCAATGTCGATGAGACCCAGCGTATCCTCGATGACAATGTCGTTGCGCGACATCGAGGCGAGACGAAGATGCATCCCAAGGAGGACCTCGACCTGATCGACGTCTCTCCGAAACAGATCGTCTCCGTATCGACCGCCTGTATCCCCTTCCTCGAGCATGATGATGCGAACCGGGCGCTCATGGGCGCGAACATGCAGCGCCAGGCGATACCGCTCTTGAATCCTCGAGCCCCTTATGTGGGTACGGGAATTGAATATAAAGCCGCCCGCGATTCGGGCTCTTCCAAAATCGCCAAAAACGATGGCGTCATCGACTATGTCGACGCCAACAAAATCATCATCGAGGAAGAGAACGGTGAAAAGCGCGGCTACAAGCTCGATAAATTCGAGCGCAGCAACCAGAGCACATGTTTCAATCAACGCCCCATTGTCGAGAAAGGCGACGAAGTGAAGGCCGGCGACGTCATCGCCGACGGCCCTTCGATGGATAAAGGCGAGCTAGCGCTCGGCCAGGACCTCACTGTCGCCTTCATGACATGGAACGGCTACAATTATGAAGATGCCGTTATACTGAGCGAACGCGTCGTCAAGGAGGATGTCTACACCTCGATTCATATTGAAAAATATGATGCCGAGGCCCGCGACACCAAACTCGGCAAGGAAGAGATCACACGCGAAGTGCCGAACGTCGGTGAAAAAGGACGGCGCATGCTTGATGAAAACGGCATCGTCATTCCCGGCGCGGAGGTGAAGGAAGGCGATATCCTTGTCGGAAAGGTCACGCCGAAAGGTCAGACCGAAGAAACCCCGGAAGACCGGCTCCTCGGTGCTATCTTCGGCAAGAAAGCCTATGAACAGCGTGACACCTCGCTGCGCGTCCCGCATGGCGGTGGCGGCATCGTGAAAAGTGTCAAGCACTTCTCGCGCGCCGCAGGCGATGAACTTCCGCCGGGTGCGAATGAGGTCGTCCGCGTGTTCATCGTACAGAAACGGAAGATTTCAGAAGGCGACAAGATGGCCGGCCGTCACGGCAACAAGGGTGTCATCTCCAAGATCCTGCCCGAAGAGGACATGCCGTTCACTGCCGATGGACGCCCCATCGACATGATGCTCAACCCGCTCGGAGTCCCTTCCCGGATGAATATCGGACAGGTACTCGAGATCCATCTCGGCATGGCCGCGAAAGAGCTCGGGGAGCGCATGGCCACCCCCGTCTTCGACGGCGTCGAGAACGATGACCTCGAAGCGGTCATGAAAGAAGCAGGCATGAAACCAAACGGCAAGACCACGCTTTATTCGGGCATGACCGGCGAAGCATATGACAGTGAAGTCTCCGTCGGCGTCATGCACATGATCAAGCTCGACCATATGGTCGATGACAAATTGCATGCCCGCAGCGTAGGCCCCTACACGCTCGTCACCCAGCAACCGATGGGAGGCAAGGCGCAGAACGGTGGCCAACGCTTCGGCGAGATGGAAGTGTGGGCGCTTGAAGCCTACGGCGCCGCTTATTGCCTCCAGGAGATGCTTACAGTGAAAAGCGATGACATCATCGGCCGCAACAAAGTATTCCGTTCTGTCGTCGACGGCAAGAGCATCCCTGAACCGAGTCTTCCTGAATCATTCCGAGTGCTTACAAGAGAACTGCAATCCCTCGGTATCTCCGTTGAACTGATCAATGAAGGCACCGGGGAGAACGAAGCCCGCAAGAGCCTAGTCGAAGAATCCCCGGGACAGGATTATCAGGAACGCTACGGCTTTAATTAAGAGGATAAGGTGATTAAATGAGCCAAAAGTACAAGCACTATAAGATTCGTCTAGCTTCCAATGAAGAGATACTTTCCTGGTCGCACGGCGAAGTGAAGAAGCACGAGACCATCAACTACCGCACGTTGAAACCCGAGAGGGACGGTCTCTTCTGCGAGGTCATCTTCGGTCCGACCAAGGATTATCAGTGTGCCTGCAATAATAAAAAGAAGAGCGCGCACAGCGGCAAGAAATGCAAGGACTGCGGCGTGGAGATCACCGAGAGCAAAGTGCGCCGCGAGCGCATGGGCCACATCAAGCTGGCCGCCCCCGTCGTGCATACGTGGTATCTCAGGAACACGCCCTCCCGCATCGCGACGCTGCTCGACATCAAGTCCAAGGATCTCGAGGAAGTCGTCTATCTCGCCTCCTACATCGTCATCGACAGGGGCGATACCGACCTCCATTACAAACAGATCCTCTCGGAAGCCGAATACACGAAGAAATACATCCAGTACGGCAACCGCTTCAAGGCCTACACCGGCGCGGAAGCCATCAAGTACCTCCTTCAGCGCCTCGACCTCAAGGAAGAGTCCTACAAGATCCGCAAGGCGCTGCACAGCGCTTCAAAACAGAAGCGGCACAAGTATCTGAAGCGTCTTGAGATCATCGAGGCGTTCCGCAAATCCGACAACAAGCCCGAATGGATGGTCATGGACGTCCTCCCGGTCATCCCG
This sequence comes from Mollicutes bacterium, assembly GCA_003553945.1. Taxonomy (GTDB): domain Bacteria; phylum Bacillota_I; class Bacilli_A; order Izemoplasmatales; family Izemoplasmataceae; genus T1SED10-81. Next base: position 3,269 of record PWEL01000042.1, on the reverse strand, counting down.
CCGGAGCTCCGCCCCATGGTTCAGCTCGACGGAGGCCGTTTCGCAACGACCGACCTGAACGACCTCTACAGGCGCATCCTCAACCGAAACAACCGCTTGAAGCGCCAGCAGGAACAGCACGCGCCCCATCTCATCACCAAGAATGAAAAGCGCATGCTGCAGGAGGCCGTCGATGCACTAATCGACAACTCCAAGCGCGGCCGCAAGGTCGTCGTGGAGAAGAACCGTCCACTCAAGAGCCTCTCCGACATGCTGAGAGGCAAGCAGGGGCGTTTCCGCCAGAATCTCCTCGGTAAGCGCGTCGACTATTCCGGCCGCAGCGTCATCGTCGTCGGTCCGGACCTCGAGATGTATCAGTGCGGCATTCCCCGCGAGATGGCGATCTCCCTTTTCAAACCTTTCGTTATCAAGGAGCTCATCAACCGCGAGGTCGCCAACAATATAAAGAACGCGAAGAAACTGATCGACGATTCCGACGGCCGCATCTGGGAGGTACTCGAGGACGTGGTGCAGGAACATCCGGTGCTCTTGAACCGCGCCCCCACACTGCACCGCCTCGGCATCCAGGCGTTCGAAGCGAAACTCATCGAAGGCAAGGCCATACAACTGCATCCGCTCGTCACCCCGGCGTTCAACGCCGACTTCGACGGCGACCAGATGGCCGTGCACGTGCCCTTGAGCGAGGAAGCTCAGGCGGAGGCGCGTGTGCTCATGCTCGCCTCCAACAACATCCTGAACCCCAAGGACGGCAATCCCGTCGTCACCCCGTCCCAGGACATGGTCCTCGGCAATTACTATCTGACGATGGAGAAACCCGATAAGAAGGGCCAGGGAAAGGTCTTCAAGGATTCCAAGGAGGCACACCTCGCCTATGAGAACGGCGATCTGCACCTGCACGCCCTGATCGGCATCCGTGCGGATTCCCTGGGCCACGCCCCGATGAGCGAGAAACAAAGGGACGCCTATCTCATGACGACCATGGGCAAGCTCATCTTCAATGAAATCCTGCCCAGGAGCTTCCCCTATCTCAACGTCCCCAAAGCGGAGAACCTCGACAAAAACACCCCCGACGCCTACTTCGCGACCCGTGGCATGAACATCCGCGAATTGATTGAAAAGCGCGTGGAGCTCGAGAAGGCTTATCAGAATCTCGCCTACCTCCAACGTTCGACAGTCGATGCGAGCAATGAAGAGATAGAGAACGTCGAGAACGAGATCAAGGCGGTTGAAGATGAAGGCGTGGTACGCCTCGCCGACCCCTTCGATAAAAAGTTCCTCTCGAGCATCATCTCCCGAGTCTTCAAGGATTTCAAGATCAATGAGACCTCGAAGATGCTCGACAAGATGAAGAATCTCGGCTTCAAGTATTCCACGGACGCGGGCATCACTGTGAGCGCCTTCGATGTCAACCCCTATAGCCAGAAGTCGGACATCATCCAGAAGGCGGAAGCGAAAGTGGAAGAGATACAGGAGATGCACGATGAAGGCTTCCTCACCGAGAATGAACGCTACCGTCAGGTGCTCTCGGTCTGGGAGGACGCAAAGATCCAGATTGAAAAAGGGCTAAGCGAAGAGCTCTCGATCGACAACCACATCCACATGATGAATACATCCGGCGCCCGCGGCAGCCTTTCGAACTTCACGCAGCTCGCCGGCATCCGCGGTCTCATGACCAACCCCTCGGGGAAGACCATCGAACTTCCCATCCGCGCCTCCTTCCGGGAAGGACTCACGATGAGCGAGTTCTTCATCTCCACCCACGGTGCGCGGAAAGGGTCGACGGATACCGCCCTCAAGACCGCTGACTCGGGCTACCTCACCCGCCGACTCGTCGACGTCAGTCAGGACCTCGTCGTCACCGAGCATGATTGCGGTACGGACCGCGGCAGCGTCGTCAAGGCGTTCCTCGACAAGGACGGAAACGTTGTCGAGTCGCTTTACCATCGCATTCTCGGTCGCCGCACCCAGCAGAGCGTCTATCACCCCACGACCGGCGAACTGCTTGTGGAACAGGATACCTATCTCACCGCGGAGCTCGCCTCACAAGTCGTCGATGCGGGCGTTGAGCAGGTGAAAATCCGCAACATACTCATGTGCAACACCGACGATGGCGTCTGCAAGAAGTGCTATGGACAGAACCTCGCCACAGGCGCGGAGGTCGAAGTGGGCGAGAGCGTCGGCATCATCGCGGCTCAATCCATCGGTGAACCCGGTACGCAGCTCACCATGAGGACCTTCCATACCGGCGGCGTCGCCGGCGCCGACATCACCCAGGGTCTTCCCAGGATCCAGGAGCTCTTTGAGGCCAGGGAGCCTAAAGGCAAGGCCATCATCGCTGAATTCGACAGTAAAGTCGCCGAGATCGACCCCATCGAGGAGCGCTATAAGATCACTCTTGAAGGCGACCTCGAAAGCAAGGAGTATGAAACCGACAGCAACGTGACACTGCTCGTCGAGGAAGGCGAGCGCGTGCGCGCCGGCCAGAAGGTCACCGAAGGGTCCATCGACCCCCGGCAGCTGCTCAAGGTCACCGACGCCGAGACCGTGCAGCAATACATCCTCCATGAAGTCCAGAAAGTCTACCGGGCCCAGGGCGTCGAGATCTCCGACAAGCATATCGAGATCATCATCCATCAGATGATGCGCAAGCTCAAGGTCATCATCGAGGGCGACACCGAGCTTCTTCCCAACCAGCAGGTGGACCACAAGACATTCCGTGAACAGAACGCCAGCGCCCTTGCGGAAAAACAGAAGCCCGCTGTCGCGCGTCCCGAGCTCCTCGGCATCACACGCGCCTCGCTCAGAAGCGATTCCTTCCTGAGCGCAGCGAGCTTCCAGGAGACGACCCGCGTGCTCACCGACGCCGCGATCCGCGGCAAGACCGACGGCCTCGCAGGCCTCAAGGAGAATGTCATCATCGGTGGGCGCATCCCCGCCGGCACGGGCATCCTCAAGCATGAACACTTCGATTACGAGCGTCCCGAGCCCAGCGAGTTCGAACTCGAGGGCGACGAGGACGATGTAGTGGACCCTGAGTACGAGAACGACCTCGACCAGGAGATGCCCCATCCCGGCACCACGCATATGAGCGAAGAATAACAGACCCACGCCTTTTCCCGGGGCTCATCGTCCCGGGAAAAGTTCCGGGAATGTTGAGTTGTAAATGATGTGAGACCAGAAAAGGGAAAATAAATAAGAGGCTAGGGTATCCTATAGGTGAAGACCTTGGAGAGCTTCCGGTTATTGCGCCTCAGATCCGTGAGGGACTC
>PWEL01000002.1 GCA_003553945.1 Mollicutes bacterium | reverse complement strand
ATAAGGGACCAGATCCGCATGCAGAACGATTCGCTTGTAGAGATGGTCGAGCATCTGACACTTGTTGAGGACAACGACACTGTCATCACCTATCTGACCCACTACGGACACACACACAGGGTGTTCCTGCGCTATGAGACTCATGACGGCGCTTATGAATACGAGACCGCCACACCCCCGGAAGATTATGACAGCCACGTGGTCGAAGCCGGTGGCGAGGAGGTTGCCGACCTTCATATAGACAACGCCCAGTCGAACCTTCTCGCCGCGAATGCGACATACATCCTCGTGCTCAACGGGGTCCTTATCTTCATATACGCGATGAGCATGCTCTATTTCCATCAACGCAACAAGCGCCTGAACCGGCCTGTGCTTCAGGACCTTGCGGCCATCGAGAAGAGAATCGACGGCGAGCAGGCCGGACATGAATACCATATCTCTGATTTCCAGGATATCGATAAGGCCCTTCGTTCTGCGGCGGAGAGGAATGAAAGATTGCGGGAGGCGCATCAGAAGAGCATCCAGAAACTGGCCCATGATATAAAGACCCCTCTCACCATCCTCGAAGGAAGACTCGAAGGAATCCAGAGCGGACGCACCGAGGTCGGGGAGGAGACCATCAATGTCACAATGGAGGAGACACAACGCATCAACTCTCTTGTTGAGCGCATCATCCATTCCGATGAGGCGGAATTCGAAGGTCGCACATCCCTCACAGAAGTGATCGGCGAACGTCTACGGGCGCACCAGGGGCTGTTCGAGAAGAAGGGCGTCGCGCTCCGGTACAGTCTGGTGGAGGATGCCGAGGCGGCTTTGAGTCCTGAAGACATCAAGCGCCTCGTTGAACACCTTCTGCTCAACGCCTACAACCATGTCTCCCGGGGCGGACATGTCAGCGTCACGCTTACAAAGGACCCGGTCACTCTCACTGTCAGTGATGATGGGGAAGGCATGGACGAGCGCACACGTCGGACACTGTTTGATAGCGACCGGGACATAAACGGCGTCGGCATGCTGATTGTAAAGGATATCGTCGAGAAAGCCGACGGCGGTATCGAAATCGAGAGTGAGCCCGGAGATGGGACAGAAGTAATAATTCGTCTACATTCATAATTCATTCACACTTTCAGGGTATGATGCACCTGGAGGTGAAAAGATGAATACATTAAGGATTTCTATTGTGGCACTCGTAACGTTCCTCGTCGTGGCGGGCGTTGTCGCGTTCGGCATATTCGCCTATACCGGCTTCTCTCCGGACGCTTATCACAATTTGATGCATGGCGGGCTGTTCCCGCTTCATGCCGTAGGCATGGTCGGTTTCTGGGGTATCGTCCTCGCGATGCTGTACGCGGCTTTCAAAGAGACGAACGCATCTTCGGATGAGGACGCGGAGCGTGCAGCGAGACGCCGCTACGCAAGAGGCGATATCGACAAGGAGACATATCTGGAGATTAAACGGACATTGAGTGATAAGCAGTGAAGCGGCTTATTGCAGGCTCGATCGCCGGATTCGCGGTAATCGTGGCGCTCTTCATGTTCGTGAACCGCGACAGCGAGCCGGACGATATACTCGCTCAGCACGACGTCGAAGATGAGGATGTAGAAACTCAGGTCGAGTACTTCGAGAAGACCTCTCTCGAGATCGATGAGGTGGTGGCGAGCGTCGATGGCGAATATCTCCGTCTTGCGACGGAAAATGACCTCAAGGAGATTCCCCTCGAGGACAAGTTCTATCTCTCCTTTGCACCATACATCGACGAGACGCATCCGTGCGAGACCCATAATCTCACAACATGCCAGGCCGAGCTCGACGAAGAGACATTCGATGTCCGCATCACCGATGAGGACGGCGTGGTGTTCGAAGACACGCTTTCAACCCACGAGAACGGGTTCAAGGGTATCTGGCTTGAAAGAGACATCGAAGCGACCCTGCACATTTCATACGGCAGCTTTGAAGCCACGCGTGAGGTCGACACCTATAAGGATTCGCCCACCTGCATCACTGACATGCAGCTTACATAACACAAAGGACATGGAACTAGGAGTGCTGAAACCCCCGGCCCTGACATGCGTCCCTCAAGCAGCTACCCTGCAAAAGACGCACAACGGTCCGGGGTTTTTTCTGTTCACGTGACATCCCGCGCATTCCCAATTTGTTGACAGGGTAAAAGCCCCAGCGTATAATGAAAACGTAGCCTGGAGGAAGGCAGACCGCTCGGCTACATTGCGATGTCTACTGTGTGAAGTGCACCATGCAATGTCCAGTGCCATTCGTGAATCATAGGAAGCTGCTTTCAAAAAAACTGACGAGTGGTCTCTCTTCTTTCAGGCTATCCCTTGGGGATGCACAGTGCTGCGCAGGGGGTTGTCTTCATGAATCGCGCTCAGCCACTCCCTTTTTCAAGGGTGTCCGAGGAGTTTGCAATCCGACAATGATTTTCGAGTTCTGAAAGGGACATTCGGTATGAGTGAACGACTACAACGATTCCTCCCCCTGTACGGGGAGGATAATATCACACGTCTGAAGCAAGCGCATGTAGTGGTCGTGGGCCTCGGGGGCGTCGGCTCCCATGCCGCGGAAGCTTTGGTGCGCGCCGGCGTCGCTCATATGACACTGATCGACGGTGACAACGTGGCGCTTTCGGATTTCAACCGGCAGCTCCCGGCGTTGACGCATACCATCGGCCGCTACAAGACGGATGTTCTCGCCGAGCGCTTCAGAGCCATTAATCCAGATATCAGCGTCCGCGCTGTCAGGGATTACATCAGTGCCGATGCGATGCACTTCACCCATGCGGATTATGTCTTCGACGCCACCGACAGCATCGATGACAAGATTGCTCTCATCGCCTACTGCGTGCAGCATGACATTCCCGTGCTCACCGCCTGCGGGCAGGGGAACCGGATGGACCCGACACGCCTTAAAGTCTGCGATCTGTTCGCGACCCAGGGCGACCCGCTGGCGAAGAAACTCCGCAAGCAGCTCAGAAAGCGAGGCATAGAGACAGTCGAGACGGTGTTCTCGGAAGAAACGCCGCTCGCTGTCCATTCACCACCCGCATCGAGCCCGTTCGTACCACCGGCGGCGGGACTCGTCGCCGCCCATCATATCGTGAAACGATTGAAGGAGTGAGTGCCATGAAATCCATCGTCTTCGCAGGAGGATGTTTCTGGGGTGTCGAGGCGTATTTTAAACGCGTTGAAGGCGTCGCCGACACACGCGTCGGCTATATCGACGGCTACAAGGCCAACCCGTCATATGAAGAGGTGTGCGCCGGCAGCGGCCATGCCGAGGCAGTGGAAGTGACGTATGACGAGAACGTGATCAGCTTGAATCTTCTCCTCGAGCATTTCCTCAATATCGTCAACCCGACGGCCATCAACAAACAGGGGCCCGACATCGGCATCCAGTACCGCACGGGCATCTATAATTTCTCCCAGCGCGAGCGCCACATCATCGACGAAGTGCTCAAGGCGGAGCGGGAGAAATACGAGCGCCCGCTGCAGATCGATATCAAGCAGGAATCCACCTTCTATGAGGCGGAGGCCTATCATCAGGACTATCTGGAGAAGAACCCCAATGCGTACTGTCACGTCGACTTGAACAGTGTGAAGAACGTGAAGGAGTGACATGTCATGAAGCGCGACGACTACATAAGCTGGGACGCCTATTTCATGGGCGTGGCTCAGCTCAGCGCCATGCGCAGCAAGGACCCCCACACGCAGGTCGGGGCCTGCATCGTCAACGCCAAGAACCGTATCGTCGGCATCGGCTATAACGGCTTTCCTCACGGCATCGACGATGAAAGCTACCCCTGGGAGAGCGAAGGGGACTTTCTCAACACCAAGTATCCCTACGTCGTGCACGCGGAGCCCAACGCGATCCTGAACAGCACCGTGCAGCTAGACGACAGCACGCTCTATGTGACGCTCTTCCCCTGCCATGAATGCGCGAAGCTCATCATCCAGAGCGGCATCCGCGAGATCGTCTATGTCGAGAATAAATACCAGGAGGAGGCGAGCGTCAAGGCAAGCATGCGCATGCTTGAAGACGCCGGCGTCTCCCTGAGACAGATGCCGGCGGTGGATGTGACCTTGGACCATGCGTGAGATGTTCTACAGGCACAGACGCCTCTTCACCATCCTCGCCCTTCCCTATCTGATCCTTATTGTGTTGCTCGTCGTCCGCACGGACGCGCGGGCGTATGTGCCCGGGGACCTTGTCCCCATCGACGAGGTCATCACCCTTGAAGGCGAACATGTACATGAGACGGACGCCTTCCATTCCATCTATGTCATGGGTGTCGACCGCCCCACTTTCTTTCAGCGCGGGGTGGCGTTTTTCGACGGAAACGTGATCATCGACGACCTGCCTGAACATAGAGAAGGCCTCAGCGACAGGGAGATCTTCACGGCGAATCAGATCTCGAGGCAGTCCGCGACCCATGCGGCGATTATCGCCTCTTTCAAGGCTGCGGGCAGGACAATCGACTATGAACCGTTCGATACAGTCCGGCTTGTCTATCCTTTTGCGGACACGACGTTGCGTCAGGAGGATGAGCTCCTCGCCGTAAACGAGGAGGACGATGTCCGCAAGGCGCTTGAAGAGGCGGAGACCGGACAGATGCATACTGCAAAGGTTCTCAGGGACGGCGAGGAGACGGCCGCCGAGCTTTATCGGCATGCGGACGGCATGTACGGACTCTCCCTCGCGCGGCAGTACCGCATTACTTCAAGCGAAGTGTCCTTCAAAGTGCACGCCTCCTTGATCGGCGGGCCGAGCGGCGGTTTGATGCAGGCGCTCGACCTTTATAACCGGCTGAGTGAAGAGGACTTGACGCAGTCAAGAGTGATCGCCGGGACCGGCACCATCGATGCCGAAGGCCGCGTCGGCGCCATTGGCGGCGTCCGTGAAAAGCTCATCACAGCCGTCGACAAAAACGCGGATATCTTCTTCATTCCCGAAGGTGACAATCACGACACTGCGCTGGATGTGAAACGTGAAAAGGATTTTGATATTGAGATCATCGCTGTCGATTCATTACATAGCGCAATCGAAGGTCTGAAGGAGGGGGAACATGAGTAAGACGCTCCGCGGCTTCCGCAAGCGCGAGCTCTTTCTGAGCACCTTGACAGGCTTTTTATTCGCGCTGTTCATCCTTCTGCCCTTCTTCTTGGTCTGGATCAATCTCATCATTCTATATATGCGTCATGCGGAATGGTTTCTCGCGCTCATCACACTCACGCTCGCAGTATTCGGCTATCTTTCCGTCCGCTTCACCCACAAGACGCTCGCGATGTATCGTCCGCACACCCTGACGAAAAGGGAGCGTCTCATCGAAGGCGTTTCTGTCGCCGCGCTCCTTGCGGGCGCAGGTCTCGCGGGCTCGCTTTATTTCCTGGCTCAGTTCTAAGGAGGCGTACATATGAAAAGAACAATATTGCTCGCTCTGCTTTTCGCCGCGGCCCTGATCGCCATCGACCAGGCCAGCAAGCATCTCGTCGCCGGCGCGTTCGATGTCGGCGAGCGCATCTCGCTGATCCCGAATCTTCTCTATCTCACGAAACATCACAATGAGGGCGCCGCCTGGGGGATTCTGCAGGGCGCGACGGTGTTTTTCGTCATCATCACCATCATCGCCCTCGCCCTGTTCTTATTCCTGCTCAGGGACGGGGACTTCAAACGCAAGACGTTCTATACCATCGGTGTGACGCTTCTGATCGCAGGCACAATCGGCAATTTCATCGACCGGATCGCCCTCGGATATGTCATCGATTTTATCGACGTCTATATCTTCACCTACAATTTCCCCATCTTCAATGTCGCCGACATGGCACTGACCATCGGTGTCATCATGCTCGTTGTGGACCTCGTCTTCTTCGAGGAGCGCCGTGGACAGGATGCCTGAGAAGACTGTGCCCTCCCGGCATGCCGGGATGCGCGTGGACAAGGGGGTCAGCGACCTCACCGGGCTTTCGAGGAATCAGGTGAAGCGTCTCATAGGACGCGGCGACCTTCTGGTCAACGGCGTCCCCACCAAGCCGAGCATTACACTGAAGGCGGGGGATGTCGTCTCCTATACGCTGAAGGCGCCCACCCCGCTCGCACCGCGGGCCGTCCCCCTCGAGGTCCTCTATGAAGATGATGCGTGCCTCGTCGTCAACAAGCCGAGCGGACTGCTTGTCCACCCCGCGTCGACACGGGACGAGGTGACGCTCGTGCATGCCGTCTATGAGCGGTTCCAGGATATTGATGGTTTCGACGACCCGGAGCGTCTCGGCATAGTGCACCGGCTTGATAAGGACACGAGCGGACTCCTCGTCATCGCCCGGACGCCGGAGGCTCTCAAGATACTTCAGGATGAGATGCGGGCCCGTCGCATCAAGCGAAGCTACCTCGCGCTTGTCGAGGGATGTGTCCCGCATGCGCAGGGAAAGGTCGATGCGCCGATCGGCCGCAATAAACGCGCGCGTCACAAGCTGGATGTCACAGGGGACGGCAGAAGAAGCGTCACGCACTTCGAGGTCGTCGAGCGTTTCAAGGCGCACACCCTTCTATCTTGTACGCTCGAGACCGGCCGGACCCATCAGATCCGTGTCCACATGCAGTATATCGGCCACCCCCTCGTCGGCGATGCGCTCTATGGAAGGACCGCCGCCGCTCGGGGACAGTACCTTCACGCCTTCTCGCTCGCGTTTTCGCATCCAACGACCCAAGAGACGATGCATTTCAAGCGCATGCCGCCGCATTTCTTCACCCGACATCTGAAACGTCTTGCAGGTTGAAAAGTTTTTAAAGAGCCGTCGACAGAGACGACTCTTTTTTTTCAGACGACAAGCGTGTTGTCAAGACTTATCTTTCCGTCATTTTTTTCATATGATGGAAAGAAAGGGGGCGTCAGGATGAAGGAAGAAAGAAGAGATATCCTCTGCGTCGACCTCAAGAGCTTCTATGCCTCGGTGGAGTGCGTGGAGCGGGGGCTCGACCCGTTCAAAACGCCGCTTGTCGTCGCGGACACATCCCGGGGCGGCGGCAGCATCGTCCTCGCCGTGAGCCCCTATCTCAAAAAGCGGGGCGTGCCCTCGCGCTGCAGGGTCTTCGAACTGCCGAAGGACGGCGACCTTGTCATCGCGAAGCCCAGGATGCGGCGCTACCTCGAAGTCTCGCGCGATGTCGTCGCCGTGTATCTTTCCTTCGTCGCGCCCGAGGACCTGCATGTCTACAGCATCGACGAGGCGTTTCTGGATCTTACGCCGTACAGGAACTACTATGATATGGACGCGCGCGCGCTCGCCGCGCGCGTGAAGGAAAGCATTCTGAAGAAGACAGAGATCCCCTCGTCCATAGGCATCGGCGACAACCTCCTCCAGAGCAAGCTCGCCCTCGACCTCAAAAGCAAGCAGTCCCAAACGGGCATCGCCGCGATGCGCTATGAGACGATCGAGAAGGACCTCTGGCCGCTCAGGCCGCTCAGCGGGATGTGGGGCATCGGCCGCCGCATGGAGCGTAGACTCAATGCGCTCGGCATGTTCACTGTCGGCGATATCGCGCGTTTCGATGTCGAGAAACTGCATGCGCATTTCGGTATCATCGGCAGCGAGCTCTATCACCACGCGCACGGCATCGACCGCGCCGTCATCAGCAAGGGCGCTTCGCGGATGCCATTGAAGAGCGTCGGGCTCGGCCAGACCCTCTTTGAGGACTACACGGCGCCGGCTGTGTTCACGTTGTTTCTCGAGATGGCCGACGACGCCGCCGAACGTTTGCGGTTCGCGCGGAAGGAAGCCTCGACAGTGCATCTCGCCATCTCCTACAGCAAGGCGTTCGGCGGCGGGTTCTCGCGTCAGATGCGTATTGACCCCACGGACAGCCCCGAAGAGATCTTCAGCGCTCTCATGCAGCTTTTCCGCACGCATGATGAAGGCCTTCCCGTCCGCCGCGTCACGGTGAGGGCGAGCGGGCTCTCTGATAAGAAACCTTTCGAACAGCTCTCGCTCTTCACCCGGGAAAAAGACAGGGAGACGCGCCTGATGAGGGCGATGGATTATGTGCGGGAGAAATATGGTAAGCGGAGCGCGATGCGTCTCAGTTCCTATTTCGATTCGGGGACCGCCTATGACCGCGCCACCCTGATCGGAGGGCATCATGGCTGAATACCAGGACAGAGGCATGCTCAAGTGGATGCCTTTCGAGGCGCTAGAAGAATACGGCGGATATCTTGAAGCGTTGCTCGAGGAAGAACGGAAGGAAACGCCGCCGGAGGTCGCAAATGATCAGCTGGAGGCGATGCAGTACCGCATCGAGGAAGCGTGGATGAAGAAGGAATCACTCACGTTCCTCCTTTTCGACAACGGACGCCGCCGGCGCAAGCGGGGGTGCATTGTCGGCATCGACCGCGGGATGCGGCGGCTGATGCTTGACAGCGGATGGATCCCCTTCGATGCGCTGATCGATGTTGAGGAATAGCCCGGAGGGGCTGTTCCTTTTTTTATCAGCTATACTTGACAAACTGACAACCTAATGTTAGTATTTGGGTTGTAAAAAGACGTCCGGGGTGAGCGGTATGACCAGAAAACAAGCACGTTATCAGACAATAGCCTATGAAATCGCGAAACGCGTTGTCGCCTATCAGCTCGAAGTCGGTGACAAGCTTCGCGGCCGTTCGATGCTTGCGAGCGAGTTCAATGTCTCGAGTGAGACAGTGCGGAAAGCCATGCGGCTGCTTGCGAACCTCGGCGTCGTGGAAGTGAAGAAGCGGAGCGGCATCTATGTGATCTCCCGTCGCGCTGCGGAGATGTATGTCGATCAGTACCGTAAGCAGAATGAATCCCACCTCCTTTTCACCGACACACTGGACCTACTCGAAGAATCAGAGCGCACGCACAGGCTCATGAAGGAGCATGTGAAACGACTTCTCGAGACATCGAAGAACGATGTGTTCCCCTTTGATTTTTTCACCATCCGTCTCGAAGAGGACGATGCACACCTGGGTGAGACGCTCAAGGATCTGAAATTCTGGAACCAGACCTACGGGCTGGTGCTGGCCATAGAAGCGGACGGCCAGCTCTATCAGGCGCCCAACCCGAAGATGCCCCTCGAATCCGGAATGGTCCTCTACGTCCTCGGCGACGACACTGTCGAGGCGCGCACAAGAGAAATTTTCAAAGGAGCGGAGAATACCGCTCAATAAAGCTCTTGAAAACTCTGAAGTTCCACCTTTACATTCTGACAACCCTGTGTTATTATACGGGTTGTAAAAATAAAAAAGGAGTGAGCACTATGTTAAGTTTCAAGCGCTTGTTACTGATTGCAGTTGCAGCCGTATTAGTCGTCACGGCCTCAGCTTGTGCGGAAGATGAACGTATACAGTTTGCTGAAGGACCGTGGCAAAGCCACATGTTCCACAATCAGATCGCCAAGTTCATTGTCGAAGAAGGCTATGGCGAGGAGGTCGAAATCAACGAAGCCCTTGCGACACCGACAGTCGTACAGGGATTGCGGGATGGAGACCTCGATGTAAATCTTGAGATGTGGAAGGACAACGTTGCGGACTATTATGATGACCTCGATGAGGGCTATTACGAAGAAATTGCGACGAATTTCGATGACAACTCGCAGGGCCTCTTTATCCCTGAATACCTTCAAGAGCGTCATGAAGACCTTCAAAGCATCCATGACCTCCCCGATTATGCGCATCTTTTCGAAGACTACCGCATCCCCGACTGGGACCCTGAGGAAGACCCCGGATTGATTGTCTTGGCGACTTCGGACTATTTTGCGACGCAGTTCTATGAGAACAAGTTTGAACTTGAAGAATACAGCGATGTTGCTGAGGCTTTCGATTATCAGATTGTCGACAATACAGCTGCCCTCAACGAATCACTCGAGGATGCTTATGTGAACGAAGAGCCCTGGGTAGGCTATCACTGGGAGCCCACCTGGCCGCTGGCAACCTTTGACATGGTCCTGCTCGAGGACGACGAACATGAGTATGATCCTGAAACAGGACATGGGCAGCTGCCTAGGCAACCTGTCACTGTCACAGTGACTGCCGGCTTTGATGAAGACTATCCTGAACTTTACGATTTCTTCAGCAATTATGAAACCTCCGCCGAACTCACCATGGATGGACTCGAATATATGGCGGAAGATAAAGATGCTGACGAAGCCGCGCTAGAATGGTTGGACATGCACCGTGACCTCTGGACCGAATGGGTTCCTGAAGATGTAGCGGAAGATGTTGAAACTGCGCTTGATGCGGAACTTGAGTAACCCGTAAGCTTGGCAGGTGGCTTTTACGGTCACCTGCCCTTTTTAAAGCGACCAAAGATTGGTCGCTTTAAAAAGGGCGACAAATCCCTGATGAACATAGTACAATTAAATATGAACACATCGCCACACGATAATTATTAAGGAGTGTTGACATGATTGAGACTGTGCTTGCGACCTTCTGGGAATCTATTGTTGAGATACCAGAGTTCCTCGAGTTCAATTACGAAGGCCCGATCCAGTCCTTTGTGGATTGGTTTGCGGAGACATTTGAATTTATTTTCGAGAGAGTTGAGGATTTCATCCGCCGTGTCACTTATAATCTTGAACTCGCCCTGTTTGCTATTCCATGGTTTGTTTATGTGCTCGCAGTATTCCTCGCTGGCTGGCGCTTAAAAAACTGGAAAACCGGGCTTGCGCTTGCCCTGATGATGACCTTTATCGCCACCTCGCAACTGTGGCATCTCACCCTCTCCACATTCGTCATTGTTATCTTCAGCGCTATCATCTGCTTTATACTGGGGCTTCCTCTTGGCATCCTCATGTCGAAATTCCGACCGGCGGAGGCAGTTCTGAGACCGATTCTGGACCTCATGCAGACCCTGCCGACGTTTGTCTACTTAATTCCGGCATTGATGCTCCTTGGCCTCGGCTCCCCCGCCGCAGCCCTTGCAACAACAATATTCGCAATGCCACCCCTGATCCGCTTGACATACCTGGGTATCACCACTGTCTCCGAGGAAGTTCGTGAAGCCGGAATCGCCTTCGGCTCGACACCGCTCCAACTGCTTTTCAAAGTGGAAATCCCTCAGGCCTTGAAAACAATCGCCCAAGGAATCAATCAGACGACAATGCTTGCTATCTCGATGATTGTCATTGCCACTCTTGTCGGTTTCGGCGGTCTTGGCGCCGAGATATACAGTGCCCTGGGTGCTGGACGTCGCGGAGTCGGGCAAGGATTCGTCGCCGGTTTCGCCGTTGTTTTCCTGGCAATCATACTGGATAGGATTATCCAGGGCGTCGCCGAACGTTTCGATCATTCCGAAGGTGGTGAATCATAATGGCTAAATCTGTCCGTATAGAAAAAACAAGTGTTGTATTTGGTAAACCTGCACAGAAAAAGGCAGCCAGCGAGCTGCTCGACAGCGACCTTACACCACAGGAGATCCGTGAGAAGACCGGTGCGACGGTTGCTGTAAGAAACGTCAGTCTCGATATCAAGGAAGGAGAGCTTTTCGTCATTGTCGGACTCTCCGGAAGCGGCAAGAGCTCGTTTATAAGGACCTTGAACCTGCTCAACAGGCCGGTTTCCGGTAAAACAATGATCGGCGACAAGGACCTTCTCGACATGACAAAAAAAGAGTTGCGCTACTTCCGTCGTAATGAAGTCTCCATGGTATTTCAGAACTTCGCCCTGCTCACACACCGCACCGTAATCGAAAATGTTCAATATCCCCTGGAGATCCAGGGCGTCTCGAGCAGTGAATACAAGAAGAAGGCAAAGGAAGCCATCCACATGGTCGGGCTAGACGGCTGGGAAGACCATATGCCCAATCAGCTTTCAGGCGGTATGAGGCAGCGTGTAGGTCTTGCTCGGGCGCTTACCAATGAGCCTGAGGTTCTCCTCATGGATGAACCCTACAGCGCGCTCGACCCCTTGATCCGGCGAGACATGCAGGACCAGCTTCTTAAGCTCGAGGACGAGATGGACCGCACAATCCTGTTCATCACACATGATATGAACGAGGCTTTCCGCCTTGGCGACCGGATCGCCCTTATGAAGGACGCGGAAATCGTACAGGTCGGCACACCTGACGAATTCTTCGACAAGCCCGCGAACGACTACGTC
The DNA here is from genome assembly GCA_003553945.1 of Mollicutes bacterium. GTDB lineage: Bacteria > Bacillota_I > Bacilli_A > Izemoplasmatales > Izemoplasmataceae > T1SED10-81. Next base: position 6,333 of record PWEL01000002.1, on the reverse strand, counting down.
AAGAACTTCATCGCCGACGTCGATAAGACCCGCATCCTCAAAGTGCGTAACATCATGGAGAAGCCGCACCACATCGCGACGGAGACGGATACTGTGAAAACCACGCTCGAGAAACTCAAGGAGAAGGACCTCAGATTCACCTATGTGACTGACGCGAACCGGAAGTTCCTGGGATATGTGAAGATCGAACAGCTGAAGCGCTCCAAATCCGAAACCATCAAGCGCCTTGTCAATGAAGATGATACTGTTATCTATAGAAACGCCTATTTGAGAGAGGCATGGCCTAAACTCCGCGACGCGGAATACGACCTCCCCGTCGTCGACGGCAAGGGCCGCCTGCGTGGCGTGCTCGACTACGATGTCGTCGTCGATGCCCTCGCTGAATAAATATGAGCCGGCAGTTCAATGTGGACTGCCGGCTTTTTTTCAAGGCTTTCCAAATTAAGCGTTTTGCGGTATCATGTCTTTTAGAGGAGGAGATATCATGAAACTGCACCGGGACCTCATCGTGACTGCTGTCATTGTAGGCCTCTCCGTTATCGTCCTCGTATTGATATGGCTGAACGGCTTATATAACGATATAGGCACCGTCTTCATCCATCTGAGGAACTTCGGCATTCCCCTCGCGCTTCTAGGCGTGGTCTTCGCAAAGCTTCAGGAGAAGGACACCGACGCCCTTAACGCCAAGGTGCGGAGTGTCCTGCTCTATATATCCATAGGCACGCTGGCGGCGTCGGTTGTAAGTCTCTTCATCGCGTTGTCGATTTCGTAAGAGAAAAACCTGTGAGCTTCAACTTACCGTCTTTAAGAGTGTTGAGAGAGCACCTTCCAATAGAGGGTGCTTTTTTATCGGATGCTTCTACAGTGAGATTTAGCCGCTGAATATCTAAACAAAGGCGTCAGACATGGTATCATGCAATATTGGAAAACTCGAATGGATTACGATGCAATGCCCGCATCAGAACGTTGTCGATGAGGGGATGATATCACTACGGTGGTATCCTTAGTTTCTCCCACCGCTTTCGGAATCATTGATGAACATGCATTTTTTTCCTCAATGAAGCTGAAATTCTGATATAATGTTTTTATCAGATTAAAGGAGCATGACATGAAAAACCGTACCCTTGACAATAAAAAAGCCTGGGAACAGGCCTATGAGCACGGCGATTATGACGAAAACATAGTCCTGACCACCCTCCGGAACAACCCGACACACTATCTCAACGCCAAGATCATACCGGTTCTAAACGCCTATATCACCCCGGGAAGCACTGTCATGCAGTTTTGTGCGAACAACGGCAGGGAGCTTCTCGCCATCTGCAAGCACTATGCCGTCAGGGGTCAAGGATTTGACCTAGCAGAAAACATGATGCATAGCGCCAACGAAAAAGCGGTCGCTTTGAATCTTGAAGTCTCCTTTCATGCGATTGACATCCTGGAGATCCCCGAGTCCTTTCACGAGCAGGCGGACGTCCTCGTTCTCACTGTCGGCACCACCGCATGGTTCCCCGATATTCGCGCTTTTTTTCACCAAGTGCCATCAGGTTCTGAAACCCGACGGCACCTTCATCCTGCATGAGATCCATCCGATGACGCTCATGCTCGCGGCCGAGGGTGAGGACAACTACGACCCGGACCTTCCCAACACCCTCGTCAACGACTACTTCGCGAAGAAGGAGTGGATTTCAACATCCGGCATGGGCTACATGAGCGATCTGGAGCAATCCCATCCTTTCTTCGACTATTCCCATACCATCGCCGATCACTTGAACGCCATCATCAAAAGCGGCTTCACCTTGAAATCCTTCGAAGAATCCCCGTTTGACTACGGTGATATCTTCGGCGACACTCCGCCGGCGGGGTGTCCGCTTTCGATGTTGATTGTCGCTAGCAGGTAGACAGGCAAAGGCGATTGCGCATTGTCTGAAAGATGAGTGTGATAAGAAAATCCAGGCCATGAAAGGATAACAACACGAAGCCGAGATTTAAAGCAAGGCAGGGCAGACATTCTCGAGGCGCGCCCCGGGAAAGCCGTAGCGTGCCGCTTTTGGCGAAAAGCAGAGGCATATCGTAACGGACATATAAATTGAGCCCTTGATCATGTTAATTCCGCATGGTCTAAAACCATATAAAAAAGGCACTTGAGCCCCCCCATAACAGAAAGGGGAGTGAAAAGTGCCTTGTGAAGAGTCAGTAAGCCGGTGCGTTTGAGCGCACCGGCTATTCTTTATGTTCTCTTTATGTCATCGTATGCATCGCTTTGTTCGAAGGCGTTCACTACGTACGAACAAAGCGGTCTGATCTTCATACCGTTCTCCCTGGCATGATCCGCAAGGCTGTCGAGCAGCTTTCTCGCGATGCCCTGGCCTCGTTGCGAAGGGTCGACAAAGGTGGAATTCGCGAGAATGGTGTTGTCGTCTTCATATTGAAAGGTGATCTCGCCGACGACACTTCCCGCATCATCCTCGATATAGAAACGATTCTTGCCCTTCTTGATTTCCATAACAGCACTCCTTTCCTTCTCTGATTTAATTATAACAGCCCCTGATGCACGCTACAATCGAAGCGCGTTCAAATCTGTTCTTGACATAAAACAGAATTATAATTAAAATAAAATTGTAATTATTACAGCGAGGTGATTCGATGGAATCCAAGGACATTCTCTCCCGCCGCGGCGTCACCCCTTCACTGACACGGCTGAAGATCTACGAGTATCTGCAGGACGCATCACACCCGACTGTCGATGAGATATTCCAGGCGCTCAAGGAAGAGATTCCCACGCTCTCCAAGACCACGGTCTACAATACCCTCCACCTGTTTATGGAGAAGGATCTGGCCACGGCGCTCTTCACTGACTTCACAAAGAGGCGTTATGACATCATGGATGTACCCCATGCGCATTTTCACTGCACGGAATGCGATGAGATCCACGATATATTCGACATGACGCCGCCGGAGATAGAAGAGGACGCCGTTGAAGGCTTTCTCTCGAAGGAAGCGCAGCTGACCATCAAAGGCGTCTGCCCCAGTTGCAGACGGCAGAAACAATAAAACTTTATGAAAGGAAGGCGATTCACGATGGAAGAACACACACAGGAAAAGGCGTATCAAATGCCCTTGATCGGCGACGATGCCCCGTCATTCGAGGCGGTGACCACCCAGGGAAAGATCAATTTCCCCAAGGACTATGAAGGCAAGTGGGTGATCCTCTTCTCGCATCCCGCCGACTTCACCCCGGTGTGCACCACGGAGTTCATGACTTTCGCCAAGATGCAGGAAGAGTTCGAAGCGCTCAACACAAAGCTCATCGGACTTAGTGTCGATTCCCTGCACTCGCACATTGCATGGCTAAGGACGATCAAGGAGAAGATCAAGTTCAAGGACATGGAGAACATGGATGTCACGTTCCCCCTCATTGAAGACATCACCATGGAAGTATCGAAGAAGTTCGGCATGATCCAGCCGAATCAGTCCAATACGCAGGCAGTGCGCGCTGTCTTCGTCATCGACCCTAAGGGCAAGGTGCGCACTATTCTCTACTATCCGCTTTCGACCGGCCGGAATTTCGATGAGCTCAGGCGCATCATCATCGCCCTGCAGAAAACCGACAATGAAGGTGTCGCGACGCCCGCCGACTGGCGAGAGGGCGACGATGTCATCATTCCGCCGGCGAGCACGTCGAAGCTCGCGGAGCGACGTATCAAGAGCGATGATGAGAACATGTACTGTCTCGATTGGTTCATGTGTTTCAAGAAGGAGTGAGGCAAGGCCGGCTTCCGGCCTTGCTTTTTTTTATGTATTTCGCGGATGCACCGCTTTTCAAAAGCGTTTTCTATATGTTAGAACGTCAAAAACAGAAAGGAGATGGTTACATGAAATGGCTGCTTGTCTTTCTGCTTGTATTCACATTATCCGCGTGCGAGGAACTCGAGGAGTTCCTTGAAGAATCGCCGCCGGAGGCAGAGATTGACAATGTCCGCGTCGATGATAATGAAATCCTCTTCGACGCCGACATGAGCGACCCGGACGATACGATCGATTTCCTGACGCTCAGGCTGGTGCATGATGATGACACTGTCGTAGAACTGAACACTGAAGACCATGACCTCCCCACCACCGGCAGTGTGGTCGACAACCGTTTCTATGACCTCGGCGCCGGTGAATATACGATTGAGGCGTATGCGGAGTATGAATTCGAGGAAGAGATGCATGAGGAAGTCCTCGATGAAGCATCCGTGGAGATCGAGGCGCTGCATGAAAAACCCGCTGCCGACATGCAGGCGATCGAGGTCGACAGTGAAAGCATCACCTTCGATCTTGAAGTCACGGACGACGATGATGCCTTGACTGGGCTCAGTGTCATCATCGAGGACGATGAAGGCAATCAACTCCATGAACTCACTCCGGATGATAATCTCGGTGTAGGCCTCAATGAGGGCGTGTTCTTTGAAGGCCTCGATGCCGGCGCCAGCTACGAGATCATTGTTCTGATCAACTATGATGACGGCTACGAAGAACAAGGGCCATTGACCATTGAAAGCCATGCCTTCGACACCGAAGAATAAATCGTGTCTAGGGTTCAAAAACGACGCCTTGCATTAAGCAGGCGTCGTTTTTCATCCGGCCTTAATCGCGCATCCCTTGAAACGAAATGTAGTATTTTAGAGTGCCCTGTGATAGAATGTGAGTGATTTCTTTTTAGAGGTGGTCAATGTGAAAGATGCATTCGTACAGGGCTTCAAAAGCTATGCGTTCTTAAGCGACATGAGTGATTACAAGCGTTCTGAGTCAGTCATCAAGGGCATATTACTGCCGTTTCTCTATATCATCAACACCGTGTTGTTCTTGTTCATCAGTGTCTTCTATCTTGTAGAGCGCTTCTTCGCGTTCTTCTTCAGGCTGTTCATCCGTGTGCAGTCTTTACTGTTCAAGAAGAAGATGCTCGCTTACAGGAGCTTCAAGAAGTTCTATACCATAGGGAGCGTGCTCGTCTTCATCATCTTCCTCCCCTTCATCCTCGCCTACTACATCGCGATCATGTTCAAGACGCTCGGTAAGGCCCTCATGCGCAACATGATCGAGAAGCTCGACTTCTCCGATCAGTTCCTCAAAGAAGGCAAGCTGCCACTCTTCGACGATGTCTCGAAGAAAAGCGACATGCAGTTCGGTGGCATGTTCGCCAACGCCCAGGACGCCCAGGCGCTCGGAGACGCACTGCAGTCGATCATGAAGGAAGTGAACACCGAGACGCTTGAGGATGAAAGCGGCAGTGACGATATTGACAGGCAGTGACTTTGACATATCGTCATTTTTTTGACAATCAATGTAAGGGGTTGAATACTGAGTTTTTTCATTTAAACTGAAAATGGAGTGGTGTTTTGGATTTAAAAAATGTATTGTACCGTTTAGATGAAGACAAGTTATATTTGCTTCTCGATTCTGAATTTAATATAGCTAGTCTACGGGAACAAGGATTTATAAAAATTGAATTGAATGATTCTGAGACGCTTGTCCAAACTATCCTGGAGACCATGAAAAATAGATTATTGACAGACAATAATTACTTAGTTTTAGTTTGTAATGGTTTAGAAGAAAATGAATGGAGAAATTTATCAGAGCAACTTGGGTTCCCCTTGTTTCCTAACAAACAGTCCTTTTTAAAAAAAATCCGTCAGTTGAGACTTAACAAAAAAGATGTCCAAAACAAATTAAAATCTTTTTTTAAAATAAAGGAAAGATCTGAAAATCTTAGAAAAGAAAAGAACAATGTAATTTCTGCTCCATCAAAAAGATTTTATGAATTACTCAATTACCAATTTATAATCCGAGAACAACTCTTAGCAGAATTAACATCACAAGAAACAGTTTTACCTAGAATGATTGTTCATATGCCCACCGGAACAGGAAAAACCAAAACTACTGTCCACTCCATAATACATAATTACGTTTTAGACAGAAATGGTGAAGGCATTCTTATTTGGTTAGCACACACCCATGAACTTTTAGAACAAGCCTTAGGAACGTTCAAAGAAGTCTGGAGTAGTTTAGGCGCTTTTTCCATAAATGCGCAGTATAATCACCAAGAAATTTTAAAGCAAAACAAGTCTATTTACTTTTTAAGCTACCAGAAGCTAATTTCTCTTTTTAAAAATGATTTTGAAACTTTTAAAATATTAAGAGATCATGCTGCGATTATTGTTGCCGATGAAGCTCACAAATGTTTAGCCTTAGAAACAAGTAGAGCTTTGGAAAATTTGATGAAATCCTTTAACGATAATCTTAATAAATCATTAATAGGACTAACGGCAACTCCGGGAAGAAAATTGTCGTATT
>PWEL01000041.1 GCA_003553945.1 Mollicutes bacterium | reverse complement strand
GTGCTATACTACACATGTGGTTCGTATCCTCCCTTAGTGTGGTTTGGTCGTTACACTCATAGGATACGGACCACCTTTTATTTATTCAAGCGAAGGTCTCACATGTATTGTATATCTACATTCGAACCTTGATTTTTGTGGTCATGGCGTTTTTTTTATGGTGTCCCTATGCTATAATATTCATGATTGACAGCGAAACGGGTGATGCTATGAAACGGATGTGCAAGGGGTACCCCTATATTCTCGGCCTTTTGGTCGGTTTTTTAACTCTCCCTGTGTTCTTGGCCGGTTTCAACCTGCAAGGGGAGGCGTATGTGGCGGGGCGCTTTCTGATGGCCCTGGCGATGCTTTTATGGCCCTTGCTCATTCTGTCTTACATCGTGCTTGCATTTTCCGTCTATAGACGTGATGAAACCCGCAGGAGGCAATGGTATCGAGCCATGTTCCTGCCGCCTGTCGGGGCGATCATCGCCACTATCGCAATCAATGTTCTGGAGACACTGTCTTAGGGGAGGGGTCGAATGAAACGTCTGATGAAGAAATATTTAAAGAGGACGCAGAAACCGCTCTCTCACTATCGCATCTTCAACAAGCAGTCCTCCATCGACAAGCAGATTTATGTCCTGATGGCGCTTTTTCTTGTTATCGCTTTATGGTTCCTGCTTGAGCGTCTGGGTGTCATCGAGACATCATATCTTTCTGAATTCCCCTCCTTCGTCGCTTTGCTTGCCGTTCCAACAGTCGCTTTCCCGCTGCTTTACATCAACTATAAGACAGCGCACAGCGTAGTGCTTGCAGAGGCAGGGTTCGCAAAACAGACTGCATTCAGGAACTACAAGCTATATATGTACAAGGACATTAGCAAGGTCCGTCATACACGCCGCAACGTCCTCAAGATCAAAGTGAAGAAGCAGAAGGTCTCGATTCCTCTGGATGATTACGAGGCGGACCTTGAGTCCCTCCTGAAGATCCTTAAATATGAAGGGCATTTCAAACAGCCCAGAAAACCTTACAAGATATTTTTCGAGGGCGGAGAGGTGGATGTCCAGGAGCTTTCGCCGTCCATGAACCGTACAACCGCAAAACTGATCGAGAAGTTCTATGATGACTATACATTCATGACGCCCGGATATCTCGATGATATCTCCCTCTACAATGCAACCCTCAACCGTGCGCGCTCATTAGATGAAAGGCATATTGTCTTCGAACTCTCCCACGTCGATTTGAAACGCAAGCATCCGGAGAACACCTCGTTCAATGCCAAACAGACGGACGAGGCGATTCTGATATTCCAGGATGTGTCGCATCTCGAGGGGTTCCGATTAAACAAGAGTGCCGATGTGCAATTGCTCGGCACTGGTTTCGAAGGACTTAAGGACACCTTCAAGCGGGGCAACATCTTTGAAGCGGATTTCAAGCCGCTCGGCGACCGTCTCACGCTCGACATCATCATAGAGCAGGGCGTCAAGCGGCAGAGGCTGCGCTTCGGATTCACCGATGCCATCCTCGGATTCAACAAACTTGAAAAGGACGCCTGGTTCGAGAATCAGGCGTGATTTCCAAATACATAGGAGTGATACCATGATTTCCACCAATGATTTCAAGAACAATATGACAATCCAGTACGATGGCCACATCTATCAGATACTGGAGTTCCAGCATGTCAAGCCAGGAAAAGGAAGCGCCTTCGTCCGCAGCAAGCTGCGCAACCTCCGCACCGGAACGATTGTGGAAAAGACCTGGCGTGCAGGTGAAAAGGTCGAGAAGGCGATCATAGACCGTCAGCCCATGCAGTTCATCTATAACGACGGAGACACTTATGTGTTCATGAACAAGGAGACCTTCGAACAGCTCGAGATCGATAAGAGTCAGATAGAGTATGAGACCAACTTCCTCACCGAGAATCTCGATGTCGTCGTGCGCTTCTTCGAAGAGGAGATCCTCGGCGTCGAACTGCCGGAGAAAGTGACCCTCAAGGTCACCGATTCCGTCCCCGGTGTCCGTGGTGATACGGCGACATCAGCGACTAAGGACGCGACCCTCGAGACCGGTTACACGCTCCAGGTCCCCCTCTTCATCAATGAAGGCGACCAGATCGTCGTCAACACCAGCACCGGCAAATACAGCTCCAAAGCGTAGGGAGTGAGATTATTTGGAAAGTTTCCCATTGTTAAGCACTGTCCCACCGTGGAGCATTTTCCTGCTTGTGGTGCTGATCGTCATCTCGAGCTTCTTTTCGATGAGTGAGACGGTGTTCTCCAGTCTGAACCCCATCCGCATAAAGAACTACATCGAAGAAGGCAAGAAGGGCAGCCAGCGAGCCTTTTGGATTCATGAGCGCTTCGACTACGCCCTCACAACCATCCTCGTCGGCAACAACCTCGCCAATGTCGCCCTCGCGACAGTGAGCGCCGGTGTCTTCACGCGCATCTTCGCCGATTCAGAGGTTCTTGTGACGATCTTCAACACTGTCGTGATGACCACGATCATCCTCATTTTCGGAGAGATCATTCCCAAGAGCTTCGCGAAGATGTACTCCAATGAAATCGCCATCCGCATCTCCCGGCCGCTCATGCTGATCATGAAAGTGCTCAAGCCGGTCACTCTTGTATTTTTGAACATCAGGAAGATTTTCCTGAAGAAGGATAATCGCGTCACCATAAGCGTAAGCGAGAACGAGCTCGAGACCATCATCGACACCATGGAGGAAGAGGGCTCCATCGATGAGGAAGAAGCCGAGATGCTTCAGAGCGTGCTCGACCTCGACGAAAAACAGGTCTATGAGATCATGACACCGCGCGTGGACATGGTGGCTGTCGAGGTCAATGAATCCCTCGCCTCCATCCAGAAGAAGTTCTTCGAGAATCAATTCTCCCGACTGCCCGTCTATGACGGCGACAGGGACAACATCGTCGGCATCCTCAATGAGCGCGACTTTTTCACGAATATCATCCAGCGCCTTCCGATCAATGTCAGACGCATCATGAAAGAACCTGTCTTCGTGTCGAAATCGATGCGCGCGGATACGCTCATCGAGACCCTCCAGCGCGAGAACTCGCACCTCGCGATCGTCAGTGATGAATTCGGCGGCACGAGCGGGATCGTGACCATGGAGGACGCTATCGAGGAGCTCGTCGGGGAGATCTATGACGAGCATGATGATATCGATGATGAATTCCTCAAGCAGATCTCCCATCACGAATACGGCGTCAATGCCGATATAGAGCTGGGCGTGCTGTTCAAGGAGCTCAATCTCGGAGATGCGCCCGATAAAGAGGAGAAACCTCTCGGAAGCTGGCTTTTTGAACAGTTCGAGGACCTTCCCGAGGTTGATATGACGCACACCATCCGCCAGACGATGGTCTCTTACGACCATGAAGAGTCGACGCAGGTCTTCGACCTTACCTTTATCATCAAAGAGATCAAGGAACGGCGCATCCGCTATGTGCACCTCGAAGTGACGCCCGTCGAAGTCGAGGAGGATGCGTGATGGATAGAGTCCAGAAATACATTGCGAAAAGCGGCCTCTGTTCGCGCCGCAAGGCGGAAGAGCTGATCAGGGACGGTCGTGTGAGAGTGAACGGCAGGGTGATCACCCTGGGCGACAAGGCGTCGCAGGAGGATGAGATCACTGTCGACGGGGTCCCTATTGAACCGGAGGACTATGTCTATTATCTCTTCTACAAGCCGGAAGGGGTCGTATCGACGACGCATGACGAGAAGGGGAGGAAGCACGTCCTCGACTATGTCAAGAGCGACCGCCGCATCTATCCTGTCGGCCGCCTGGATTATGATACGTCGGGGCTGTTGCTGCTGACGAACGACGGTGACGCGACAGTCGCCCTTACGCATCCTTCCTACGACATTGAAAAAGAGTACGAGGTGACAGTTGAGGGTTTCGTCCGCAGAAAGACCTCCCGCGCCATGGCGCACGGGCCTGTGGTCGATGGCGAGCGCATGAAGCCGGCTAGAATCAGGAATGTGGAGTACATTAAGAAAAGCGGGCGCACCCGCTTGAATATCATTGTGAGCGAGGGGCGTTATCACCATGTGAAACGTCTGTTTGAAGCCTTCAACCATACAGTCAAGCGTCTGAAGCGCGTGCGCATGGGGCCGATCGTACTTGACGGTCTATCCCCCGGTGAATACCGACCCCTCTCTCCGCATGAGAGGAAGAGACTGTTCCAGACGATAAAAGCCGCAAAAGACGCTGCATAAAGCGTTTTCAATCTCAGGAAGCCCTCTTCGGGATGTTCCAGGGCACCGCTACGTTGCGCGGCGCTTTTGCTTTACAACCGTTTACTTGTAAAAACGGATTGAAGCCTTGCGAAAACATGTTACAATACTAAATGCAGTTTAGGACCTCTCTGGACAAAATAAAATGATGAAGAGGGTTGCTCATGCGACGTCTGAATTTGTTTCAAAAGGACCTATGCATTCTTGTGGGATTGTTCATCGCACACACGCTAGTCACCTTTTTGTTTCCGCTCCGGAGCG
>PWEL01000035.1 GCA_003553945.1 Mollicutes bacterium | reverse complement strand
ATTTTGTTAATTGGAAGGAAGATGGTGATGTAGTTAGCGAGGAAAAGGAATATACTTTCACTGCAGAAGAAAGCCGTCACCTGAAAGCTAATTTTGAAATAAAGACATATGAAGTAGATTTGCTGGCCGAGCCCTCCTATGGTGGTGATTTAGAAGAAGTTAAAGTTAATGAAAACCCCATCGAATTGGAAGATGACAAAATAATAGTTGAACATGGCGATGAAGTGCAAGTAATAGCAAAACCGAAGTTTGGTTATGAAATAGATGATTGGGAGAAGTGCGAAGAATGGGAAAAAGACGAAGAAAAAGAAAACAAAAACAAAAAATTTACCGTTAATGATGTTGATAACGATCTGGAATTAAGTGTTTATTTTGACACTTGTGAAACAAATACGCCTTTAAGCAGAATTGATGGGGAAGAAGGCGAGACTAAGAAAGTGACGTTTTCAATTTCAGAGCGATATCTGGAAGCTTTTGTGATGCATGTTAGATTCGATGATGATGTATTGAAATTAAATGATGTCCAGCCTGCCAAGAGTGAGATGCACGATGAAGATTATGTTGAAACTGAAGAAGAAGTTGAAAGAATAGAAGGTCTTTTTATTACTAACTTGGGCCATGATGAGAGGGAAGATGGTGAAATTAATATAGCATGGGCCTCTTCAGATAGTAAAAAATTAAGCGATTTGTTTACCATGGAATTTGAATTTAGAAAAGATACAGATTCCTCTTTAATTTATATTGATAATGAACCGGACTATGCCGAGGAGGGATCCGTAATTGTTGAAAATGATAACGATGGTGATGAGGAAGAAGGCTCAAAAACCATTTCTTTTTCTGAAGAAAATATTGAACGCACTTTGACTGTTGACATAGAAGGAAGCGGCGAGGTAGTAGTAAACGGAGAGGAAGAACTAAATGATGGAGAATATAGGAAATTTGATAATACAGAAGGTGTAGACCTGAAGGCTAAATCTAATGATAACTGGGAGTTTGTAGGATGGAAGTTCAATGAGGAAGAAAGTATAGAGACCACCGATGAAACTACATCGGTGACTATGAACAGTGATAAAACGGTTAAGGCAGTTTTTGAACCTGATGATGATTCCGGCAACGGCAATGACGGTGGTGGAGGCGCTCCGCCTCCACCACCGCCCCCCGATGATGATGATGGGGGCACTATCAACAGTTCCCGCATGGCGGGCGATGACCGCTACGAAACCGCCGTGCAGGTTAGTAACAATTCTTTCGAAAGTGGCCGTGGCAATGCAGTGGTTTTAGCCCGCGGCGATGATTTCCCCGATGCCTTGGCCGGAGTTCCGCTGGCGTATGACCGCCAAGCTCCCCTGCTGTTGACTAGTTCTTCGGAACTAAACAGTTCCACAGCAGGCGAGATCGAGCGGGTGCTGGGCGATAATGGAACAATTTATTTGTTAGGCGGGGAGGTAGCGCTTTCCGCTTCGGTAAAAGATGAATTGGAAGATATGGGTTATCAGGTGGAAAGGTTAGCCGGGGATAATCGTTATGAAACTGCCGTTGCCATAGCCGAGGAGCTAGGTGCCAGCCCGGATGAAGCGTTTTTGGCTACCGGGCGCGAGTTTGCCGATGCAGTTTCAGTTTCCAGTGTAGCAGCGTTGCGAGGTGCGCCCGTCCTGTTGACTCATCCCGATGATCTGAGCGGCAGCACTGCAAGGTATCTGGATGAAAATGGTATAGAAAATGTGCACGTAATTGGAGGCGAGGTTGCCATTAGTGACAGCATAAAAGACGAAGTTGGCGGCAGGCGTGTAGCCGGAGCTCATCGCTGGGAAACTTCGGTAGCCATCGCCCAGGAATTCTTTAACTCCCCTGAAGAAGCAACAATGGCAACAAGTGCTGATTTTCCCGATGCTCTTAGCGGTGGGGTATATGCCGCCCTGGGAAATGCCCCTGTGCTACTTACCACTCCTGATAATTTACACGACGATATCCGAAGCTATTTGCAAAACTTAGATGACTTGGAAAGCATCTCGGTTTTAGGCGGCGAGGCGGCAGTTTCGTCCTCTGTTCTTGATGAAATAGAAGAAATAGAGTAAAGGCGTTCCTGCTCCAGGTAGGGCTTAAAAGGTGGAAGAAGTTGTTTTTTGTGAGTTGGGAAGCTTTAAATGCAAACGTATTCTGATTATCATAATATTTGAAAAAAGCTTGGGGGTAATTCTCCAAGCTTTTTGAACTTGCGTTGTGCCTGACACTCCTAATATCTTTGCTTCCTTAACCTGCGGTGCTCCTGGGAACTGGCGTTCCTGGGAACCATGCAGGAAATTTGTTATTAGGGGTAGAATATTGCCAACCAAAACAAATTGACTTAATTTTATAACAGATAACAGAAAAAATTATTTCCACGAAAGGCTGTGTTTATATTGTTGGGAAAAAATAACGGGAGCACGAAGGGACCTCTACTGGCGGGGATAATATTTGCAATGATATCTTTGTTGCTGGCAGTTTCTTCAGATACCGAGGAGGTGCTATCTTCATCATCGTTATTTGCTTTTGAAGAAGAGTCTCATTCCTCATCCGATTATTCTACACTTTCTCCACCGGATTCTGCTGAAACTGGCGATCCTCCCGGCGATCCTCCCGCTTATGTAGAAAATGAGCTCATAGTAAAATTCAAAGAAGAAAATATTGTGAGTACTGCAGATACCCCCGAGGTTCACTCCCAGGTGGACCCGGGTGGCGCCAATGTCAAGCGCACCCTTGCCGATAGACCCCACCTGCAGCAGGTGGAGTTGTCCTCCGAAATTTCTATTCAGAGCCTGCAAGACCTGGAAGAAGTTGCTGCTGAATACGAAAAAAAACCGGAAGTAAAGTACGCCGACCCCAACTATATAAGAACCATCCAGGGCCAGTCCAACTCTGAGCTTGCACCGGCGCCCGATCTTTCCAACCGGTCAGATTTGACCCCCTCCACACTTGATTCTTCCGCCACGACCCCTGCCGAAACTGATTATGATGCGGAACACTTTGACAAGCTCTGGGGCCTTCATAACACCGGCCAGGAAGTCAAAGGAATAGCAGGCAAGCCTGGCGCCGATATTAACGCTCTGGAAGCCTGGGAAGATTGGAAAGAAGAAAAAAGTGACCAGGAAGTAGTAATAGCTGTAATTGATACGGGCGTTGATCACGATCACCCCGATCTCCAGGACAACATGTGGACTAATGAAGACGGCAACCACGGCTATGACTTTGTAACTTTAGACAACGAACCTCGCGATTTCAATGGCCACGGTACTCATGTGGCAGGCACCCTGGCTGCAGCAGATGGCGAAGGAATCTTGGGAGCTATCCCGGAAGCGCAAATCATGTCTGTGCGCGGGCTCGATGCTACCGGCGCCGGTGAAGATGTCGACCTCATACAGGCGATGTATTATGCGGTGGATATGGGGGCGGATATAATAAACAATTCTTGGGGTACCCTCAATTATTCTGATAGCCTTCGCGATGCCGTTTCACATGCCAGAGACAATGGAGTCCTGGTGGTATGCGCTGCGGGCAATCATGGAGCGGACAACAATACTCCTACCTACCCGGCCAATTATGACCTCGACAACATTATTTCGGTGGCAGCATCTACCCCCCATGATGAGTTGGCTACTTTTTCCAATTACGATGATTACCGGCAAACTGTCCATGTAGCAGCGCCGGGGAAAAATATTTATAGCTCCATCCCCCATGAATATGAAGTAGCAGACCCAGATGAAATATTTAGCGATGAGTTCGATGATTTGGAGAAGTGGGAAATAAAGAATGACTCCTGGGAAACGTCAGATAAGAAAGAAACCGTAGGTAATTACAGTGCTCATGCCGCCACCGACGGAGCTCAGATGAACATTGCGGAAGAGTCAATGCCTTCTGATTATATTGAGAAAGGCTATTACTATCAGATCGTATTTGACCTGTGGAAGGAATTAGAGGAAGAAGAGGAGGAATCTCTGCAATTAATTGCGGAAGTTGAAGTGGAAAACGATAATGCAGGACAAGAACATATTCTTTTGGGAGAGTGGACTGGAAGTTCAGAGGATGAGGAGTTTAGAGAACAAACCACTTACTTTCAGTACCTGGAAGAAAGCGATATCCATATACAAACCTTCTACCTGCTTTTGCCAGAAGGCGGCGAAGTCTATGTAGATGATTTTCGCTTGCAAAAAGCCGATGAGTTAAAAGCCACAGATGGCACCCACGACTACGAGTTCAAAGATGGCACCTCCATGGCCGCACCTCACGTAGCCGGCGTTGCTGCTTTGATTATCTCCTACCTGGATGAGGAAGACTGGGATTACAGGCATGTCAGGTCCGCCATTTTAGACAATGTGGATAGCATCTCCGCCTTGGAGGACGGCACCGATACCGGCGGCAGAGTTAACGCCGCCAAATCCCTGGAACGGAAAGACTACTTAACCATTCCCGATGAGAACCTCAGGGATGCCATTGTGAAAGAGCTGGATAATGTGGACCCCGGCGACGATATAACCGTAGAAGATATGGAAAATTTAACCGAGCTATTTCCCACTGAAGCAGGAAT
>PWEL01000045.1 GCA_003553945.1 Mollicutes bacterium | reverse complement strand
TCGCCGTACATGATCTTCATCGCCCTGTAGAGCTGCTCTAAAAGCAACACCCGGCTCAAGCGATGGGGAAACGTCATTTGAGAAAAGGACATGACAAGATCCGAGCGTTTGCGAACCTCCCTAGAAAGCCCGTTGGGACCTCCGATCAAGAACACGACCTTTCCGCCTTCTAGGTCCTTGATATCCCTCAGCTTCTCGGAAAACGCCTCGCTCGAAAATTGTTTGCCTTTCTGGTCGAGCGCTATGATCACACCGTCCCCGGCCTTTTCCAGCAAGGCTTCGCCCTCCTTTTCTTTCTGACGCTCTATCTCTTTGTCGCCGGCGTTCTTGGGGGGATTCTGCGTGGCCACCTCGATGATTGTCAGGTCCATATAGCCCTGAAGCCACTGGGCGTATGGCTTCTGCAGTTCAGCGAGAGGGCTGTTCTTTACATTCCCTACAGCGACAATCCTGCACTTCATTTCTTCTTCGCCCTCGGATGCGCTTCATTATAGCGTTTCTTCAGATCCTCACTGGATATCTGCGTATAGATCTGGGTCGTGGATATGTTTTCATGGCCGAGCATCTCCTGCACGCTCCTCAGATCGGCGCCCCTCTCAAGAAGATGCGAGGCAAAGGTGTGCCGGAGCGTATGCGGGGTCATGCGGTGATAATGCCCCGCCTGCCTCAGTATTTCATTCAGTATATAGGACACCCCTCTCTGACTCAGCGGATTACCGTGCATATTGACGAAGATGAATGCGTGGTCCTTTTTTTTCATGAGAGTCTTGCGAGCCGTGAGCATATAGGTCTTGAGCGTCTCGAGCGCTCTCTCGCCAATTGGGACGAGGCGCTCCTTGCTGCCTTTGCCGCGGACGAAGAGCGTCCGCTTGTCAAAATCGAGGGCATTGAGTTTCAGGTTGACGCACTCGCTGACCCTGATGCCACTCGAATACAATGTCTCGACCAAAGCCAGGTCGCGCTTTCCTTTGTCCTTGCTGGTATCGATGGCATCGAAAAGCGTCTCTATGTCTTCGGGGTAGACGAACTTAGGGAGCCGTCTTTTCTTTTTCGGACGCTTGATCTCCAGGAAGGGATGCGTTCTGATCAGGTCTTCGTCTTCAAGATAATGATAGAATGTCCTGAGCGTCGAGATCTTCCTAGAGACGCTCTCGTCCTCATAGCGTTCGGAAAGTGTCGCCGCATAGAATTTGGCTACGCGCGGCGAGACATCCGTGTACGTCCCGAACCCTTCATTGTCGAGGAATCTTTTGAAATCGGCGATGTCATGGGCGTAGGCCTGCACGGTATCGTCGGAATACCTTCGCACGCCCCTGAGATAACCGAGGAACCTCTGCAGTATTTCATCCATCGATCTCACCTCTGAAACGCTTCATGGCATCGAGTGCCCGCTCTGCATACGCCTCTTTGCGCTTGCGCTTGGGAAGACGCGCTTCAAGGGCGGGAAGAAGACCGAAGTTGGCATTCATCGGCTGAAAGCGTCCGGACTCGGCGTGGGCGATATAATCGGCCTGTGCGCCCATCACAGTCTCTTTGGGGAAGACGAGCGGGGAGGCCCCTTCCACATGCCGCGCCATGTTCAATGCGGCCACAATGCCGCTTGCGGCGCTTTCGACATACCCTTCGACGCCGGTGATCTGCCCGGCGAAGAACACGCGCGGTTCATGCGCGCTCTGATAGGTGCTCTTCAGATGCTTAGGCGCGTTCAGGAAGGCGTTCTTGTGCATGACGCCATAGCGCATGATCTCCGCCTTCTCGAGGCCGGGGATGCTCCGGATGAGATCCTTCTGCGCTTTAAAGGTGAGATGGGTCTGAAAACCGACGAGATTATAGAGCGTCTCACGCGCATCGTCCTTTCTCAGCTGCACCACGGCGTAGGGTCGGTGATTCTCATCCCTCTCAAGCCCTACGGGCTTCAAGGGCCCAAAGCGCAAGGTGTCCCTGCCGCGTTTTGCCATGGTCTCTATCGGCATGCATCCCTCGAACACATTGTCTTCAAAGTCCCGGATTTCAACCGTCTCAGCGTTGATCAATCGCTCATAGAATGCCTCATAGGCTTCCTTGTCCATGGGACAGTTGATGTAATCCCCGGTCCCTTCCTCGTAGCGGTTCTTCTTATAACAGACGGAGAAGTCTATGGAATCCTTCGTGATGATGGGGGCGACGGCATCGAAGAACGACAGCGCATCATCATCCGTGTGCGCCTTGATAGCCTCCGCGAGAGGACCTTCCGTGAGCGGGCCGCTGGCGATGATCAGCGGGACGTCTCGTGGCAGGGTCTTGACCTCCTCGCGGACGATGGTGATATTCGGATGCTCCTCGAGGCGCTTTGTCACCTCGCGGGCGAACGCGGTCCTGTCGACCGCGAGCGCCCCGCCGGCCTCGACACGATTCGCATCCGCGGCCTGCATGATTAGGGAGCCCAAAAGACGCATCTCCTCCTTGAGCACGCCGACAGCGTTCTTGAGTTGATTGCTTCTCAGGGAGTTCGAACAGACGAGCTCTGCGAACAATCCCGTCTCGTGCGCAGGGGTCTTTCTATGCGGTCGCATCTCATAAAGGGTCACGGAAACACCCCTCTCGGCGAGCTGATAAGCGGCCTCGCTGCCGGCAAGGCCGGCACCGATGACATGTACGTTCATAAGCATCACTCCATCTTTATTCTACCACACCATCATCACCCAAGAAAAAGCACCGGTCCCCCGGTGCTCATCCGACGATGATATCCATCTCAGGATAAGTGACATACCCTTTCTTCTGCCTTTCCGGCTTGAACATAAGCAGGAAGGCAAGGATGCCCACACGACCGATGAACATCGTGAAAATCAGCAGTATCTTCGATACAGAATGAAGCTCCGGGGTCGCACCGAGCGAAAGCCCGGTCGTACCGAAGGCGCTCGTCGCCTCAAACAGCAACATCTTGAAATCCATCGATTCAACCACCGAGAGCACGAATACATTGAAGGCAATGAGCGTAATCGCTCCGAAGAGGACGATAAAGGATTTGAACACCGTCTCGTGAGGAATAGTCCGTCCATGATAGACGACCTGATTCCTACCGAGGGCGAATGAGCGGGAACCGAGGAATGTCGTCAACAGTGTCGTCGTCCTGATTCCGCCGCCGGCACTGTTCGGAGACGACCCCAAGAACATGAGCCCAACGAAGAACACATGCACCGCGGTGGTGAACTGCGCCACATCCATAGTGCTGAACCCGGCATTCCGGGTTGTAAGCGACATGAAAAGACTATAATAAAGCGTCTCGAAGAGACCTTTACCGGAAAAGAATGCTCCCTGTTCCACCAGTAAAAGCAGGAGTGCACTGACAATCCATATACTGAGATGAAGGGCGACAAGGAGCTTGACGAAAACGGAGAAATGAAAATGCTGCCTATTGAGCTTCGCATGAATGAATTCCTTGATTTCGGCGAGCACCCAGAACCCGGCGGCACCGATGAACATCAACGTCATAGCCAATGTCTGCATGAAATAATCCTGCGAAAACATCGCGAAGCTGTCCGCATCAGGTGCGATATCGAAACCGGCGTTGGTGAAAAG
The DNA here is from genome assembly GCA_003553945.1 of Mollicutes bacterium. Classification (GTDB taxonomy): domain Bacteria; phylum Bacillota_I; class Bacilli_A; order Izemoplasmatales; family Izemoplasmataceae; genus T1SED10-81. The sequence continues at coordinate 15,615 of PWEL01000045.1, read as the reverse complement.
CGAAATCGTGAGGAAGAAGGCTTGAAAGAGTGCGTCGGATAAAGGAAAATGCCCACTAAGGTACAGATAGGCACTCATGATGACAAACGCGATGGCCTCGATGGTGAATATGACGATCAGCACATTGCGCACGAACCTCACAATGCCGTGTCTCGACAACTGATTCTGGTCGGTCATCATGATGCCGCGCTCTCTGAACCCTATTTTCTTCCTGATAGCCAGCCAGAATATCGAGATCATCATGATGATGCCGATACCTCCGAACTGGATAATGAGCGCAAGCACTACTTGTCCGAATATGGTAAAGGTCTCCCTAGGGACGACAGGGGTCAGTCCGGTGGTGCTGAGGCCGCTAGCAGAGACGAAAAACGCATCCACCCAGTCCAAGGGCACCTCGGCCTGTACGCTGAGGGGCAATTTCAAAAGCAGTGCACCGACCACCATGAACAGCAGATAGCTAAAGACGAAGATACGGGCGTATGTACCGAAAAGAAGGTGTTTCAATGTCCGCAGTTTTTTCATCACCCCCACCTCGATTCAGGGATTTAACTCACTATACACCCTCAGAGATAAATAATCAAGCCCAGGATACCGGAGATGACGATGATCAGGATCGGATGCACCCTGAACTTGATCAAAAGCACGGAGAACACGATGAAAAGAATGACGCCGTAGATATCATGAATCGCATCTTGAAAGAGCGAATACGCACTCGCGAAGATGAGCCCGAACAGTGCGGGCCTCAGGCCGTAGAGAACCCCTTGGACCGCCTTGGACTGCTTGAAACGCTCCTGATAATGACTGACCAGAGTAATCAGGATGACGGGGACGAAGACGACACCCGTCGTCGCGAAAAAGGCCCCGACGACACCCTGAATCTCAAAGCCGATGAACGTCGCGCTGTTGATAGCGACCGGCCCCGGGGTCACCTGCGAAAGGGCGATCATGTCGAGGAAGAGGCTACGGTCCAGCCATCCCTGTCCCTCTACAATCATCCTTTCAAACAGCGGCAACATCGCATAGCCCCCCCCGAAGGTCACGGCCCCGATGAGCAGGAACGTGAAGAAGAGGCTAATCGACATCATCATGCGACACCTCCTTCACTCTCGAAAAGAGGAAACCGGCGGCGCCCATGCCGATGATGACGAAGAAGGGATGGACGAAAAATAGCCCTACGAGCAGGAAGGAAAGAACGCCTATGAGAATGCCGAAAGGATGACGGTTGCGCACCAGGATACGGAACCCCGCGGTGAAGATCAGCGCGATGACCGCGACGCGCACTCCCATGAAAATCGCCTCGACGTAAGGATTCTCGATGAATCGGAAGAAAAACGTCGCGATTACCATAATCAAAATGAAGGAAGGGAGCGCCACGCCGACACCGGACACCAAAGCGCCCACACCACCACGTAGCTTGAGGCCTATATAGACAGCGAAATTGATCGCGATAACACCCGGCAGTGATTGACAGATGACCAAAGCGTCAGTGAATTCATCCTCGCTCAAGTATCCGTAATCATGCACAAAGAAACGCTCGAAGAGCGGAATCATGGCATAGCCACCGCCGAATGTTAACGCACCGATCTTTAGAAACGAGAAAAAAAGTCTTGGAAGTCCGATCATCCTATCAAGTCCTATTCCCTGCAAATCAACCCTATCATAACAGACTCATCGATACTTGCACAATATTTTTCCTTGCGCCCCACGCATTGCCGCACGCTATAAAAAAGCGCCTGAATCGCTATGGAGACAGGCGCTTGGGCACAAATGGATTACACGACATTGGTCTCGTAGGCCTCGAGGTCCTGACCTTCGAAACGTTCGAGCGCGAGCTCTTCGAGCGGCATCGACGGCTCGAGGCCGAGAAGCATCTCGCTCATAAGTTTCCCGGTCACCGGCCCCATCATGAAGCCATGTCCGGAGAAACCGCAGGCCATGTAGAACCCATTGACATCACAGCCGCTGATGATCGGCTGACGATCGGGGGACATATTGTATAAACCGCCCCACTGACGGATCACACGAAGCTCGCCGATGGGCGGCAGGAGACCCGCCGCAGTCTTCGCCATCTCGTCGAGGAACTTCCAGGTGGAGTGGACGCTGTAGCCCGCGTCCCTGTCATCCCCGCGTCCCATGATGAAACTTCCGTGCGGGGTCTGCTGGCAGTAGATGTTCTTGGAGAAGGAGATCACCATCGGACCCTGGATCTTCTCGATGGGCTCCGTCACGAGGATCTCGCGGTTCTGGCTGAACACAGGGATATCGACATCGACCATCTCGCCGATCTTCTGAGCGTGTCCGCCCGCGGCGTTGATCACATACTCGCATTCGATAGTGCCCTTGTCGGTCTTTACAGCCTTGATCGCACCGTTCTCCGTGACGATGTCCTCGACATGCGTATAAGTATAGAAGGTGACGCCTCTTTTCTTCGCCGCCTTATAGAAGGCATCCGTCATCAGGAAGGGATTGAGATGGCCGTCCGTTCCGCAAAACGTCGCGCTATGAACGATATCCGTATTGAGATGAGGAATCTTCTCCTTCGCCTCTTCAGCCGTGAGCATCTCGGCGGGGATGCCGAGGGACCGCTGGAGTCTGACATTCTTTTCAGACAGGGCGGCCTCCTCATCGTTACTGTTGACGATGAGATAGCCTTCCTGCTTGAATTCCACGTCCCCGTCGTATTCGAGGATCTCTTCGGCCTTCTCAAAGAAATCGATGCTCATCTTCGCCATTCTGCAGTTGCTCTCCGTTCCCCACTGCTGACGTACGCCGGCGCCGCAGCGACCGGTCGCGCCGCTTGCGAGATAGCCGCTCTCGAGCAGGACGATGTCATTTTCACCGGCATCGGCGAGGTGATAGGCGATGCTCGTCCCCGAGATGCCGCCGCCGATGATGACATATTTAGCTTTCTTCTTCATCTTCCGCAGCCTCCTTGATGGCACTGAGCTTCACGCCCATGGTGAAGGGGCGCATGCGGTGAAATTCGACGTCCTCTATAGGACGGTTGAAATACCGTGCGATCTCCTTGCGCACAATTTTTCCACACGTGTTCGCCTGACAGGGCCCCATCCCCACGCGGGCGATGCGTTTGACCTCATCAAAAGTCTCATACCCTTCCTTGAACAGATCATGAAGGTCCTGAAGCGTCACATCGGAACAGCGACATATGATAACCTTATTAGGATCCATAGGACACCTCGATACTGATTGCGTCATAGAGATATTTTTCATCCACCGCGAAATGCACCAATGCGGTCCTGTCCTGTTTGGCGCTTTTCGAGACATTCAAGACACGGCCCTCGGTGATCACGTCACCCCTGCGGTCCACAACGTTGACAATCTCACCCTTTTCAGGGAGCGGTGTGAACTCATAAGGGACCTTCATCTCGGCTTCCCCGTTTTTCAGCCTCGCGACCATGATCGCGAGTCCGGGACAGCTGTAGACGCAGATCCCGCATCCCGTACAGGCATCGAAATCGATTTGCGGGCGGGCGTTGATGTCCTCGCCGACGGTGATGGCGTCGAAAGGACAGCTCGTCTCGCAGGGATTGCAGGGGATCTCTTTATAGCATTCGATGACCGCTTTGGGGCGGCTGAGCTCCTCCGGAGTAGGGAATTCAGCCTTCACTTGTGCTTTGCTGGGAATCCCGGTCTTTTCAATCACGTCAATCCCTCCATTTTTTTGAGTCCCCGCCGCACGTTGTCTCCGGGCGGGCCGCTCCTCAGATCGACAAGCTCGTCATCAAGGGCCTTCAGCCGCATCTCGGCGTTCTCTACCGTGTAATCGAGCGCCTGAGCGGCACGGATGCCGGCGATACGCCCTTCGACCATGGCGCTGCTCGCCTCCTCTATATTGGCAAGGTCGCCACAGGCGTAGACGCCCTCGATTGTGGTCTCATAATCCTTGAGGACAGGGACGTTGCCGCCTAGCTCACTGATGTATTCAACCTCCGCACCGGCCTGTTCTAAAAGCTCCGTGAGCGGAGAAAGCCCGACAGCGATGCAGATGGTATCGACATCGTAGCGCTCTTCGCTGCCCTCGATGCCCTGCCAGTCCTCATCGAGACGCCACGCCTCGGCCGCTTCGACATGCGCCTCGCCTATGGCGGACTTGATGCTCATGTTCGTCCTGATCTCGACGCCCAGCCTCCTGAGTTTCGAGGCATGCACCAAATACCCGCCGATGCGCTCAGACGCCTCGAGAACAGCCGCGACATCCACGCCGGCCTGCATGAGCTGATAGCTCACAATCAAGCCGATATTGCCGCTGCCGACCATCAGCACACGCTGGCCCGGCTTGATGCCGTACTCATTCATCAATGTCTGCACGGCACCGGCCGCATAGACACCGGGAAGGTCGTTGTTCTCAAAGGGAATGGAGTGTTCGCTCGCGCCTGTTGCGAATATGACGCTGTCGGCCTGAAGCTTGAAATACCTATCGTCCTTGAGGCACGTCAGCACCTTGTCGTGATAGAAGCCGACCACGGTCGTCTCGCTCAAGAGATGGAACCGTTCATAGGGAATGAGGTTCTCCGTCAGACGTTCGAGGATGTCGATGCCGCGGTGGGCCGCATACTGTTTCTCCGAACCGAAGAACTTGTGGGTCTGCTTGATGAGCTGACCTCCGAGGCTCGCATTCCTGTCGATCAAAGTGACCTCGGCGCCCGCCTTCAACAATTCATGCGCCGCTGTAAGTCCCGCAGGACCGGCGCCGACGACGACCACTTCACTCTTTTGCATGCAGACGCCCCCTTCCTTTCTGTCTGTAGACCCGCATGTCCTTTTTCAGAGGGGTGATGCAGGTGCGGACGTTCGGCTCCCCGTCCACGACCATGTTGCAGGAGGCACAGTTGCCGATCGCACAATAAAAGCCACGGGGTCTCTCAAGATGAAGACTCGAGGTGAGCGCCTTGACATTGTTGGCCACTAGAGCGCTCGCAATCGTATCGCCTTCAACCCCGTAGTAGAGCTTATCGTTAAAATAGAAGGGGATGGTCTCCCTTCCATCGAACGATAGAATCGGATGATTTTTGATTCGCATAAGTCACCTCGCATGCCAGGATGCTTTCATTATATCATACAGAAACGGCTACACAACGCTGCCTTGAAAAAAAGCGTCCGAAAGGACGCTTGAAATTTTTTCATTATTTTGATGTAAAAGTGAACGAACCATCATCAACATCGACTTCGACAGTGCTTTCAGGCTGCACGTCCCCTTTGATCAATGCGCGTCCGAGACTTGTCTCTATATGTTTCTGGATGAAACGCTTCATTGGGCGGGCGCCGTATTGGGGGGAGTAAGCCTTCTCAAGCACATGCGCCTTCGCATTGTCTGTGAAGGTCAGGGTGATCTCCTCTTCGGAAAGTTTGCGGTTAAGCGCCTCGACCTGCAGATCGATAATCTGCATGAGTTCATCCTGGGTGAGGGGCTTGAAGAGAATGATATCGTCGATGCGGTTCAGGAATTCTGGTTTGAAATGCGCATGCATCCTGTCGAAGACTTCTCGTTCAACATCATCCTTGATGTCACCTTTGTCATCGACACCTTCTAAAAGCAGTTCACTGCCGATGTTGGACGTCATGATGACGACGGTGTTCTTGAAGTTCACTTCCCTGCCTTTCGCATCCGTCAGACGACCGTCATCGAGAAGCTGAAGCAAGGTGTTGAAGACCTCGGGATGCGCCTTCTCTATCTCATCGAAAAGAATGACGCTATATGGCTTCCGCCGGATGCGTTCGGTAAGCTGACCGCCTTCTTCGTATCCGACATATCCCGGGGGCGCTCCGATCAGTCTCGCGACGGTGTGCCTTTCCTGATATTCGCTCATATCGATGCGGACCATCTGGTCCTCTGAATCAAAGAGCGCCTCAGCGAGCGTCTTGGCGAGTTCTGTCTTGCCGACGCCCGTCGGTCCTAAGAAAATGAAGGAACCGATGGGCCTGTCAGGATCCTTGAGGAACGCCCTGGCCCTGAGCACTGCGTCGCTCACACTCCGGACGGCGTTCTCTTGCCCGACGACGCGCTGGTGGAGATGATCATCGAGATTGAGCAGTTTCTCGCGCTCGCTCTCGACGAGTTTCTTGACGGGAATGCCGGTCCATTTGGAGACTATTTCCGCAATCTCGTCCTCAGTCACTTCCTCCTTGATAATGGAACTCTCCTCTTTTTCAGCTTTCTGAGCCTCCTCAAGAGCCTTCTCGGCTTCAGGCAGCTCACCGTATTTGAGCTTTGACAGCTTCTCAAGGTCATAATTCCGACTCGCTTCATCGATCTCGCGATGGATCTCCTCAATGCGCTGTTTCAAGCGTTTGACATCGGTGAGGCCTTCGCGTTCCTTCTCCCATTTGAGCTTAAGGGCGTCGTAGCGCTCTCTGATTTCCTCAATCTCCTTGTTCAGACTTTCAAGCCGCTTTTTGGACTGGGCATCGTCTTCCTTCTCAAGCGAGGTCTTCTCGATTTCAAGCTGCAGAAGACGGCGCTCGAGTTCGTCGAGTTCATCGGGCATCGAATCGATCTCCGTGCGGATGAGGGCGGCCGCTTCATCCATGAGGTCGATCGCCTTGTCCGGCAGAAAGCGGTCGCTCACGTATTTATGCGAGAGCTTCGCGCAGGCGACGAGCGCATGATCGCTGATGCGCACCCCGTGATGTATTTCGTACTTGTCCTTGATGCCTCGAAGGATGGAGATGGTGTCCTCGACACTTGGCTGATCGATCATCACGGGCTGGAAACGCCTCTCAAGCGCCGCATCCTTTTCAACATGCTTTCGGTATTCATCGAGGGTCGTCGCCCCTATGCAGTGGAGCTCTCCTCTTGCAAGCATCGGTTTGAGGATGTTGCCGGCATCCATGGCGCCTTCAGTCTTGCCGGTACCGACGATGAGGTGCAATTCATCGATAAACAGCAGGATCTGTCCATCGGAGTCGCCGACTTCCTTGAGGACGGCTTTCAAGCGCTCCTCGAATTCGCCACGGTATTTCGCACCGGCCACAAGCGCACCCATGTCGAGGGCGAAGATGGTCTTGTCTTTAAGACCGTCAGGCACATCTCCCTTGACAATGCGCATGGCGAGACCTTCGGCGATGGCCGTCTTGCCGACACCGGGTTCGCCGATGAGGACGGGGTTGTTTTTCGTCCGCCTCGAGAGGATGCGTATGACGCGACGGATCTCATTATCCCTGCCGACAATGGGGTCGAGCTTGCCGTCCTTTGCAAGCTGCACGAGGTCGCGGCCGTATTTCTCTAGCGCATTATAGCTCTCCTCGGGATTGTCCGAGGTGACGCTCCGGTCCTTGCGGACCTCCTCGAGCTGATTTTTGAAGGACTTCTCGTCTATTCCGAAACGCTCGAGAACCTTTTCAGTATTCTCGTCCTTCTCCCTGATAAGCGCCATATAGAAGTGTTCGACGCTCATGTAGCTGTCCTTCATCTTCTTCATGATGTCTTCCGCCTTGAGGAGCACCTGACTTGCCTTGCGCGTCATATAGAGCTCTCCGGCATTCTCGACTTCGGGGTAGGTCTCCACATTGCCCCTCACGGCGTCGCGATACGCGTCCAGATCCACATTCATCTTCTTGAGAAGTTCCGCAATCAGGGAATCTTCTATAGTGATGAGCGCGAGATGGAAATGGTCGGTGCTGATTTTCTGATGGTTGTATCTCAGGGCGATATTCTGCGCCTCCTGAAAAGCTTCGCGCATTTTCGCGGTCATTTGTTCTGGCTTCATCATCAGCCTCCTTTCATTGAAAGAACATTATAGAAAAAGCTTCAGGGCCAAAGCCCTGAAGCTGTGGTAGGATCATTCGACTTCTACAACATAGCCCTGGTCCTTGACTTCAGTCTTCTCGGCTTTGACGTTCAGGACACCGTCTTCAAGCTTCGCTTTCAGTTTGCCGGGGTCTACGTCGGGCAGATGGATTGCTCGACGCATGGACGCATAGCGGCGTTCACGATGGATATAGTTCCTCTCTTCTGTCTCTTCTTGGTCTTTCTCCTCATCCTTCGTGACTTCGATGTTGAGGATCTGATCATCGTAGGAGACCTTCACTTCATCTTTCTTGATGCCGGGAAGGTCAGCCTTGATGTAGTAGGCGTCCTCTTTCTCCTCGACGTCGATCCTGAACGTATCCTGACGAAGTCCACGGAAAGGTGTGTTGAAGAAATCCTCCACGATGTCGGCGAAATCCATGATATCATCTTTCCTGCGCGGTGTGCGAGCGGTGAACGGTGTGAGTTTGAACATGGTGACCCCTCCTTGTTCTTAATTTTTTGTTAGCAGATTAATCAACTGAGTGCTAATTCCACTTATATTATATCCGCATGCGGGGTGGTTGTCAAGGGGGCGGCATAAAAAAGGCGGCCAATTTCAGGCCGCCTCCGGATGATGGTGTGATTAGAAACCCGCGGGCAGTATGATGAGGCTGAAAGCCATGATTGCCATGCCGGCGAGCAGACCGTAGATGACAAGGTGATGACGTCCGTATTTCTCCGCCGTAGGCAGCAGTTCATCAAAAGCTATGTAGACCATGATGCCGCCGACGGCCGCGAAGACAATGCCGAATGTCATGTCCGTGACGAACGTGGCGATGATGAAGAAGCCGATCAATGCGCCGACGGGCTGGGCGAGTCCCGAGAGGAACGAATAGACAAAGGCCTTGACCTTCGAGCCCGTTGCATAATAGACAGGAACGCTCACGGATATCCCCTCGGGGATGTTGTGGATGGCGATCGCTATGGCGATGCTGATGCCGAGCGCCGGGTTTTCAAGGGCCGCCATGAATGTCGCCAGTCCTTCAGGGAAATTGTGCAGGGCGATGGCCAGGGCGACAAAAAGCCCGGCCCGCATGAGATTATCCGTCTTTTCCTTCTCTGCCCGGTCCTCGAGGGAGAGCTCCTCGACATCGCGGTATTCATGAGGATTGATACGCTCGGGGATGATACGGTCTATGAGCGCGGTGATGGCGATGCCCGCGAAAAAAGCGAGCGTGCCGATCAAGTAGGCGTTGTTACTTCCTTCTTCCAAGGATTCAATGGCTTCGGGAAAGATCTCCACGAAGGAGAGATAGACCATGACACCGGCGGAAAAACCGAGCGCGACACTCAGGAATTTCTCATTCGTGCGTCTGGCGAAAAAGGCGATGGCACTTCCAATACCGGTGGAGAGCCCTGCAAAAAGTGTAAGCAGAAACGCGAACAGAATTTCATTGAAAGAATAATCCATGCAGTATCCTCCTTAATTGATGTTGGTGTATGAATATCACGACATAATACTTAATATATTGCGGCATTGCAAGGAAGACACATTGTTAGTTGGATGCCTTGAGCCACTGGATGAAATCCTCCATGGGCATCCCTTTCGCATAGTAGAATCCTTGGGCATAATCGCAGCCCATGGCGCTCAAGGCGTCGACAATCTGTTTATCCTCAACCCCTTCGGCAATGACATCCAGCTTCATTTCATGCGCCAGTTCTATAATCTTCCTTACCATCAACGCAAGCGTCTCGTCCTTTTTGATGTTCAATGTGAACTCCCTGTCGATTTTCACCGCATCGACAGGCAGGTCCCTCAGGCACGCAAGGGAAGAGTATCCCGTGCCGAAATCATCGAGGACGGTCTTGACATTCGATTGCTTGATGACATCGAGAAAGGACTTTGTATCCGCACTATCCTTCATCATCGTCGACTCCGTCATCTCGATATAGAGCCAGCGATGTTCGAGATTGATCGAGTCGATTGTCTCCTTCATCCAGCGGATCAAACTGTCATTATAGAGATTCTTGAGGGAGATGTTGAACGCGACATGGATACGGTCGTTGATCGGCTCGAGTTGTTTCATGTCCCGGACGACCTGTGAAAGCACCCAACGCGTGATATCGTCTATGATTCTCGTCTCTTCCGCTAGAGGGATGAACTCATCCGGATAAAGAACCTCGTCTCCATGGCGCCACCTTAGAAGCGCCTCCAGACTGACGACCTTTCCGCTCTCGAGGTCGAAGACAGGCTGGTATTCGAGGAAGAACTCATTGTTCTCGATTGCTTTGGGAAGCGCGCCAAGACGCTGAACCAACACCTTGTCGTATTCATACGATTCATGATAGACGACATACTTCAAGCCGCTCCGCTCAGCGTGCATCGCGGCCACATCGCTCTCCTTGAACCGCTGGTGCATCTTTTTGTCTGAAGCGGGGAGGCTCAGGCCGATCGAATAATCCACATACAGGGGGATGTTGTCGATGTTGAAGCCCTTTTCATCCAAAGAAGCCGGGAAATGGTCCCGCACGCGTTCAAAGCTGTCCATGGAAAGTTCGACCCAGAGCCGCTGTACATCGACCTGGAATACCCATGCATTCCCGGGCAGAAGCCGCTTCACAGTGTTGTAGAAATCACGGAACATCTCGAAATAATCATCACGCCCCAGAAGCACTATGAGGGAGCTGTAGTTGTTGATCTGGATGGACAGGGTGACATTGTCATACCTTTTCGCATCAAGGCTTCTATGTCTGATGTAATAGTTATAGTTGATCAACCCGGTATCGACATTATGGCTATGCAATGTCAATATACGCCGCATGTACTGTTTAAGATTATCAGCGGAGATACCGGCAATCATGCCGAGGAGTACAATGAACAGCAGACGGTAGAACCAGTTATAGAAATCCTGCATGATTCCGGCGGCGGTATCGAAAGGCATCAACGGTCCGACGAGAATGCCGCCGGCAATACCCACGACAAGACCGCCTTTCCATCCATATAGCAAGGCGGAGAAGAGCACAGGGATGTAGACGATGTGCAAATAGGCGTACTGCGTTCCCCCGGTGAAGTAGACGATAACGTAGACGAGGGGGAACAATGCAATCGTCACCCCCGTGAGAATCACACGATGCCGTTTCGAATAATCCAGTGCCATGACTGAAAACAACCGTCTGCGTTTTTTCATCATCCAAACTCCTTCGGCGAGAATTTATATCCGTCTTTCATTCGTTACTGTCGATGAGTTGCGCCCGATTGTTAAAGAATGTCTTGTAACCGAGCTGTAAAAAGAGGTAGGTCGTCAGGGAGACACCGCCGAGAATACCGAGCATGACGCCAATCTGATACAGAATAGCCAGCGTCGGCAAAACGCCGGATAGGATCTGCCCGGTCATCATTCCCGGCAGGAAGATGATGCCCATGCCCAGCATATTGTTGATCGTAGGCATGATGGACTGGTCGAACGATTCGTTGATGATGGGGTGGGCCGCCGCCTTCGGGGTCGCCCCGAGATGAAGGGCCTCCATGACGGCCTCCTTCTGATCGGTGAACCGGTTCACCATCGTGTTGATGCCAAGCGTGATGCCGGTCATGCTGTTGCCGATGATCATGCCGGCAATCGGGATGAAATACTGCGGATCATAGAATGGCTCTATCTGGATGACCACGAAGAGAAAATACGCCAAAACCACCAGGCTTCCGCTGGGAAGGGAAATCATGACGACACGCTTCAAAGAGGGCGTCAGTGTATCCTTGAACTTCCTGAAGACCGTGAATATGGCGAACCCTTCCATGAGCGCAAGCACACCGAGCGTAAAGAACGGATGCGGGTTTTCGATGATGTAGGTGAGAACAAAGCCAACGAGAACAAGCTGAACCGTCATTCGCAATGTGGCGATGATTACGACTTTCTCACGCTTGATGGCACGTTTTTTCAATATGAAAAGCACAAGGAGGACAAACACATAACCGAGCAGAACCTGCCATATGGAGAGTTCCAGGACTTCACCGTTCATGCTGGACCTCCTCTACTCGGCCGTCTTTAATGGTATATACTATATCGGCGTAATGTTCCGCGTAGAATCTGGAATGAGTGACCATGACCAGTGTCTTATTGTTTCTTCTCGTATAATCCACAATCGTCTCCACCAGGAAACGTTCGGATTCATCATCCAATGCACTGGACGGTTCATCCATAAGATACACATCGCCATCCAGAAGCAGCACTCTGGCCAGCGCCAGACGTTGGACCTCACCACCGCTCAACTGGCGAGCAGGGGCGGCAAGCTGCTTTCTAAGTCCGACATATGACAACATGTCCGATAGAACATCCTTCGAAACGCGGGGCTTATTGTGAAAATCGAGACCTTTCTGCAGGTTCTCCTCGACCGTGCCTTCGAAAAGATGCGGGCGCTGATTCAAATAGATGACGTTTCTCCTGTGTGCGACACTGTCGAGGAGGTCCATATCCCGCCCCTTGTACAAAATACGCCCTTCATCGGGAGAAAGCGCCTTGTTCAGAAGCTTGAGCACTGTGCTCTTACCACCGCCGCTTGCACCGATGAGGGCTGTGATTTTCCCTTCTTCCACATGCATCGAATGAATATCGAGGATATCTTTATAGCTTACAGATTCAAGCGTGAACATAAGGACCCTCCAAAAGGCAGCGGCTCTTTAAAAATATGAGCGCCGACGCTTTTTTTACAGGCGGCTGCGCACAATTAATTCATAACGGTCGGTATTCACATACGCATTGGTGTATTCAAGCACACGGCCGTCCTTCAGAAAAGACATCAGTTCGATATGGAGCACCGGTGCGCCATCGCCCATATCGAGATGCTTCTGCAATAATTTATCGGTGAACGTCGAACGGAATCTCTGTTCTGTGGATGCAATATCCAGACCAAGGGTGCTTTCTACATGCTCATATATGGAATCAGAGGCTATCTCTTCATCCAGCGTGATGACGGACGAGGGAAAAAAGGCCCGTTCAAGCATAATCGGCACATCATTTTTCTTCCTGAGGCGTACAACCTTATAGACGGGCGCCCCCTTTTTAATATCCAGACGACTCGAGACATCTGAATCCGCTGGATGCAGAGCGAACTCCACTAGATGGCTCGAAGGCTCTCCCTTCGCATCGCGCACAATACTGGAGAACCCATCGACATCCCCCACATCCTTATAGAGCTTCTCATCCGCTATGAACGTCCCCTTGTTCTTGAATCTATAGAGCTTGTTACGCTGTACAAGATAATCAATCGCCTTGCGCACCGTCATCCGGGACATGCCATAGCGTTGCGCGAGTTCACGCTCGGAGGGAATCATCGTGTGCTGTCCCGACTGTGCAATCATCCTATCGAGCGCATCGACCATCTGAAGGTATTTCGGCTTCATCATATCCCCTCCCCTACTCTAAAAGATGAGCGGCCTCCCTGTCGATGACCACGGTCACATTATCATGCAACTGCAAGACGCTTGCAGGCACATCCTCCTGTAAAGGACCCTTAAGCATTGCCCGCACAGCTTCGGCCTTTTTTGAACCGCTCGCAGCGACGATGATCTCCTCCGACTGCATGATCGTATCGATACCCATCGTCACTGCCCGACAAGGCACCGCGTCGATGGAGTTGAAAAATCGTTTATTGGCTTCCCTTGTCGCTTCTGTCAAATGAATGAGATGCGTCTTAGTGTCGAATGAAGTCCCCGGCTCATTAAAAGCGATATGTCCGTTCGTGCCGATGCCGAGAAGCTGGATATCTATACCGCCTTTAGAAGCGATCAGCTCATCATAAGCTGCGTAATCCGCATGCTCGTCAATAGGGGGGAAATGCGTATTCGCCCGGGAGATATCGATATGAGAGAAAAGGTGGCGGTCCATGAAATTCTGAAAGGTCTCGGGATGGTCTGAAGATATGTCCATATACTCATCAAGATTGAATGTCTGAACATGACAGAAGGACACGCGCCCCGCTTCATAAGCCCTGACCAGTTCAGCATAGACATCTATATATGTCGAGCCGGTCGCAAGACCGAGATTAAGATGTGGATTGGCTTCTAGTCGCTTGATCAACTCTTCCGCGACATATTGTGTCATCCCGCTTTTGTTTTCAACTATTTTCAGTCGCACCGTGCTCACCTCCATACTTTCGGTATATACCATATTATAAAGGATACAATCTTATACGTCAAAACAAAGGAGGCTGGTTTCCTGCGTGGACATCCAAAAAACAATCAGCCATAGATAGCTGAAAACCATGAAAATATCCAGGCTTAGCACCGGAGCCGATACGCTTATAAAAAAACCCACAGAGCATGCGCTTGTCACAGACACTGCCATAGAGGGCATTCATTCAACACATTGTCCAGATACGGTATGGCTTCTCTCATATGCCACTTAAAAGAAGGTGAGCAACGATGTATAGATCAAAAGCACGGCAATGCCGAGCACTTGATAGATAAGAAGCGCCTGTGCATCCTTGTCCTTTTCCGAAAGATACTCAAGCAGACATCCGAAAATACCGAGAATGAACAAGCCATACGTGACATACAATAACCAAGCGATTGCGGCATGATAAGTGGAGGTCTCGATAAAAAGCGCTAGCGCGTAAGCGAAAACAGTTGCTAAAAACAGGAAGCGGTTAAAAAGAAAGAACAGTCGGTTCAGAAGCGAGAGCCATTTCATGACGTTTTCACGTTTCTTTCGGACTCCATGATATAAAACAGCCCTGGATAGATGAAAAAGCCCATATAGGCGACAAGGAAGTAGCGCACAAACCCAAGAAGGTTATGAATCCATGTCATCTCCTTGACATTGAATATCGGATACCAGTCCATATCGTTAACGATGAGGTATAAAAGCAGGCTGTCCTCCGCCCCAAAGAGAGAGAAAAGAAACCCGATGACCTCCATCGTCGCAAACACTACCAAAAAGCCTAGAAGCACCCGCTTGAACTTGACTTTCACGGGAACATCCACACTAAAATCGACATGCCTTTTCTCCTGTGATATGGCAATCATTGCACCGACCATCAGACCATAGGAGATGAAGAAATCACGGGTCTGTTCAAAAATGCCACCGCCGAAGAGAAAAAGACCCGGGAGAAAGACCAAGGCGAGCGTCGAATAATAAGAGAGAAGACTCTGCGGCCGCCTAGAGAACACACGGAACAAGAATGCATGGGAAAAAGCGACCCCCATGCCAAGCAATCCGCCCGCAAGAACATCCTCGATGAAATGCACTCCGAGATAGAGCCTGGAGAAACCCACGAGAACCGTCAGGGCCGCCGCAAGCACAAACCATTTCACACGCTTGAAACGGAGCGCCAGTGCAAATAGAATCGAGGCCGCTCCTTGAGTGTGTCCGCTTGGAAAGGCGGTCCCGCTTGCAGAAGCGAAGGGTTTCTGTTCGATCGCAGTGGACACTTCGAAAGGTCGCGGTGCGCCCACGAAAGCCTTTATGACATTGTTGAGGACCAGCGACAGACTCAGTGTGACTGCAAGCACTTCACCAAAACGCTTGTGGATGGCCCAGTAGATGACACCGAGTACTATAATGTAGAAATACTCACTCCCAAGCTGGGTCACGATGACAAAAAAATAATCAAGAACCACATTGCCAATTGATTGGAACCATTCTATGAATTCAAGACCCGCTTGCATACTATCGCCTTCTTTCCTCTACCATTGTAAGGAACTCATCCGCCTTTGGCAATCAATTTTCAGTCAAATCCTGGAAAAAGAGTGTAGATATACAATACATGTGAGACCTTCGCTTGAATAAATAAAAGGTGGTCCGTATCCTATGAGTGTAACGACCAAACCACACTAAGGGAGGATACGAACCACATGTGTAGTATAGCAC
>PWEL01000029.1 GCA_003553945.1 Mollicutes bacterium | reverse complement strand
TGCTATACTACACATGTGGTTCGTATCCTCCCTTAGTGTGGTTTGGTCGTTACACTCATAGGATACGGACCACCTTTTATTTATTCAAGCGAAGGTCTCACATGTATTGTATATCTACATCATCCATGTGGTCATCACGCCGCTGGCCCTTGTGTTTCAGGAGGGTGGCTTCAACCTCTATAACAACGGGTTCGCCGCCGGCTTTGTGGCAGCGTTGATGATTCCGTTCCTTGAAGCGGTGCTGAAAAACAATAAAGAGGAGGAAAAGGCATGACGAAACAGGAAATCCGCATCCAGACGAGAATCATCCATGAATTGAGCTACTTCATGATGACATATGGGTATACGTCGTTCTCTATCACAGTAGAAAATAATCAGGAAGAAACGCATTTCTTATTGAAAATGGACCATATCAAGGATGAATTGCTGAATCGAATGAAGGAAAAGCTGAACCGGCAGCGAGAGATAGAAGTTGAGACCTATGGCTTTGAGCTGGTCGGTGATCACGATTCCAGGAGTGAATTTGAAATACTCAGTCTCTTGATTGATTATATGGAGGTCGAGCGGACGGAGGATGCAGTCAACCTACTATTAGTCCGCAAAAGCATGTATAGGAAGTAGCTTTTTTTGAATTTAATTACGTTTTAGTGATTGGTGAGCGCTTATTTAATCAAAGTGATGGTGTTTTGACAGTCCAGGGCGCGAATCCGCAAGATAGGTTGCGCTCAAGCTTTGTGCATGCAGCATTTCAAACGCGATTCAGAGTTGCTGTAATGGCTCTGAATTCGAGTGGAAGGCTTCGATTCAGCGTGATTGTCATGATATAAAAGATGTCAGGAAGTGAATGCTTCCTGACATCTTTTTACAATGTGTTGTTTTTAGATGAGAAGTTAGGATTTAAAAGTTTGGCACCGCATTGGGATAATGTCTCTTGTGGATGGTCAGATATCGAGACAGGTTTGTTTTTCGTCCTCCCAGATGCAGATAGAGTTCTTGCCATCCGCTTTGGCTTGATAGAGTCCTTGATCCCCTCTTTGAATCATGGTGATTTCATTGTCATGTTCTCTATAGATGGCGACACCGAGGCTGATTGTCAGACAGGCCTCCTTGAATGTCGGATGGTTCTGGATCGCTCGCCGGATTGTCTCCGCACAATCCTTCACTTCAGCGACGGAAGCGGCGTCGCAGATGATGAGGAATTCTTCACCGCCCCACCTTCCGACGCTGCATTTATCTTCAACGGTGTTCTGCAGGAGGGTTGCGCATTCTTGAAGGAACCTGTCGCCTTGGACATGCCCGTAGTTATCGTTGATGCGTTTGAAGTTATCAAGGTCTGCGACAATAATGGAGAAACCTTTGCCTTTCTCGGCTTCTTCCAGACGCCTTTCCATTTCCCTATCAAGCCATGCACGGTTGTAGATACCGGTCAGCGCATCAGTGATGGATAATACATGCAAGCGCTGATTAGTCTTTTCCAGCTCTGTCTGTACATTATGGAGGGTGATTTCATAGAACATCATGAAGGCGATGAATGCCAGTGTCGCGGCAACGAAATTGATCAAGGAGCCGACGCCGAATGTCGCCGCCTCCCAGGTCTGCTGGTTGAAGAGAAGATAGACGATACTGATTATAAAAGGGACGAATGAGAATAAAGCGCCCTTGAAACGTCCAGTAAGATAGAATGCCACTACAACGACAGAAGGGAAGAGATAAAGGACGAAGGCGGGATGCTGGGCGATGTCCAGGTACAAGATATAAACCGCCATGAGAAGCGCTGCAACCGCGAAGGCTGTCGCATGGAAATGTCTCGTCATCCCATAGAACGCTATGATACCGATTGAGAGCGCTATAGCTACGATAAATAGTATAATGGCAGGCATGTTCCCGGTCAGTATGATATTCGCGACAAGCCCTGTGCTCAGCCCGGCGAGGAGCAGGATGAAGGTTGTAATGAGCAGTTGTCTGCGGTGCGATTTCGTCAGCTGCTTGTAATTATGCGATTGAGGTTTGTCGCTGGTTTTTTTCAACATCTTGGTGACCTCCGCTTTCAGTTTCCGATCCAGTATATGAATAAATAAGCAGAACTAAAACACGATAGAAGCATGTGTTGCTTATATGTTAGCACGTCTTGTGGTCTTTTTTAAGCAGATTAATATGTTGGCATTCACTGCGGAGACAATTGTCATGGTTTAAGTCAAAGATAAGGGGCTGTAAGAATGAAATCATTTAAGATTCCATCTCTTTACAGCCCCTTTTATCAAAGAGGTGTTCATGGAAGCTATATAGGGCAGTTCAATCTAGCGCCCAGGCGTCGTTCAGAATCATAGTGGAATAGAGGAACATGACATCCTGGTCCTCGACATCCACATGTGTTTCAAAAGCTGTCTCCGAGGCATAACGCAGATCTATCATTGTAATGGTTTCATAGCCGTCCAAAAGGAGCGGAACAATGCTGTTGGCGAAAGAATCGCCGAAAATTATCAATTCTTTTTCAGTCTGCGCCTCTGGACTATGCACGTGCCTTATGGGGTCGAGGCCGCCGAGGAACACCTCATAAGCATCGATACCTTCTAGTGAGGACTCCTCGTAGATGGGATATTGTTCCTCACTGCCCGGTCGTGTGACATAAGCGCTCTCGATTGTGCCATTTTCCACATAGCACAGAGTGTCCGCTTCTAAAGGCAGGGCGGCGTGTCCGTAGTAGGAACCATAAAACGGGGAATGGCATGTTGTATCATAATCATTAGGAGGATTTACCTCGACGCCCAAGGAGTCATAGAGATAAGTTTCTAATCCGGTGAGGCGGCTCTGGTCGAGATGATGGTCGGTCCGATAGAAATGATCCAGATCAATCTGTTCAGACAATGGAACGTTAGTGATCCCTTGAAGTCTTTCTTCCAAAATGTCTTTAAGCTCCTCGTAGTCTTTTCTAGGGTAATATCCATCCTCGGGGATGAAGTAGTTCTTGTCCGGGAGGACCCCGTAGTAGACGTCATTTTCTGAAAAATACTGCTGTTGATAGCTTTGGATGAGGTCTGCAGCATGCTTGACTGATGATTCATCGAGAGGGTTGTTCTTTTGAAAAAGGATGTCATCGATGACAAAGGTGTCGTTGACATCGAGTTGATTGAATAGATAGTAACGTGTCAAAGTGTTGATCTCCCTGAGTTTCTGACGTCCTACGAACTGATCGAGAAGATACGCTTCTATCTCCTGATAGTAATCGCTGTCAAAGATCTTCTCGATCGTTGGTTCAGGGAAGGATTTGAGCGAGCGTCTTTCGTATTCTGATATATCCTTCTCCGGGGTGACGATGGAAAGCGTCATGCCGAAGAGCAGTACGACAAGCAGTAATAAAGGTGTGAGCAGTGCTTTCATGCAGTATCACTCCTAGAAGCGGAAATAGATGAAAGGGTTGAACGATCCGTCTATCAGCGTGCCGGATACTAATAAGAGCAAAAGGACCAAAAGCGCCGGTTCGATGGCTGCGAAACCACGTCGCACAATCGTCATATGTTCAAGCCTCTCCTTCAACAGTCTGAAGACGGGGGTTGCGGTTATAGCGGCGAGCAGGAGGATGACGGCATAATTCCTCAGGACATATACTGTTTCTGCATTGATGAAAGCAGCGTCCGACAGCAATAACATGCCGCCTATGTTTCGAAACCCTTCACTCAGACTTCCGGCGTTGAACATCGTCATGCCGAATATAGTGATCAATATGACATAGGTATGCCGCAGCACATTCGGTGTTTTTTCCAGATAGCGTCTCAGCACCAGCTTTTCAAGAAGCAGTAGTGCGCCATAGTAGAGGCCCCATATGATGAAGTTCCAGGCCGCTCCGTGCCAGAGTCCCGTAGCGAACCACACAATGGTGATGTTGAAGAGGAATCGTTTGAGGTCGACCCGGTTTCCCCCCAGGGGGATGTAGAGATAGCGCTTGAACCACTGTCCTAGGGATATATGCCATCTTCGCCAGAACTCTGTAATGCTTCTGGAGATATAGGGATAGTTGAAATTCTCCAGGAAGCGGAAGCCGAATATTCTTCCAAGACCTATCGCCATGTCGCTGTACCCGGAGAAATCAAAATAGATCTGCAATGTGAAGGCGATGGCATACAGCCAGTAGAAGACGACGGTAGTCTCCTGGGCTTGCTGGAAGTGCAGACCTATCTCCCCTAGTGTATCAGCGATCAGCACCTTCTTTCCGAGTCCCGTCATGAAGCGTTTGACTCCCACCCGTATGTCTTCTGGCTTGGATTTTCTGTCCTGCAGAGCATGCTCGATGGTGTGATAGCGGACAATCGGCCCGGCGATAAGTTGCGGGAAGAGGGAGACGTAGGTCATGAAGTCGATGGGGTTCTTCTGTACGGCGACTTCCTTGCGGTAGAGGTCGATCGTGTAGCTAAGAATCTGGAACGTGTAGAAGCTTATCCCAAGAGGGAGGACGATAGCCAGGGGGGTGATCTCCGTCCCGAACAGGATGTTGATGTTGTCAATGAAGAAATTCGAGTATTTGAAGAACCCGAGCAGTCCAAGCCCGACGACAATTGACGATATCAGCCACACCCTTGCATAGGGTGTATGCCTGGAAGCATCGATCAATCTTCCATGGATATATCCCGAGAGTGAACTTCCGATCAGAAGAAGGATGTAAACAGGTTCACCGAAGAAATAGAAGATTAGGCTGAAGCATAGAAGCACTAGGTTTTTATACTTGCTGGGGACAATGAAGTAGATGATGAGAAGTATGGGGAGGAAGTAGTATAAAAACGTGATGCTAGAGAAAAGCATAGTCTTTTATTCGTTTTTTCCCGTCTCTTTCAGCCTTTCAAACGAAACATGCAGATCCTCTATGAAATCATCACTCATTATTAGGATGACGACATCACCGATATTGTCGACAAGGACATTCTCAGGGTCGACTGTGAAACTTCCCCATTTCAACGGATCTGCATGCTCCTCGATAGTGTCTTTGAGTGCGGAGACGTCTTGGTTGGCGTTCGCACGGATTAGTGTCAGTTCAAAGGGGGTTGTAGACATTGCGGGTACTGCGCTCACTGCTTTTTCGAAGGAGACATCGTCAGTGCCTAGATGCCATTCGACCTTGTCGTCGCGCACTTCTTCTATTGTGAGCCCTTCAAAGAATGACTCATCACTCAGTTCTTCGTCGGTGAGAATATCCTCCATGATTGTCTCGAGGTCATCTTCGAGTACACGGTTTTCCGGTTCGTTGCATGCTGTGAGTGTCATGATGAATGTAATAGCTGTGAAGAAGGCGAGAATAGTTTTCATAGTATCACTCCTTATGTATTTTGTTATGTTATTAAAAACCTCCCGCTTGCACCCTCTAGGGTAGCAAGCGGGAGGTTAAGATTCGGTTAAGCATCGAGATGGATTGTAATAGTCGTTCCTTTTTCAGCGGCGCTGTCGATGTCGATGGTGAACTGATGCGCATCCATGATCTGTTTCACTATGGACAAGCCGAGACCATTGCCGCCGGCAGCCCGAGACCGTGAGGGGTCCACACAGTAGAATGGCTGGAAGACCTTGTCCTGTTTTGCTTCAGGGATTCCTGGACCGGTGTCCCTGATGTAAATCGCCCCTTCTTCGGCAGTGATGTAAACATCACCGCCTTTCTTGTTATAGCGTATCGCGTTATGAATCAGATTCTGCAGGGCTCTTTCGAAAAGGTGTTTGCTTGCCTTGATGGTGGTATCCCCTTCGGTGTGAATTTCAATATGCTTCTCCTCTGCGAGTGCTCTTTGTTCCGGCGTGATCAGCCTGATATCCTTTAGTTTGAAGGTTTCACGTTCTATCCTCTCAACCTGGGTCAGCTCCATAAGGCTCTCAACAAGCGTCCGCATCCGTTCGGTGTTCTCTTTTGTGATTTTCAGAATCTCCTGGCAGTCCCCAGAGGCCGGTGTTGCTTCCATGTCATGGACTTCAAGATTCGCAAGGATGGATGAGATGGGTGTCTTCAGTTCATGGGCGGCGTTCGCGGCGAAACGTTTCTGGTTCTCAAGAGTAGCGTTGACCTCTTTCAGCATACGGTTGAATGCTTGCTGAAGTTTTTGGATTTCAGCGTGTCTATTATTGATGTGAATGCTTTTGGGCAAACTGTTTGTATCAAGGTTGTCGATGGTGGAGGTCAGTTCCCTGACGGGCCTGAAGAGTCGACGGATGGAAAGCCAGGAAAGACCTCCTAGGAAAATCACCACCAACCCCATGATCAGAAGGCTTTGATAGAAGAAAGTGGTGGCCGCTCTTTCGAAATACACTTCAACGGAGTCATCCAGCGTCGCAAGGTCGGTGTCCATAGCGTCTGCATACGCTTCTGCCGAAAAGAGGTTCTGGCTGATTTGCCAGATGCTCACACCGGTCACTATGATTGCCACGAGCAAAAAGGCCATGCCGAAAAGAAGAATGCGTTTCTGTAGTGTCCTAGGGAACATAATACCCCTCACCTCTCACAGTTCTGATGACATCTTTCGGTAGCTTTTTTCTTAATGAAGAGAGATGAACCTTGAAAGCGTTCGAGAACATGTCCGCCTCGTGGTTCCACACATGTTCGATCAGCGCCTCGCCGCTTACAACCTCTCCTTGGTTGAGCAAAAGATATTCAAGGATGCCGAACCCCTTCTTGGTGAGTGGAACGGATTCATCATTGTAGTATACTTCCCGTCGTGCGAGATGCAGTGTGATGCCATGAGCTTTCAGGACAGTGTCCTCAGTCCGGTATTTACGGCGGGAGAGTGCACGGACGCGTGCGAGGAGCTCTTTGAAGCTGAATGGTTTCTCCAGGTAGTCATTAGCGCCCATGTCGAGTCCGGATATCTTGTCCTCGACAGTGTTGCGCGCGGAGAGAATGATAATGTTTATATTGCTGTTCTCTTCACGGATTGCTTTCAAGACATCGAGCCCGTCGACCTTTGGTAGATTGAGATCGAGCACGACAATATCATAGTACGCCTCATAATAGCGTTCCAGTGCCGCTTCACCGTCCAGAGCGGTGTCAACTGCGTAATAATGTTTTTCGAACCCTTTTTTCAGTGCGTTCAGAAGGGAGCTTTCGTCTTCGATGATCAATATGCGCATGGATAATTCACCTCGCAATTACACTATACATGATAACACGTTAAGTGAAAGTTAAGTTTATGAAAGCTAGGTATCACAAGGGGAATACACGCTGAAAGCGACGAAGGAATGTCCCTGCATCGGATGGAATGAAGCGCTATTGTCTGAAATGCATGGAGTGAAAAAACAGCTAGCGAACTAGCTGTTTTGCATTGCATTATGGCGGAGGAGAAGGGATTTGAACCCTTGCGCCGGTATGAACCGACCTTCTCGATTTCGAGTCGAGCCCCTTCAGCCGGACTTGGGTACTCCTCCGTCTGCAGGGAATGTTCCCTGCATTATAATAACATATCCTGCCGCTTTTGTGTTTACTCCATTTCCAGTGCGCCCGTATAGAGCTGATAATAGACGCCTTTCTCTTCAATCAGAGAGTCATGGTCGCCGCGTTCTATGATCTCGCCGTGGTCCATGACCATGATGGCGTCAGCGTTCTTGACAGTGGAGAGGCGATGGGCGATGACGAACACCGTCCTTCCTTCCATCAATCGGTTCATCCCCTCCTGGACCAATGCCTCGGTGCGGGTGTCTATGGAGGAGGTCGCCTCGTCGAGGATGAGCACCGGGGAGTTTGCGCAGGCGGCACGGGCGATGGAGATGAGCTGTCTCTGTCCTTCTGAAAGGTTCGCGCCGTCGGCGGAGAGGTCGGTGTCGAGTCCTTTGGGAAGATGCTGGATGAAGTCGTAGGCATTGGCTGTCTTGGCGGCCTCGATGACATCCGCGTCGCTCGCGTCCTTTCTGCCGTAGCGGATGTTGTCCCTGACGGTGCCGCTGAAGAGGCTGGTGTCCTGAAGCACCATGCCGATCGAACGGCGGAGGTCGGGCTTTTTGATCTTATTGATGTTGATGCCGTCGTAGCGGACCTTGCCGTCCTTGATCTCATAGAAGCGGTTGATGAGGTTGGTGATGGTCGTCTTGCCTGCCCCTGTCTCGCCGACGAGGGCGATAGTCTGTCCGGGGTGGGCGTAGACGGAGACATCCTTGAGGACGGGTGTATCCTCGACGTATTGGAAATCAACGTTCGAAAGCACGATATCGCCTTCAAGCTTTCTGTAGGTGAGCCGGCCATCCCGGTGAGGGTGTTTCCAGGCCCATTCACCTGTCTCCTCATCCACCTCGCGGATTTTTCCGTCCTCCTCGATGCAGTTGACGAGTGTGACATACCCTTCGTCGTGCTCTTCTTCAAGCGAGAGCAGATAGAATATGCGCGATGCGCCGCCGAGGGCCATGGCGACCATCGGGGCCTGCTGGGAGACCATGCGGATGTTCTGGGAGAACTGACGGCTCAGGGAGAGGAACGAGACGACGATGCCGATGGTCGCGATGGAGAAGGGATAGATGCCGCTGAAGCCGATATTGGTGACGTTGAAATAGACAAGGATGCTTCCCAGGATGGCGAGGGATACATAGAGGATGTTGCCGATATTGTGGAGCACTGGCATGAGGATGTTTCCGTAGTGCCGTGCCGTGGCCGAGTCGTCATACCACGTTTCGTTGAGCGCGTCGAACTCCTCCTTGGCCTTCTCTTCGCGGACAAAGGATTTGACGACGCGCTGGCCGTGCATCATCTCCTCGATATAGCCTTCGACGGCGCCGAGTGATTTTTGCTGGCTCTTGAATCGTTCGCTGGATTTACCGCCTACGCGGCTCGTGACCTTGAACATGATGAAGGCGCCGATGCCGACGAACACTGTCAAAATGAAGCTGTAATAGAGCATGACACCTATGATGAACATCAGCGTCAGCATGGTCATGGTGAACTGCACGAGGCTCTGGGTGATGAACTGTCTGAGCGTGTCGACATCGTTGGTGTAATACGACATGATATCGCCGTGGGAGTTCCTGTCGAAGAAGTTGATGGGCAGGGATTCCATCTTTTCGAACATGGCCTTGCGGATATCGTCGAGATAATCCTGTCCGACCTTCGCCATGATCTGGGTGTAAAGCAGGGTTCCTGTGATCGCCAGAGTGTAGACGACAATCATGGCGATAAGGATGGCGAATAGCCTGTCGGCGACGGCGGGCCAGCCGGCGTCGAGCGCCGGCATGATGGCGTCGTCGATGATGATCTGGATGAAGACGGAGATGCTCATCATGCCCGCGGATGCGAAGATCAGCGAGATGAAGACGATGATCACCGCTTTTTTGTTGGTGAGGAAAAGCTCCTTGATCAGCCTGAACAGGGTGGCCTTCTTACTCATCGGCATCATCCCCCAACTGTTGCATGGCGTGGGTCTCCTGATAGATGTCGCTTGTCTCGAGGAGTGTCTCGTGGGTGCCGCTATCGACGATCCTGCCCTGGTCCATGACGAAGATCTGGTCGGCGTCCTCGACGGAACCGACGCGCTGGGAGATGATGATTTTCGTCATATCGGGCAGGTGGGTCCTCAGGCCTTCGCGGATGGAGCGTTCGGTCTTTGTATCGACGGCGTTCGTGGAGTCGTCCATGATGAGGATCTTCGGTTTCTTGAGGAGCGCCCGGGCGATGCATAGCCGCTGTTTCTGTCCGCCCGAGACATTGGTGCCGCCTTGCTCGATCGGGTTGTCATAGCCTTCGGGGAAGGACATGATGAAATCATGAGCACAAGCGATTCTAGCGACGCGTTCAACCGCTTCGAGCGGAGCGTCCTCGTCACCCCAGCGGATGTTGTCGGCGATGGTGCCGGTGAACAGCACGTTATTCTGCAAGACAACGGAGACTGCGTTTCTAAGGGTGGCGATGTCGTAGTCCCTCACATCCACACCCCCGACAGAGACGCGGCCCCTGTCGACGTCATAGAGCCTGCTTATAAGGCTTATGAGGCTGGATTTACCCATGCCGGTTCCACCGATGATACCGATGGTCTCGCCGGGATTGATTGAAAGGTTTATATCCTTGAGCACCCAGTTCTCAGCTTCCTCGGTGTACTTGAAATAGACATCGTCGAAAGCGACTGCGCCGTTGCGCACATGGGTGATGGGGTCTTCGGGGTTCCTGATGTCGCTCTCTTCATGCAAAAAGCGGGTGATTCGACGCGCCGAGGCGGAGAAGATGGTGAACATGACAAAGATCATGCCCAGCATCATCAGATTCCCCAGCATCTGCATGCCGTAGATGATGAGGCTCGAGAGCTGACCGGTGGAGAGGTCGCCCCATATGGGATTGCCGGCGGCGTCGTAGCCGCCGAAGGTGTTGACGATGATATAGGAACCGGCGATGGCGACGATCGTCATGACGACATAGAGCGTGAACTGAAAGGCGGGTTGGTTGATGACGACGAGACGCTCGCCCTTGATGAAATCATCACGTATGTCCTCGCTTCGCGCTTTAAAACGCGTCTTCTCGTATTCCTCCTGGACGAACGTCTTGACGACGCGGATGCCCTTGATGTTCTCCTGCACATATTTGTTCAGCTTGTCGTATTTGTCGAAGACGCGGCGGAAGATGGGGATTGCGTATTTATAGACCAAAAAGATGCCCAGTGAAAGCATCGGCAGCGCCAGCAGGAAGATGAGGCTCAGCTGCGCGTTGATCGAGAACGCCATGATGATGGAGAAGATGATCATGAGCGGAGCGCGGAGCGCTACGCGCACAAGCAGGTCGTAGGCGTTCTGTACATTGGTGGTGTCGGTCGTCATGCGGGTGACGAGAGCGGTGTGGCTGTAGCGGTCGAAGTTGGAGAAAGAGAGCCCCTGAACATTGTAGAAGATATCCTTGCGGATGTTCTTGGCGAATCCGGAGGAGGCGATGGCGCTGTATTTTCCGCCGAGATAGCCGAAGTAGAGCGCCATCATGGCCAGTAGCACGAGCACGAGGCTGATCTGCACAAGGTTGGTGATGTCCCTGGCGAGGATCTCATCGATGAGGACGGCCATGATCAAGGGCAGAAAAATCTCCGCGACGACTTCGAGCGCGACGAAGAGGGGTGCGAGGAGGGATTCCCTTTTGTATTCGCGGACGGATCGGGCTAAAGTCTTAAGCATATGCGGACTCCTTTGCTGTCGGTATACTGTCTACTCCGCGGACTGGAGGTTGTCTTTCACGCGGTTGATATAGGTGATGAAGATGTCAATCTCTTCTTGTGTGAACCCTTTCCGGATAAGCCTCTCGAACGTGTCGATCTCTTTTTGGATGGCTGCATGAAGCTTCTGGGCGTCTTCAGTGAGCACGATCTGTTTCAGACGTCTGTCGCCCTCGACACTTAACCTCCTCACCAGGCCTTTTTCCTCCATGAGACTGATGACTTTCGATGTGGTCGAGCGTGTGATGGAGAAGCGTCTCTCGATGTCTTTTTGATAGATGGGTTCATCCTGATGCTCCCCGAGGTAGCGGAGGATGAATACGTTCTCCCCCGTGATGCTTCTGGCGTATTCAATGGAACCCTTGTTTTCAAAATAGCGCTTCATGATGTTTCCGAGCGATTTGAGATGATAGGAGATTCTCTTTTCGTGCACGAGCGACCGCCTCCCGAAAGTTTGAAATAAAACAATTGAACATAAAACATTTTATGCAATATACAGCTTATTGTCAAGCACACGTTTTTTTTACATATTCCATGTTTCGATGCTTGAGAAAAGTGAGTAGTGGTGAAGAAAATGAAGAGAAGATGTAAAAGAACGACCCCGTGAATGACATAGCATAAAAAAAGCGAGCACTCTGCTCGCAGGAGGTGATTGTCGGACCGCTGTCTGTGTCTCAAGTCCGGTAGGATTTTTCAGGCGCCGACGATAGGACAATAGAGGGGTGCATTTTCAAGCCAGTATCGTCGGGCGGCCCTTTATGATGATTGCGACAAGGTCGAGCACCCAGAAAAGGAAGAATCCGAAAATAATCCAGATGATGCCGGCGATGAAGAGGACGGCATTATTCTCATCAATGCCTTTGGCGATGCGGTAGATTCCCCAGGCGATGCCATCGATGAAGGGAAGCGCTAGAATGATTTTCAGAATAAGCGGCATCTCATCGAAGAAATGTACAATATCTTTCATGTTTATCTCCCTTCAATGCTGTGATAACTTCCGGTTATGATGGTATTACTTGCAGCCGCTTTTTGTGCGATAATTTCATTTACCATTTGTCTGAGGAAAAGTGTGCGTATAGAATGCAGCACATTCTTTTAGGCCTTTTCACAGATCCTGAGCTGGTCCTTCCCGGATTCCTTGGCTTTATAGACCGCCTTGTCGCCGCGCATGATGATACTTTCAATATCGTCACCACTACGGTATTCACAGACACCGAGGCTGACAGTGAGGTCATAGCCTTTTTCCCTGATTTTACGACGATAATCGTCCTGGATGGATTCGGCCATGGAGGCAGCGTCCATTAAAGTCTTGCCCGGTGTGATGATTATGAATTCATCGCCACCCCAACGGCCGACGATACTGTCCTCATCACAGTGTCCATCCAATAGTTCTGCGGTTGCTTTCAGGAGATTATCGCCGGTCAGATGGCCGAAAGTGTCGTTCACCTGTTTGAAATCATCTATATCAAGCAGGATGACGCTGAACGTCTTCCCCTCATCCTCCGCTCTTCTGATAAGGGATTTCAGGGTCTTGTCGATCTTCAGGCGGTTGGAGATGCCGGTGAGGAAGTCGTTGTTGGCGAGTTCCGATATTCTCTCGAGAGAGTGGTTGAGTTCTTCGGTCTTTTCATCAACCATCCGTTTCAAGGCCTCGTTCCTCTCTTCGAGTTCCTTGATGGGGTAGGGTTCGTCATCTTCATTCTCCATGCTCGGAAGCGAGAGGTGCTTGTGCTCAATGCGCCATCTGTCCTCGTCTTTGATGAACACGAGTGTGTACCGCAGATTGTTGAAGGCGATTCTCTGCTCGCGGATGGTGGTTGATATATTGAGTTCACATGAAGCAAGCCCCACATTGTGCACGGGGTTCGTGATCTTCAGTGACCGGATGTCGTAATGTATTGGATCCGGTGCTTCGGTGAGGTCCCGATTGAAAGCCTCATAACAAGCTTCATAGGAATAAGTGTTTTCATCCTTTGACGATCCGAAACCGCTGATGTGCTCTCCGAAATGTTGCATGGTGGCCTCGAAGTCGCGTCTCGTGAAATAATCGTCTAAAAAGGCATAGAATGCGGTTTTGACCGCTTCTTTCTGATTGTGCATGGAATCCCCCTATAGATTCACCTTACTAATATATTATCATATACGCTTAGATGAGAAAAAAATCCGCCACTTCAATATAGCAGTGCGTGGATGTATGCCCGGATTTTCGGCAGACGGTCGTTGAAGAATTCCGGATGGTCCTTGAACCATTTTATGTTGAGCGGTGAGGGATGCGGCAGCACGAATGCCGGTTTTCCCCTGATGGTCTGGTCGTTCATGACGATGTCGATGAAGGGTTCGTTCTTGAAAAAATAGTCGCTCGCGTCTCTGCCGACGATGAGATAGAGAGAGTTCCCGACATGGTCGAGTTCCTTATTCAGCCAGAGCTGCGAGCATATCTTCGGGGGTTTCTTGTCACCACCGCTTTTTTGTTTGCCGGGGAAGCACTTGCCGATCGATGTGATGTAGAAGTTGTCGGCATCATAGAAGTCCTCATCGTCTATATGATACCATTCATGCCGCAGGGTCTCGCCTGATTGGTCGTTGAAAGGATATCCCGTTTCATGCACGTGTCTCGAAGGGGCCTGGGAGATGTGCATGATCTTGGCATTCAAAGAGCCGAGGACGACGGGACGCGGTTCATGGTCGAAGCGTTCCCGGCATTCTTTGCAGTTCCTTATTGCCTCAAGCAGTGTCTGATACTCCATGGACCGTCACCTTTTTCCAATCTATGATACATTCTACTAGAAATCATGTGAAAAGAGAAGTGTCTTCAAAATAGTCAAAATCCTGGGAGAAGTTTGATATAATGTAGATAACAGGAAAAGAGGCGGACTTTATGAGCCTATTGATTGGAATCGCTGTGCTGGTCGGTTATTTCACCGTGGTGCTTCTGGGACTCTCCGTTTTTTTGCGTGCGGTCTTGAAGGCGCCCGGGGAGGTGGTGCGGAAGACCCAGCATATCGGGTTTGCGCTTTCGATTTTTTTATTTATTGAGTTGTTCGCTGCGGCAGGGGAGATCCTGCTGGTCATCGCTATATTCATGGCGGGGATTTATGTCGGGCTTTCGATATTGGAGCGCATGCCGTTTTATAAGCGGTTTTTCGTCGACAGGTCCCGTCGTGGTGGTGAAATGAAGCGCTCCGGACTGCTTGCGCTTTTCTCCTTTGCGGCGTTGATTGCCTTAGCGGAGGTTCTGCCGCATGGCTCGGATGTCATCGTCATCGTCGCGGTGTTGAGCTGGGGTATCGGCGACGCGCTTGCGGCGCTTATAGGCAAGCGTTTCGGAAGACGCCGTCTTTCACTGCCGGGGACGGATAGAAAGAAGACCTGGACCGGAAGTATCGCGATGGATGTCGGTGTCTTTATCGTCGTGTCATTGTTGCTGTGGCTTTATGGATATCCCTGGTGGGTCGCGCTCTTGATCGGCGCGGTCGTCTCCTCGGTGTCCACTTTCGTCGAGGCGTATGCGAAGCACGGGTGGGATACACTTTTCCTTCCTTTATCCACAGCGCTTGTGCTTTATCTTATGAATCTGCTCTTCATCACCCTTGGAGTGTTGTGATATGCAGAAGGATAAACGTCGCCGCACGTTGATTCTTTCAATTTTTTTCAGTGCATTCGGCCCCTTTGTGACAGGGTATGCATTGTTCATGAACACCGCTGTGACACAGCTCGCCGATTTTGTCCGCCGCACAGCGGAGCTCGGCGTTTTGGTGCTTGCACTTGTGGTCTATATGATGTTGAAACGTGAAATGGATGACGCATCCCAGAAGCGCTGGGTCCGGACTATCTATCATGTATCCGGCGGTGTGCTTATTTTGAGCGGTGTGTTTTTGCTGGGGATGTTCCTTCGGGGGCTCTTCATCGTGGAGATTCCCACGGGCGATGTCCGCCTGGGTCTGGCCGTGGCGACGCTCGGCATCCTGTTCAACGGCGGGTTCTTCATACGCTATACGCTTTTTCATAGAAGGAAGGCGCACGCGGTGATGGATACGCAGCGCAAGCTCTATCAGGCGAAGACATTCGTCGATGTGAGCGTCGTCGTCGCATTGGCGTCTGTCTGGCTGTTTGAAGCGTCGCAGGGAAGCTACTATATCGACCAGGCAGGGACGATCATCGTTTCAGTCTATCTTCTCGTTCGCGGGGCAAGGATGATAAGGACTGCGTGAACCAGTCGGTATATAGAAGCACCCCGCTACAATATGACATAGAGGAATTGATGGTTTATGGGGCATTACCGTCTTGCTGTGAGGGACCTCGTCACCTTCATCTACGGGACAGGGGACCTGGAGTCGCAGAGCAAGCACAACCGCTTGAAGCGCATAGGGCAACATCTGCATAGCGAGAGACAGGCCACGTATGCAGAGACCGACAGGCGGGAAGTGTACGTGGAGGCGACCTTTCACAAAGCGATGCACGAGATCACGTTGAGCGGTCGTATCGACGGCGTCCTCGGGGAGAAAAAGGACATCATCGAGGAGATCAAGACCACGGAGACGGCGCTTACCCTGATTGAAGAGGATACATTTCCCGCTCACATGATGCAGGCCAAGCTCTATGGTTATATGTATTGTCTTGACACCGGGCTGGACTCGATTCGCATCCATCTCACCTATATCCACCATCCCTCTAAACAGCATAAGACGCTGATCAAGAACCAGTCATTCCATGAGCTGAAAGAGACGGTGGATGAAGCGCTGGATGCCTACATGGAATGGCTCACGCTCTACACGGAGCATCAGTTTGAAAAGCGGAAGACCCTTGAAGGTCTCACCTTCCCACATGAATCATACCGGGAAGGACAGTATCATTTCATGGGGGCGGTCTATCAGGCGTTAATCAGAGAGGATATCCTTTATGCGACGGCTCCGACAGGCATAGGGAAGACCATCGGCGCACTCTTTTCTTCTCTCAAGACACTGAAGCATGAAAACGAGAAGATCTTCTACCTCACAGCGAAGAACAACGGACAGACCATCGCTGTCTCAACCATGGAACAGCTCAAACGTCATGGACTCAGAATCAAGGCCATAACGCTGAATTCAAAGGAGAACATGTGCCTGATGGACGAAGTCGATTGCGATCCGGAGCTATGCCCTTATGCGAAAGGATATTATGAACGCGTGAGAAAAGCGCTCGAGGATATATTCGTACATGACGATGTCTACCACGCCAAGCTCATCATGGATTATGGCCGATACCATACGATCTGTCCGCACGAGTTCGCCCTCGACATCTCAAGATATTGCGATGTCGTCATCTGCGACTACAACTACCTCTTCGACCCGAGGGTGAAGCTTGTGCGCTATACGGATGAAGGCGACTATGCCCCGAAGCTGTTGGTCGATGAAGCACATAATCTCGTCGAGCGTTCCCGCTCTATGCACTCCGCCTCATTGAGCTACGCAAAAGTACATACGATGCTGGAGGCTTTCAAGGGGATGTCATCGATAGAGCCGAGCGTGAAAAGACTCCTAAAGACCATGGAAGAGAGCCTGGAGGCAATCGGGGAGGAGCCGCTGTTCATTGAACAGTACCTGGACCCCGGACTTCTCGAGGCGATCGATGATGCGATGGAGAAGCTCGGTCAATGGCTCGATATCCACAAAAAGCATAAAAACCGCAAGCGGGTGCGGGAAGCGTACTTCTATCTGCTGGAGTTCAGACGTATCAGCGAATATTTTACCGATGCGTTCCGATACACTATAGAACAGGGCGACGGGGCGACCTTCAATATCGTCTGTCTGGATGCGTCCACTCCGCTCAGCGACATCATCAATCATGTATCACACGGCACGGTGCTTTTTTCCGCGACGCTGAGGCCCTTTGAATATTTCGCCAATCTCATCAGCAAGGGCGCAGGGTCGCATTTCGAGGTGCCCTCGCCCTTCGATCCTTCCAGGTTTGGGGTGATGCTTGATGTATCGACCTCGACGAAGCTCCGCGACCGACCTGGAAGCGTCATGCGGATCGTGGACAGCATCTATGCGCTGCTTGAGAGCAAGAAAGGGAACTATATCGCTTTCTTCCCCTCCTATCAGTACATGCATATGGTGCTTGAACATTTCGACGCGAAAGGCTATGACCTTCTCGTGCAGGAAAGGAACCTGTCCCTGTTTGAAAGAGGCGACCTCCTTGAACGCTTCCAAAGCGAGAGCGAGCATTCAAAGATTCTTTTCTCAGTGCTCGGCGGCACGTTCAGCGAAGGCATCGATTATATCGGCGACATGCTTTCGGGCGTGCTCATCGTCGGTGTGGCCCTGCCGGCGCTCTCGACGATCAATCAGCTGCAGAAGGCCTATTTCGACGCGCAGGGCTTCGATGGTTTTGACTACACCTACCCCTATCCCGGCATGAACAAAGTCATTCAGGCCGCCGGACGTGTCATCCGGCGGGAAGAGGATAAAGGCGTGGCTGTCCTCCTCGATACGCGGTACGCGACGAAGAAATACCTGCGCCTCATGCCCTCGCACTGGCGGCCGACCATGCTTTATAAGGACGACTACCTGCAGACGGCGCTCGATGCGTTCTGGAGCCAGTTTGAATCCTAGCCAACGTTCAAATCATCAATATAATATAATAATATAGGGAGCGGGTACTTATGAAAAAAAGTCCTTTCAGACTGCTTGCGGCACTTTTGGGCGTGCTTTCGAGTGCGATGATCTTTCTCGATGTCATCACTTGGCCGTTTCTCGATCTGACACTCACGGGCGTCGAGGCGGTGTTCGGAACATCGATCGAGGATGAGGCCGTCTTCGAGATCGAGTTCAATATCATCGCCCTGATCGCTTTCGCCCTCCCTTTTATCGCGGCTTTAAGCCTTCTCCTTTCCAGACGGGCGGGCATTTTCGCCACAATCTGTTTCGGTGCGGCTGCCGTCTTGCTGGTGCTTCTGCCGGAATACATGGAGGTCAGAATCATCACCGTGCCGACCGACCTCGACTGGGCGCGCGAGACAGGTCTCGTTCTTGCCGTCGCCTTCGCGGCGGGCGGCTTTCTGCTCAGTCTGTTTGAAACGACGCAGGGCAAATAGCGTAATGACTATGAGGAGTTGACACCATGACCGCTTTGACACTTATCGATCTTCACCCCGGCATCGCTACGCTCGATGACGCTTCACCTGATGCGTTCATGACAAGCTGGAGACGCTATATGAACGATGAAGGCCTCGCGAGACACCTCATCCGCGATGCGTCCATCTATGATTTCGATCGGGACTGCTTTCCCGTCATCCAAAAGGCGCTCTCCCGAGAGGACCTCATCGATGAGGCCCATGATAATTTCCTTTTCAGTCTCCGGGAACTTGAAGAGAGCTTTACGGCGCTCTTTGACAGTCCGGAAATACGTGTGGTCTTCTATCTCGGCCTCTGCAACGGGGCGGGGTGGATGACGAAGGTCCGGGGCATCAATCATGTATTGATCGGCGTGGAGAAGATCATCGAGCTCGGCTGGTGGAAGAAAAGCCGCATGCTCCCCCTGCTCGCGCATGAACTGGCGCATGCCGCACATGAAGCGTTGAGGGCGAGGTGGCTCGATGAGTATGCAGGCCGCCGCTATTCCGTCATGCGGCTCTATATCGAGGGGTTCGCTGAATTTGCTGCTCAGAGAATGACCTCCCGCAACATGCGTGGGACGGAATGGCTGTTTTGGTGCGAGGCGCACCAGGAAGAAATCGCCGCCGTCTTCAGAGAAAGGATCGCCAAAGAGAAGAGGACGGATGATTTCTACGGGGACTGGCATTCCCTGCTGGGACAAAGCGACCTGGGATACTATCTCGGGCTGACCTTCATCGAAGACTGGGCGAAGGAAACGTCATTGAAGACCATCGGCGAGGCGATCAACGATGATATCGAGAAGCGGTTTCTTCGTTTTTTGGACGCGGCGGTTGAAAATAGTGCATTCCGGAATGAATAATGCCTGCCACGCATGTTATATTGAAAGATAGTACCCCTATGAAGGGTATATTCATAAGGATGGCTTCGGCCTGTCCGACAATTAAACGAGAGAGGATGTCTTATGGAAAAGATCACAAAGGACGCATTTCTGGATTTCACCTTCTTAGGAGCGCTCAAAGCGTCCCCGGAGGAGAGCCGTTACGCTTTGCTCGCTTCAGAGGCAAAGGAAGAAGCGAACACGTACCATCACACGCTTCACATCGGTGATGGTGAGCGCATCGAGCGACGGTTGAACCTGAAGAAGAATCAGAATTTCTGTTTTCTCGATGAGACAACGCTCCTCATCAATTATCAGAAGAACAAGTCCGAGAAGAAGGCGCTCGAGGAGGATTTCCGCCAGCGCTTCTATACCTACGATATCGACGAAAGGAATCTGAAACCGGCCTTCTATCTGCCCTTCCCCGCGAAGATCGAGGCCCGCATCGACGAAGAACGCGTGCTTCTTTCCGCGCAGATGGACAAGAAGGACCATGTGCTCTATGAAGGCACCGAAGAGGAGCGCAAGGCGTATTTGAAAGAGAAGAAGCGGGAGAAGGCCTTCGAGGATATCGAGGAGATTCCCTACTATTTCGATGGCCAGAACTTCGTCGCGAACAAGCACCGGCAGTTCTTCATCTATGATATAAGACGCGAGGAGACGACGCGTCTTTTCAAGAAATCCTTCGCAGTGGAGAATCATGCTTTTTCCAAGGACCAGCGGATACTCTATTATACCGGCAAGGAAAAAGAGGGCGTCATGACCATGACGACGAACATCTATGCCTACGATATAGCGGAGGGTACGCATGAAGCGCTTTATGAGGAGAAGGATTATGCCGTCTCCCTGCTCGCTGAGCTCGGTGGCACCCTCGTCGTCGCCGCGAAGGACATGAAGTCCTACGGGGTCAATGAGAATCCCGACTTCTTCACCGTTGAAGACGGCGCGTTGAAACCGCTTCAGGAGTTCGGACAGTCAATCGGCAATACTGTCGGTTCCGACGCCCGTCTGCTTGGGTCCGAGCAGTCGTTCGTGCGTCGGGACAGACTCTATTTCGTATCGACGATCGATGATCACTGTG
Organism: Mollicutes bacterium; assembly: GCA_003553945.1. Lineage (GTDB taxonomy): Bacteria > Bacillota_I > Bacilli_A > Izemoplasmatales > Izemoplasmataceae > T1SED10-81. Next base: position 40,790 of record PWEL01000029.1, on the reverse strand, counting down.
AACTGTTCGCCCTCGGTCTCGATGGCTCACTGGAGACGGTAGTGACGGTTCCTGGCTCGATCGACGGCGTCATGCCCTTTCAGGACGGCATACGGCTGATCGCCATGCAGAATCAGCGTCTTCAGGAGCTATACCGTATCACCGACGGCTCCCTGAAGCGCCTCAGCAATTTCAATAGAAAAGCCCTCGCCAACCGTTACGTGGCGACACCGCAACCCTTGGAGATCGAGAGGGGCGAGCACACAGTCAAGGGGTTCGTGCTTCTGCCGAAGAATTATACACATGATAAGGCATTTCCTGCGGTTCTCGACATCCACGGCGGCCCCAAGACGGTGTATGGGGAAGTCTTCTATCATGAGATGCAGTACTGGGTGAATCTGGGGTATGTCGTCTTCTACGCCAACCCGAGAGGATCGGACGGCAAGGGGGACGCTTTTGCGGACATCCGCGGCAGATACGGGACCGTTGATTACGAAGACCTCATGGCGTTCACCGATGCTGTGCTCGAGGCGTATCCCGGCATCGATGCAGAGAATTTGTTCGTCACAGGCGGGTCCTACGGCGGCTTCATGACCAACTGGATTGTCTCCCATACCGACCGTTTCAAGGCTGCCGTCACCCAGCGGTCGATCGCGAACTGGTATTCCTTCTACGGCACCTCGGATATCGGGTTCTTCTTCGCATCCGACCAGGCGGCCGGCGACCCGGTCTCGACGCCCGAGGCTTTGAAGAAACAATCCCCGATCACCTACGCCGACAGGATCAAGACGCCGCTGCTTTTCATTCATGCCGATCAGGACCACCGCTGTCCCATCGAGCAGGCTCAGCAGCTCTTCGCCATCCTCAAATATCGCGGCGTGGAGACGAAGCTCGTATGGATCAAGGGCGAGAGCCACGGCCTTTCAAGGGCCGGTAGCCCTCAGGCGCGCCTTAAAAGGCTCGGAGAGATCACAGGATGGTTCGAGCACTATCGCTACACAGGATGAGGTGGATTTATTATGAAGAAAATACTCATCGCAGGCTTATTGCTATTCATATTCGCAGCGTGCGAGGAACCTCGTGAAATAGAGGAGATAACGTCCTATAACCCCGTTGAAGTTGAACGCTACACGGCTTTTGATGACCTCCCGTTGCCCGAGAGGAACCGGGTGCACTTCACCGACGACAGCCGTGAACTGATCGACGTCGACTGGAGTGCCACTGAGGCTGACTATGACAAAACCACGACCGGGACTTATACACTTGAGGGAGAGTGGGATGTGGATGAACCTGGAAACCTCGATGGCTTCACGCCTGAAATCGAGGTGAAAGTGACGCCCGCGAGTGCCGCGGAAACCATCGGACAACAAGCGTCCCTTTCGACTTTCGCGACCCTCCTCGAAATGAGCGGAGAGGATTTCTCCGCTTCGGACCATACCTACTTCGCCCCTACGGATGACGCGTTCACGACTCTTTTCAACGTCTTCAATACTGACGAGGACGCTTTCAAGGATACGGTCGACGCCGAGGCATTTATAAAGAGTCATATGTTGGAAGGGACATGGGACAAGGCCGCTCTCAGCGACACTGATGAACCGCTGGAAGCGAAAAGCGGGGCGACTTTGGCCTTCACGGAAGTTAACGGGGACCTCAGGATTGACGGCACCGCGGGTTTCGAGCCGTTCGAAGGAGAGGCTGCGGATGGCCATGTGCACATCATCGACGCCGTACTCCTGAGTGATGCGGTGACGGATGCTCTCGGGGATGAGGCGATAGACCCCGAGGTGCTTGATGCCTTCATCGATGAACTCATAGAGAGCGGTGTCTTCACACATATCATCACTGGAGGAGAGGTCACGGCCTTCTTCCCATCCGAGACAGCATTCACTGAATTCCTTGATGAAGAGGGCATGAGCGCCGAGGAATTCCTCGAGATGGATGTCGCGCAGGATGTGCTTCTCTATCATATTGTGCCGGATGCCTATCTAGCGGACACGCTTTATCTCAACGCGCCGAAGACACTTCCCACCTTCACCGACGAGGAACTCTCCATCGAGGTAATCGATGATGCGCTGCATGTCAATGATGCCCGCGTCCTCTATAGCGATGAGCTTGACGACATCGGTTTACTCCATACGATCGATGAAGTGCTCATTCCGCCACATGTCGATGATTTTGATTAAAGAGTCACCAAAATGCTTCATATGAAAACTGCACCCCTTTCTTGGATTGTTAGTGTCCAAGGGAGGGGTGCAGTTCATTAAGCGACGAAGGCTTTTTCAATCGACCCTGAGTGCGCTGACCGGATCCTTGCGGGAAGCTATGCTGGAGGGGATCAATCCGGCTGTGAATGTGAGGATGATGCTGATGAGGATTAATCCCGCGGCCGCAAACAGCGGTAGGGAGGCAAGGTTTTCAAGGTCCTCGACAAGATAGGCGATCAGGCGGTTGATGGGGAATGTGAGCCCGGTGGCGATCAATACGCCAAAGAGGCCGGCCGTGAAGCCGATGATCGTCGTCTCTGCGTTGAAGACCCTAAGGATGTCCCTTTTTCTCGCACCGAGACTTCTGAGTATGCCGATCTCCCGGGTTCTCTCAAGCACGGACACATAGGTGATTATGCCGATCATGATGGAGGATACAAGCAGCGAGATGGCGCTGAAGGCGACGAGGACGTAGGAGATTCCGTCGATGATGTCGCCGCTGAGTTCTGTGATGATGGACGCTATGTCCGTATAGCGGATCTCGTCTTCTTCCTCCTTATCAGTGTTATACGCGTCGAGATGGTCAGTGATGGTGTTCTTGGCACTGAAATCGACCGGGTAGATTTGGATCTGTGCGGGCGTGCTGTCGACGCCGAGCTCTTTGAGCAGTGCCTCCTTGGCGCTCTCGGAAAGCGGCAGTCCGGTGATGACACTGACATCGGATTCGAGCTGCGCTTCGCCGATATCGCTCGTCCTCGCTCTCTCAAGATAGGTCTCTTCCAAGTCGGGGTGGTACTTGAGCCCCGGGGTGAGGAAACCGCCCGGCGCGTCTTCATCAAGACGGGCGATACCGGTGATGTTCAGTTCAAGGGTGTCTTCCCCGATAAGTGCATCCTTGTCCTGTACGGGGGCGAAACGTCCGGTATTGTCGTCCTGGATATAATAATCGTCTGGATAAGCGATGTGGAAGTCATATTCGAGCATGGTCTCGAAGGGGATCTCTTCCTCCGCACCGAGACCGATCGCTTCTAGAAGCTCTGCATCCACGCGGTTCTGGCTGTCGATTATGAGCAGGAGCTCGCTCTTGCCTTCAGGCGTGTCTCCAGCGAGGAGGTTGTAGTTCTCTTCGAAGAACGTTTCGTCCGAAAGCGTGGAATCGAAGCCGATATCGTTGGTGTCGATATTGATGATGTCATCACCGAGGTCCTTGAGGAGATTCATGTTCACATCATAGGATATGGACATCTCGTTGTAGAGTGATTCGTCCAGGGCCTCAAGGTGTTGCATATAGTCGTCGTCGATGTCGTTGGTATGCGTCGAGGGTGGTCCGAACTCCTGTTCAAGGGGATAGATGATCTCTTCATCGAAAGCCGCGTCCTCTTCATTCATGTGCCTCTCGAATGGTCCGCCCTGCATGGCATCAATATCGATGGGTCGTGGGTCGATCTGCAGGGGGAACTCGGCGAGCGTGGTCCGCTCGAGCTCGTCGATCTCATTGTTCATGCCGTTGGCGATGGCCAGTACAAGCGCCACGCCGATGATGCCGATCGATCCGGCGATGGCGGTGATCAACGTCCGGAATTTCTTCGTCTTGAGGTTGCTGAAGGAGAGCTTGAGCGCCTGCAGGAAAGACATGGATGTCTTGTCGAAGGCAAGGGCGCCGTTATCCGGTACAGTCACTTCCGGCGGTCTCGTATCGTCGGTGACGACGCCGTCGCTCAGTGAGACAATGCGGTTGGCATAGCCCTTGGCGACCGCCTCGTCGTGCGTGACCATGATGACCAGCTTGTCCTTCGCGATCTGCTGGATGAGTTCCATGATCTGCCGGCTGGTCTCGTTGTCGATGGCGCCCGTGGGCTCATCGGCGAGGATGATCTCCGGGTCATTGACCAGTGCCCGGGCGATGGCGACACGCTGCATCTGGCCTCCTGAGAGTTGATTGGGCTTCTTGTGGATATGGTCGATGAGCCCGACGCGTCCGAGTACCTCCTCGGACCGTTTCCGTCGTTCCTCCGGGGAGAGTCCTGTGAGTGTGAGGCCGATTTCGACATTGGCGAGGACGCTGATGTGGGAGATCAGATTGTAGTTCTGGAAGATGAAGCCGATCTCATGGTTCCTGTAGCTGTCCCATTCCTGGTCGCTGAACTCCCGTGTCGATTTCCCGTCGATCAGCAGGTCGCCTTCATCATAGCGGTCGAGCCCTCCGATCAGGTTGAGCAGGGTCGTCTTTCCCGAACCGGACGGACCCAGCACGGCGACGAACTCCCTGGTTTTGAAGGCGAGGTCGACGCCGTTGAGCGCGGCTTGCTTGAAGGAGCCGATTTCGTATTTTTTTGTGGTATTTCTGAGTTCGAGCATGGTATCACCTAGTTCTTTCGGGATTGATAGTTCATTATATGTCTTTTCACCGAACGATGCAAAATGTTTGCTTGCGAATCGTATCCCGTTTAAAAAAGAAGCGCCTCTTGCGCTTCTTTCGTTAGAAACGGTAGATGGCGGCGAGGGGGCTGTCTGTGGGCATCCTTTCTTTCTCGATGATGATGACCTCCCCGCCGTAGTCCTTCACATTGATTGCGATCTGATTCAGGATATCGTTGAATATCGGCGGTGTCTCGTCATGGGGTTCATAGGTTCCTTTTTCCATGTCTATGAGTCCGGGGAGGGTCCTGTCCTTTTCGATCAGAATGGTTTCGACCCTTCCGCTTTTGATGTGGCTGACGATGTCGGTGATATCGTCGCTCGCCTTGCCCCTGGCTTTGGCTGCCTGGAATTCGGATGTCAGCCTATCGATGTATTGGTCGACTTTCGGCGCCATGATTTTCCAAGCTTTCTGATAGGCCCTGTCCTCATCGACATTGTTGTCGGATTCCTTCACGCCTTCTTCGAGAAGGAACGGGTTCTGACTCAATGCGCGGAACCGCGTCTGATGTTCGGGGAGTGCATAGAGGATGAGGGGCTGTTTGTCCTGCTTCGAGAAATGATCATAGACGAAGGCGTCGACATGTTTGAAGAAACGCTTGATGTCCTTTTCAACATCGTCCTTGGCGTCATCATGCCCATGATACATGGCACCGCCGCCGTAGGAGGCATGGGTGTGCTGTCTTTCGACATCCGGCGTTCCGACGACTTCCTCCTTGGTGGTAGGCGTGTCCTCGTCGAAACGGATCTTCCGGCAGCTTTCATGGTCGCAGTCAAAGAGAGCGAAGGCATCGCTGTTCAAAGTGAGGACGTGATAGGAGTAGACGAGCTGGCGGGAATAGTATAGCGGGATGAGATAGAGATTATCGCCGATCGAGCTGAAGGGTTCTACGACATGGTTCAAATGGAACACGACACAGTGTTCAGGGTTCGCGAAGACTGCCACGCCGTCGGCGGTCCTGTTCCAGAACGCCTTGTCCTCGCGGAGGGTATAGAAGGGTTCGAGGATTGATTTGACTGCGTCCTTGTCATGGTTTGCTTCAAGGTGGCGTTCGATGTCCTTGGTCAGATTCTTGAACTGGATGATGTCCTTCTCCGATTGCGGCGCACCTCTGTGCGCTGGTTGATAGAGAGAGATGAAGGGGCCATTCTGTGAGGTGAAGATACTGTGGTCGAGGGTCTTGATGATGTTGTACATGAACACACCTCCTTGCAGCCTTGTCATGGTCTCTATTTATATTCTAACAACTCAGTGGTGGTTAATAAACCATCCGGAGATCTGTTTCGTGGCTTTAAAAGTAAAAACCCTCCGGATAGACCTCCGAAGGGTACGTGTTATGGGGTGTCACTGCTGGATGCCGTGTCTTGATTCAATGATTTGAAATAGATGAAGGTGACCTTGATGGTGCCTGCGATCGGTACGGCGAGGATGACACCGACGAGTCCGAATATGCCGCCGAAGAAGAGGAAGCTCGCCAGGACGGCGAGAGGGTGGATGCGCACCTGCCGGCTGAACACGTTCGGTTGGATGAAGGCGCTCTCGATGATCTCCTCGATGATGTTCAGGATGAAGATCATGGCGATGCCGATGATGTAGATCCAGGTGTCTTCGCCATGCTCGAGATGTAGTGTGAGAAGCAGGACGACGGGCGCTGCGATGCTGATCCATACCCCTAAATAGGGGATGATGCTGAAAAGTCCCATGATGACGGCGAAGAAGATGGCGTGCCAGAGGTGGAAATCGGGGATGAAGAAGGAGAGGATGCTGTAGGTTATAATAAAGAACGTAGCGATGAATATCATGACAAGCCCCTGTCCCTTGAGGTAGCTGCGGATGACGGCGTCGCTTCTTACAGCGAGGGCCTTGGCGTGGGGGCGGATATTAGGGGGGAAGACTCTTCCGATGCCTCTGAAGACTTTATTACGGTCTTTGATGAGATAATACATGAAGACAGGCGTCAGGATGATGGTGAAAGTTGCGCTGACGACGCTTGTCGCAGCTGAGGCGAGTGTCGAGAACACAGTGGTGATAAGCTCTCCGAGCGGTTCAAGCGAGAGCCCCTCTTCCTGGAAATTCTCTATGATTGCGATGATGTCGCTTCGGTCGAGGTAATCGTTAATGGCTGCGAGGGCGGCTTCGATGAGGTTTTCAATGGCTTCGTTGTCGATGAAGTTGACGAGGCTCGAGAGGATGTTTCCGATCTGAGAGGTGATGAAGACCACAGTGATGGTGATGACGCCGAGAAGGCCGAGGATTCCTACTGTAATTGCAAGTATGATGGCGAGTGTCTCAGGGATGCCTATCCGGTCTCTGAATATATTGGCGAGAGGATGGATGATGAAACTTATTAAAAAGGCGATGGAGAAGGGCATGATGACCGATATCGCCGCTGTGGATACATTATCGATGAGTCCCGAGAAGATTAGGGAGAGGGCATAGAGCCCGATGATGGCGATGGTTATGATGGAGACGAGTAGCAATAGTTTCAATAACGTTTCCTTTTCAAAGCGTTTCATGGTATGTCCCCCTTTTGCCTCGCTTTGCATCCATTATAGCATGAAACCGTGCGTTCTTCATGAGAAATCACATGCATGCCGGGAAAGGATTTATGCTTTTTGTCGTATTCTTGATACAATATAAGTAGATAGATTCAAAAGGAGGGATTGCATGGGACTCTTAGGCGGCGTGGTGATGCCGCACCCACCCATCGTCATCGATGCCATCGGTGGTTCGAGAGGGGACGATGCGGTTCTTACGAAACGTGCGATGAGGGAGGTGGCTGAACAGCTCTCCCTGCTCGACCCGGATGTCATCGTGGTGATGACTCCGCATGCGAACGCCTATAGGGACGCATTCAATATCAATCAATCACCGCAATTGAGCGGTGACTTTGCGATGTTCGGCCATGCCGGAGTCTCGCTTGAAATTCCGAATGCGTGCGATTTTATCGATAGAATTGCATCCGCATTAAGTGATGCAAAACTTACCGTTGAAAAAGGCCGTGACACGCTCGACCATGGCGCCCTGGTTCCCCTGATGTATATCGATGAGATGCTCTATGATTACGAGGTTGTACACCTTTCCATTTCAGGGCTGTCCCTCAAGGACCATTGGAAAGCTGGTGAAGCCATCGCCGCGGCATGCAAAAGAAGCGACAAGAACGTGGTATTCCTGGCGAGCGGCGACCTCTCTCATGCCTTGAAACGTGGCGCGCCCCACGGGCATCATCCGGACGGCGCTGAATTCGATGCGGGCGTCGAAGATGCATTGAAGAAGGGTGAGTTCTCGAAGCTCTTGACATTCAACAAGCGCCTGGTGCGCAATGCGAAAGAATGCGGGCTGCGTTCGATGGTGACGCTGGGAGGGGCGCTTGCAGACGCTGAACACACCCACGATCTTCTGAACTATGAAGGCCCCTTCGGCGTGGGCTACGCTGTATCGTCACACATCCGGGTGTCCTCCTGGCATACACGCCTTGCGAGACGTGTCATCGGAGCTTATATCGAGGAAGGCGAAGCGCCTCGTCTTCCTGGAAGGCTTCCGGATTTTCTTACAAAGCGCCGTGGATGTTTCGTGACGCTCAAGAAAGAGGGGAGTCTGCGCGGCTGCATCGGTACGATAGAACCGACCAGGGAGACACTCGCCGAAGAGATCGAGAACAACGCGCTCGCCGCGGCGAAGGACGATCCGCGCTTCGCTCCTGTCAAACGCGAGGAGCTTTCCGGACTTTCCGTCAGTGTGGATGTGCTTTCGCCGCTTGAAGCCGCCGATGAAGCATCACTCGATCCATCCCGCTACGGCGTGGTGGTGGTCTCCGGTGCGCGCAAGGGTGTGCTCCTGCCGGATCTTAAGGGCATCGATGCCGTCGAGAAACAGCTCGCGCTTGCACGCGGGAAGGCCGGGATTCCTGAAGGTGCCCAGTGTGAGCTCTATCGTTTCGATGTCGTGCGTCATGAAGAGGCATAAAACCGTGTTGATGTTCAGAAAGCCGGTCGGAAAAGCCACTCGGCTATTTCGAGCGTGCCTGTGAGAGACGGAAACCTCTGGCCGACGAACGTCCTTCCTCCCGACAAGCGCTTGCGGACTGTCTCAATATCGGCCGGCGCACGATGGTGAGGGATGTAGAAGCTAAGTGAAGAGGGCGTCATCCGCGTGCGGGGGAATACAATCGATATTTTAAAGTGAACGCGCAGTTGCAAGGACGGTACAGTTGACGTAGAATGAATGTGCATGGTTCAAATACAGTATAAGGAAGTGAAGGTATGTCCCGGCGAGAGGATTTTTCCGACGTGTATCGACATGCATTTGAAGGCAAGCGCATCGCCGACGGCGAGAACGGTCCGGCTGTCTCCATGGAGGAGGGGCGTCTGAACGAGATCCTTGTCGCGCTTCACAAGCGCCTCTCCCTGGATGGGACTAGAAAGCATTTCTCGCTTTCAAGGCCGGAGCTTGACGGGGCGCTGGATAGTCTGGTGCGCGAGGGGCTGGTGCAGGAAGAGACGCTCCGACCGCTCTGCATGGTGATCACGCGCGATGAAGGAAAGGCGCTTTTCACTTTATCGGATGAGTTACTGGAAGAGGGCGCCGAGCTCGTGGAAGAAAAACTAAAGGACATCCGGACCATCGCGGATGGCATTGAAAGCTTACACCCCTTCGCTTTCTCCGATATCAGCTTTTTTCTTCTCAGCACGGTGGCACTGGATGTCCTTCAGCTTGACGCGATGGAACGTAGGTTTCTTAATAGTCCGCGTCCGAAACGCAAAGGTGGCCGCTATTACTATTCCGTGCAGGAAAAGACCGACCCGGATAAAGAGGCATTCGGCATCTACGGCAATCAGTTCGAGCGTTTCGAGGACATGGTGTTGTCCGTCTACGGCAATCGCCGTAACGCCCTGCATTTTCTCTCGGCCGGAATCGGCGACTTGAGACGTCTCTTCTCCGCGCACTTTGACGGGACGCTGCATGAGGTAAAGACCAGGCTCTTGAAGCGCTATATGGAGGCCGTTCAGGAAACACTTACGCTGGAGGCCTCCGAGGTCCGCGGTTTCGAAGCGCTCGGCCTCATGGAGAACGGAAGGTTCTCCATGCCCCTTTTCAAGCCTGGTGATGAAGCCCGTCTCGCACGCATCGCCGGTACTTTGGAGGATGGTCTCCTCGCGCTCTTCGAGAGGGCGCGTCCACAACTCGAGATGCATTACCGGCGCATGGGATATGACGAAGAAGTTTCCTTCGCATCGTTCTTCATCTGGTGGTATCATTTCTTCTATACGGCACTTACGGACACGCTCGCCGAGCGTGGCGTTATTGATATACCAAAGTCGGGTGTCTTCAGTTATCTATTGAAGAGGGGATGAGTGTGCAGAATCCAAGGCAGATCATCATCACGCATCTGAGACGTTATCCGCACATGGAGGTCCAGGATTTTCTGAAACTCTTCTATCAGAACAGTTTCGGTCCTGCGCATTTCTCCGCGCCCTCCTCGAGGGAAGTGCGTGCATATCTAGAAGGGGAATACCAGGCGATGACAAGCAGTCCTGCTTGTCTTGAGAAGATAGGCCATGGCTATTTCCGGGCGCATCTGGGCCTGGTGCGTGAGGGGATATTGACACTTGATGAACTGGCGCTTATGTTCGAGCGCTCGATGAGTTATTCCGTTGAATCCATGGAGGGGAAGCGACGTTTTGATGCGCAGATAAAGGCGCTTCTCAAGATGGCGGACGAAGGGTGCATGCCCTTCAGCTGTAGACAGGTTCAAACTTTCGTAGCGCATTACAAAGCGGAAGGGCTTCGTCCGATCCCGCATAGTGAACCGTTCAAGAGGCGATATGCTCCGCACTACCGCGTGGTGTGCGAAGCCGTCACCGACATGCTCGGTACGACATTGAAGCGTGTCATAAAATAGAGGAGGGTTTTCATGGCTCGAAAGGTCTATAGGAAAAAGGGATTCAAAGGCATCGAAGAGACGCCCTCGCTTCTGGGGTTCGGCTGCATGCGCTTCCCCAAGCTCAACGAGGATGCACCCGATATCGATGAGGAACGTGCGGAAGCGATGCTGGATTATGCGTATGAAAGGGGCGTCGATTACTTCGACACGGCGTATCCCTATCATCATGGTCTCTCGGAGCCCTTTGTGGGGCGCGTGCTCTCCAAGTATCCCCGCGACTCCTTCTATCTGGCGTCGAAGATGCCCGGATGGGAGATCGAGTCCGTCGAGGATGCGCGGCGCATCTTCTATGAACAGCTCGAGCGCTGCCAGGTCGAGTATTTTGACTACTACCTCGCCCATGCCTTGAATGAGAAGATGTTCGAGACATTCAAGCTGCCCGCCGTGATGGAGTTTCTCTATGAGATGAAGCGCGAGGGGAGGATTCGCTATCTCGGATTCTCTTTTCACGACACGCCTGATGTGCTAGAGACCATCATCCACGCCTACGAATGGGATTTCGTGCAGCTCCAGATCAATTATCTCGACTGGACGCATCAGGATGCGAAGCGCCAGTATGAGATTGTCGAGGAATACGGGGTTCCTTGCATTGTGATGGAACCAGTCCGTGGCGGGACGCTCGCTTCTTTGAGTGAAGAGTCCAGGAACATCTTTAAAGCTCATGACCCCGATGTGAGCATCGCTTCATGGGCGATACGCTACGTGGCGTCGCTTCCCAATGTGATGGTGGTGCTGAGCGGCATGTCTGACATGGAGCAGACGAAGGACAATATCGAGACGCTCACGGACTTCAAGCCCATCTCGGCTTCAGAACAGCGCGTCATCGATGACGCGCTTGAAGCCTTCCTCAAGAAACGCACCATCCCCTGCACGGATTGCGGCTATTGCATGCCGTGCCCTGAAGGTGTCGACATCCCGGGGGTGTTCACGCTCTACAATGATTATGCGATCTCTGAAAACGAGAACGGGTTCGTCAGAAGGTATGAAAACAAGGACGGCGCCGCCTCAGTGTGCATCGACTGCGGCGTCTGTCTTGAGCACTGTCCGCAGGGCATCGATATTCCTGCCCGCATGCGGGAGATAGAGAGTCTTTACGGGCGTCTCAAGGATGAATGACCGTAGACGCCTGATTCAGGGTGGCGCCCGGAATGAAAAGAGAGGGAGTGGACGACATGACAACTCCGTATGACCCGATAGTGGCGGAATTATCTGAACTTCTGAGTCACACGATACTAAGGCTTTTACTTCTTTTGATCATGGTGTATGCCATACTGTTTATGACGACGAAGATTGTCAGCGAGGGCTTGGAGCTGGCCGACTACCTTACAGTGGGGACATTGGTGTTCGCATTCTCGCTGCTCAGTTTCGTCCTCATCAGCATGGTTTTCTCGTATCATGTGGTCAATGAGTCGTCATTCATCGAGAATATCTGGATGATGCGGCTTTTGATGTTTGCCGGCTATGTGGCGCTTTTAGCTATGCCCCTATTGATAGCGGTCCGACATGCTTTCATGTTCTGGACGACGCGGATGTTTCTGTGGGGGCTTTATCTGGTGATGTTGCCCATCGTCCTCACACTTATCACTTGATAAAGTTCAGAGAATTGTACTTTCAAGGAGAGATGCCCGGTGGTCAGAAGAGAGAAGAAGGTCGCGCGAAGATTGAAATATGAATGTCCGTTCCTGCGTGTCTATGAAGATGATGTCACGCTTCCCGGGGGGAAGCGCGGCAGACGTGTCGTTGTCGATCATGACGGCGCCGCCGCTGTGCTCCCGTTCACGCGAAAAGGCGATGTCATCCTCGTGAAGCAGCATCGCTACGTTGCCGGGATTGATTCCCTTGAGATTCCCGCGGGCAAGAAGGATGAAAAAGGTGAGGATGGCAGGCGGTGCGCATTGCGGGAGCTCGAGGAGGAGACCGGACATGTCAGCGATGCGCTCACCTGGCTTACGAGCATCTATTCCGCCATCGGCTTCTCCAATGAAAGAATCGATATCTATGCGGCCTACGACGTCTATCCCACGGGGCGCGATGTGCTCGGGGACGACGATGAGTACCTTGAGATAGTTAAAATGCCTTTCGAGGAGGCTCTCGCGATGGCGAAGCAGGGGGATATCATGGATGCGAAGACGGTAGTGGCCTTATTGATGGCTGCCGATAGGTAACTTTCGTTGTCTGCATCGTGAATGTCTGTTATAATGGCTGTGATTTTTCAAACAGCAAGGGGTGGCGTGGCATGTTGGAATATATACGTGCTCGATACAAGTTATTTTTATTGTTATTTGTTTTCTGGCTTTTTTTGAGTTCCAGTCTCGATCCCCTTTCTCTTATAAAGGGAGGGGTTGTTTCTTTGGTGCTCAGTATCATGGCGTATGGAGTCTTCTACGGAGGCGGCGACAAGTCATATCGTCCTTTTCATCCACCCCGCATCTTTCGCTATATTGTCATGCTTTTGGTCACGGTCTTTAGATCGGCGCTTCAGTTTCTGGCGGTTCTGTTTTTCAAACGTTACGCACCTGTTGTATTCACGATGAAACTCGATGTAAAAGATGATGTGGAATTGGGCATTATTGCGAATTCGATTACACTGACACCTGGGACAATGACTGTTGAGAGCAATAAAGATGAAAAGACGGTGACAGTGTTGACGATCGCTTCGGAGGAAGCGACCAGGGATCACCTCGAAAAGGTGATACGGAAACGTTTTGAAGGAACGTTGAAACAATATAGAAAAGAGGATTCATCATGATTGAACTGCCTGGCTTCATTGAGATTATGCTGCAAATAACTTTTTTTGTGTTGATTATCGGTGTACTCGCGGTTCTGATACGCTTCATCATCGGCCCGACGATCTGGGACCGTATCCTGATGGTCAACCTTCTCAGCATTAAAATAATGATGCTGGTTGTCGTGTATGCCATGATCACAGGGAGCGTCTTCATGCTTGACATGGCCTTGGTCCTTGGATTGACAGGGTTTCTGACGATTACGTTGCTGTCCAAATTTATTATGTCCGGGGGGCGTGAAAAATGATACTCGCCGCCGTTTTGATCGTTTTAAGCTGGTTTTTAGTCGCATGCGGTGTCATAGCGCTTTTGAGAGTGAAGAACATCTATACCCGCATGCTTTCTGCAACATTGATCGATACAGTTGCTCACCTTTTTCTGGCATTGGGGCTGATAACGTTATCAATCGTTTGTTATGAGGGGGATTTCCCGTATTTTTGTTTCCAGCATTTGATTCGTTACTTGCTTTTGCTTGCGTTTCATCTTTTGAGTGGGCCAGTGAGTGCACACGTCAATGCTCGGAGCGCCTATTTGACCGGCGTTCCCATTGCCCGTCTTGAGGATAAAGAGGGTGGAAACTATGAATGATCTGATGTGGATTGATATCATTGCATATGTGCTTCAGTTCATGCTGATTGCGATTGCGGTTGTTGTGGTCCTTCAGAAGAACAACAGTACTATCGTGCTTCTTGTAGTAGCGTTCTCTTTGGTCGTATCCGGATTATATGTCATCAACCATGCGCCGGATGTCGCTATTGCGGAAGTAGCGATCGGAGCGGCGATCATCCCGCTTATTTATGTGATCAGCATCTCAAGGCAACGGGAGTTCATTGTTCTAGACAGGGCGATGGATGATTTCATCATCAGCAATAATGATTTTACCGGCATAGGCTATGTATTGTTGAAACGATTCACGGATTACTACCATCTCGAACTCAACATCTGTAACGACCCTGGGCTTTGCAGCTGGGAAGCGGGCCCTGACAAGGTCATATGTGAAAAGACAAATGTGGACCTTATTGTTTCAAGGGACGAGGAAAAAGGTGTATATCAATTGAAAGGAAAAGAATCAAGCCTTCTGATGACGAAGCTTGCACAGATGGCGGAAGATTACGATGATATAGAGGTCCATACATTTACGGAGCGTGGTTTTGGTGAGTAGGAAAATAATACTTGTAGCTGCGCTGGGGATTCTGTTTGTGATGTTTTTCCTCTCCATGGAGGAGATGGAGGATCTTTTCAAAAATGATGCAAAACTCTATTTCTTCGAACATGGTCTGGATGACACCGGCTCTTCAAACCTTATCACTGCGATTCTTCTGGACTATCGTCTTTTCGACAGTTTGTTTGAAGCAGGCATCCTTCTCGTCGCGGTGTCCGGCGTGATCTGGATCAGCCGGCATGATTTTGAAGAGCGCAATGCACATTTCATGCTGGATAAATATAAAACCCCTGAGTTGTTCGTCACACTTTCGCGTTTTGTTTTTCCATTGTTGCTCATGTTGGGTTTCTTCATTATCCTCAATGGGCATCTAACGCCGGGTGGTGGATTTCAAGGCGGCGCAGTCGTTGCGACAGCGATTCTTTTACTTTATTACATCAATCTTGAACGCAAGACGGACATCAGTCTGATTGTGGCTGTTGTGAAATTCGCTTATCTCGGCATTGTTCTTACAGCTTCGATCAGCCTTATAACGCGGGGGGAGATTTTCACAAATTTCATGGCGGTCGACGCACCGACCATGTCCAAATATATCTATATCATTGCACTTGACATCCTGATCGGTATCAATGTAGCGCTCTGTCTTTGGGCTATCTTCACTGCTTTCTTGAAGGAGGGGCGCTGATGAATCCTGTATTGACTTTCATTGTCGTGTTGATTGGACTTTATGGACTGGCCACGAGTAAGAATATAATAAAGAGTGTCTTCTGTGTGACGATTATAGAATCAGGCGTCATATTGCTCTTTTTGAATTTTGCAAATTATGAAGGCGGTGCCATTCCCATTGTCAGCGAAGATGTGGCAGCTATTGTCGACCCGCTCCCGCATGCACTGATGATCACCACTATTGTTATCGGCTCGGCCGTCACTGCTCTAGCACTTATTATCTGTATCAAGGTCTTCCATCACTACGGATCGACGGAATGGGCTCAGATACTGAGAAGGGAAGATGTCAAATGATATATGTGCCAGCCTTCCTGGTTTTGATCCCTGTTGTGACAGGCATCCTGATCCTGATGTTCAGAAATGAAAGGATGTACCTGCTAGCCTTCCTTGCCCAGACCCTTATCACCGTCTTGGCGGTCTCATATTTTTTTGTTTTCCGTGACGACTTTGCAAGTGGTGCGTTTGTTCTGGGCGGATGGCCGGAACACATTGGCATTACACTTGCCAATGACCGACTGAGCATGTCTTTTATCTTTCTCACCATTCTGCTTTGGTGGGTGGTGCTTTTCTATAAATATGAACCTAGGAAAACAGACCATAGTTTCCTGTTTTTCTTTCTCTTTCTGCAAGGCGTGTTCTTCGGTCTTCTGCAGACGAATGATCTGTTCAACCTTTTCGTATTCATTGAATTGACCACCATTGTCGCGACAGTCCTAGTGGGGTTTAAAAAGACCGGCAGTTCATTAAGGGCGGCAATCTACTACCTGTTGATCAATACGAGCGGTATTCTTATGTTCCTCATCGGTGTACTCCTGCTATATAATGTGTTCGGCACCATCAATCTCCTCCATATTCGAGATAATATGGAGGCGATGGATTCCGAAAGGCTCGTCCAGCTTGCCTATATCCTTATGATGGCCGGCATCAGTATCAAGGCAGCGATCTTTCCGGTCTACACATGGCTTCCGAAAGCTCACGGAGCGGCCCAATCCGCTGTGAGCGCACTCCTCAGCGGCCTTATCGTCAAATCAGGTGTCTATCTGTTCATCCGCATGAATCAGATGTTCGCGGCATTATCACTCGATTATGTGGACTTTTTCTTCATCATCGGGGCCTTGACAGCAATCGTCGGTGTCGTATTCGCGCTTTCACAAAAGGACATCAAGCAGATTCTCGCCTACCACACCGTCTCGCAGGTTGGCATTGTGTTTATGGGATTGGCGCAAGTTGATGCCATGACTGCGCACGGCGGCTTATTGCACGCGTTCCATCATGGCATGTTCAAAAGTCTTCTCTTCCTGTGCGCCGGCGTGATCATTAAAGTCTACAGGACAAAGAATGTCAGCGAGATTCGTGGGGTCATGAAAACCATGCCGTTCGTCAGCGCAATGATGATCATCGGCATGCTCTCAATTACGGGGGCGCCTTTGTTCAATGGCTATATCAGCAAGTCCATCATTAAATACGGGATTGAAGCGAACCCCTTTCAGTATGCAGCGTTATTCGCGGTGAATATAGGGACGGCGGCCTCATTCATAAAGGCTTCCCAGATATTCTTCGGAGAGAAGCCTTTGAGTTATGCGGTTAAAAAAAGACCACCCTATGTGGCCTTGGCGATTCTTTCGATCCTATGTCTGGTGTTCGGGGTCTTTTTCGCCCCGCTTTCAGACTTTTTCTTCACTGTCGATATATCTCATGTATCGATTCTGAGTGCAAGAGGCATCCTTGAATATGCGCTCTATCTTATAGCAGGGTATCTTATATTCCGTCTGATTATCAAGAAAGATGGTTCACTCATCCAAAGACTCCGCGGATTCCGTCCTTCATTCGAGACGGCGAACTATGTGTTTGTTCTTTACATGGCTGCGATGGCGCTCCATTTCATCGTTCTTTAAAAAAAGACGCTGCATAATGAGCGTCTTTTTCGATCATCTGTTGCCCGGACGGTTTCTATAACGGAATTTCCTCGAGCGCCTGTCGGTCTGTTTGAAGGTGATTCCGAATGAGGCGAGAAGGTCCTTGAACGCTTGGGACTGCTTGTCCTTGGAGACCAGGGAGGAATCGATGCGGGTGCCGATTTCGTAATAGGTGCGCCCACGGTGGGAGATCTTGTCGAAATAGACATGGAAATCGAGGTACTTGGCGTACACACGGTTGACGCGGATCATGTTCACGTTCCTCACGTTGCCGCCGTGGATGGAGTCGAGGTCCTTGATCTCCCCTTCGGGTAGCTCGTTGTTGTAGACCATGCGGCGCATCTCACGTTCGGTGAGGCGTTGATGATATTCGAGGTAAGTGGCCTCGTCGATGGTGGGCACCTTGAGCGTAAGGTGGTAGGATGTGTGGTTCTCCTTGCGGATGGTGCGCATGCGAAGGGTGATGTCCCGCTCGGCGAGCGCTCCATCAGGCGTGTCGAAATAGTAGTTGAAATGGATGTCCTTGGAGTCGCTGAACTGGACCATGAGATAATCCATGATCTCATGGCACTCTTCCTTGGTGAGTTCATGGCGGAGTTCCTTGTCGAGGACGCGCTTTTTCTGAACCATAGAATTTCCTCCTTACATTCACATTATACAATAGACCCGCCATCTTTGCACATGTGGAACATAAAATTTATAAAAACGGATGTATTGTGCTATAATATGCCTGTTCTATTCAACACTTCTGGCAAGAGAACGCTTGAAGGAGATGAATTCCATGGAAGATATCCGTCTGCATGCCGAAATCGTCGAGCGTCTCGATTCTTGGGAGGAAGGGCTCTATAAATCGGTCTCCCCCCTGCTTCAGGTAGGGGTGCTCACCTCGATGTATCTCAAGGAGATTGTGGAACAGATTCACAAGAGCGGTCCGGAACTGGCCTTGACAAAAGACACTGTCTTCCTGCATGCAAGACCGCACGAAGGTGTTGAAATTCCTTTTATCGCGTTCCTGCATACGGAGGAGCCCGTACAGTATTTCGGCAGGCCCATCCACAATTATTTCGTCTTCGGGGCGAAGGACGACGACACGCACCGAAAGATACTCGCGCGGATCAGCCAGTTCGTCTCCCTGATGCGCGACGATTCTTCGCTCATCGATGAAGCGCGTTTCATCAGATGGTTCAAGACACATGAAGATTAGACGCCGCGGCCGCGGCGTTTTTTATTGATAGGTGTCTTTCAGCGCAACGTAGTGACCGGCGTTCTCGTGGATGCGAGAGATGTCCTCGTCTGTAAGTTCTTTCACTACTTTCATGGGATTGCCTACAGCGAGGGAACGTGGCGGGACCTTCTTCCCGGGAGGGACGACGGTGCCCGCCCCGATAAGGGCTTCTTCACCGATTTCGGCATTATTGAGGATGATGCTTCCCATGCCTATAAGGGCGCCGTCGCCGACAGTCGCCGCATGAATGATGGCGCCGTGACCGATGGTGACGTTTTTACCTATGGCGGTGGGCTCCCCGCTGTCAGTATGAATGACAGCGTTATCCTGGACATTGGTGTTCTCGCCGATCTCAACGCGGTCCATGTCGCCGCGGATGGTGGCGTTGAACCAGACGCCGGTGTTTTTGCCCAGGCGGACGTCGCCGATGACCATGGCGCCTTCGAAGATGCGCACATTGTCCATGGCGACAGGTTCCTTTCCTTTATACGTTTTCATTGGCATGTCGTTCACGCTCCTTTTATGGTTTGGATGGTTTCATCGTCCAGTGCAAGCATGGTCCAGAGGTATGCGGAAGCCGCTGAACCATGGGGCGAGAAATAGGGCTTGAATGCCGGCAGGTCCTTGTCACTGCAGTCATAGAGTGTTTTCAAGGCGTTGCGGATGCCCATGTCCCTGAGGCTCAGCACATCCTCATCCTGCATGGCGATGAAATAGAACATCTCGACTGTCCACATGCCGATGCCCTTGAAAGCCGTAAGCTTCTTTTTGACAGTGCGCTTGTCTTCCTGTTTCAAGGCATTGAAATCTTCATCGCTTTTAGCGAGGCGGATGATGGTTGAGGCTTTCATACGCGATAAGCCCAGGGCAGTCAGGTCCTCTTCAGCGAGCGATTCGAAGGTGCGTTGGTCCATGGTGGGGAACGCCGCTTTCACCCGTGAAAGGATTGCGGCCTTGGCCTTCTCCGATATCTGCTGGCCGACGATGATGTCCACAAGCGCTTTGAAGGCATCCTCTATGATATATTCCCTCGGCGCTTGGCCGTAAAGGATCAACCGGCGCATGCGGGCGTCTTTCGCTTTCAAGAATTCCCTGGCTTCTTCAGGCACGATGTATTGCATGGAATCACCTTTCTCATTATAGCACACCCTGTTCATGCTAAAAGCATTTTCTTTCCCCTTCTCAGATGGTGAGAGCGGCGGGAATATGTTATAATCAATTAAGAATAGCGAGGTATCACAATGGACGAATTCTTTGCACATCTTCCCATGCAGGTCTATTTCAAGGACCAGGACGGCTTTCTGGACCGCCTTTTTTCTTTAGGTTTCAAAAGGGTGTTCATTCTGACGGACAGGCATGTGGCCATGACATGTCATGACATGCTCGGGAGCATCCAGAGTGCTCTGGATGCGAAGGGGGTGGCGTATCGCTTGTTCGATGGATGCGCCCCGCCCATCACTGAAGACAAACTGAGGGAAGCGGTCGAAAGCGGCCGTGCTTTTGAGGCGGATGCCATCCTCACCCTCGGTGGCGGCAGCGTCATCGATGCCGGTAAAATTCTGGGAAGGCTTCTCTATGAACCAGCCGACTTCCTGTCGGCCTGGCTTAAAAGCAGGGAGGAACCACCATTCAAGAATACAGCGCTGCCTGTCTTCGCGGTCATGACGACGCCTTCGCTCCAGGGGGCGTTGAATGAACAGGCGCTCGTCTATGATGATGACGACAGCCGGTATATACGACTCAAGGATGAATCCCTCTATCCCGATGCCATCTTCATCTCGCCCTCATGTTATGAACATCTCGTGAAGGAGAGACTTCTATATACGCGCCTTGATATCATGATACGTGCGTTCGAAATCATGCAGGGCGATATGAACCCGTTCGCCTACGACAGGGCGAAACTGGCCTTTGAAGCGACCCTCACACTTGATAGCATCGACACGCTGGGTTATGCGAGTTTTCTCATCCATAGCATCGGTGCGCCAAAGAGTGTGTTCCCGCTTCATCAGATGAGTGATACAATTGAGAGCGTTCATCCCAGGACGCCGCATAATGCATTCTTACGTGATGGCGTCCTGCCTTATCTTGAATATCGTCTCGAGATTCTTGACGAAAAGGCACGCAAGGATATCACGACGCTTTTCTCCAAGACTCCGTATGCGAGCGTCGATCTCTATATCGCTTTTGAAGCGTTTGTCAACACGCTTTTCACCGGTGATGTTCCCACGACTGAACTGAGTGAATCCCCGAGCGAATACGTCGTGGAGCTTAAACGACTATTTCCGCGCTTTGAAGCTCTGAGCGACGAGGCGCTTTATGAAATATTCAAGCGGGCCAAGGAGTGAGTCGATGAAATTCATCCATACCGCTGATGCCCATCTGAACGCCAAGCTCACGCATACGGCGTTCACTGATTCTGCCGCTCATGAGAAGAGGCTCTACGAATTGAGGGAGTCCTTCTTGCGAGTCATAGATGCCGCACGCGATGCCGGAGCGCTTTTCATAGCCGGCGATATGTTCGATGATCAATATATGCCGCTTCATGAAATGGAGCGGCTCTTTGAAAAACTGAAACACCTCGATGCCGAGGTCTTTATTCTGATCGGGAACCACGACGGGTTTCTTCACAACAAGGCCTATAGAAGTCTTCTCAGCGCCCACAACATCCACACTTTCAATAAGCGTTCGCCCAAGGTGTCCTTAGAGACGATGGATGTCTACGGCATCAATACCCATGATTTCAGCGAAGCCTTCCTGAAGGAGCTTGCCGATGGCGTCGATCCTGATAAAGCGAATGTCCTCCTCCTGCACGGTGATGTAGAGAGGCTGCATGATGAAAACTATCTTACCGATGTGCCGACCCTCAAGGACCTGCCGTTCGACTACATCGCCCTCGGCCATATCCATCAGCATGCATTCCTAGCGCCGCACATCGCCTACCCCGGAAATCCGGAGCCCCTCGATTTTACAGAAACCGAGCAAAAAGGCTACATTGAAGGCGAACTCGACGTGCGCGGATTTGTCCGGGCGCAGTTCGTCCCCTCGCAGATCCGCTCGTATCATGTGCGCGAGATCTCCGTGAGCAAAGTGGAAAGCGAATCGGAGATTCTCGACAAGGTGAAAGACCTTCCTTCGGGGCTGCGCGATGGTTTTGTGCGCGTGCGGCTGACAGGGGAGGCCGACGAGACCATGTCGATCGACCCGCTTCAATTCAAAAGCATCCTCGACGACTATTTCCATTATATTGAATTCCGCGACGAGACCCAGGCGGCGCTTCATCTAGAGACTCTCAAGCAGCGCTATAAGGATACCATTGTCGAACAGATGATCCAGCGTTTCGAGAAACAGCCTCCGAAAGCTCGTGATGAGGAAGTGCTGAAAGCTGCCCTGCGGGCGCTTCTTGACACAGAGGAGGGTGCGCGATGAAGCTTACTTCCCTGCACATCGACGGGTTCGGAATGTTCGAAAACCATTCTCTATCGCTCAGTTCAGGCATCAATCTTATCTATGGTCTCAACGAGAGCGGAAAATCCACACTCCATGCTTTCATAGAGGGCATGTTCTATGGATTCTTGAACCCTGATGTCAAGCAGAAACGCTATCTCGACCTGCACAAGTGGTACCAACCAAGAAGCAACGCCCCTTACAAGGGCGCGCTGCTTTTTGAGAAGGATGGAACTGAATATCGGCTGCATAGGACCTTCAAAAAGGGGTCCGACAGCGTAAGACTCTATAAAGAGGTGAACGGAG
Source organism: Mollicutes bacterium (assembly GCA_003553945.1). Taxonomy (GTDB): domain Bacteria; phylum Bacillota_I; class Bacilli_A; order Izemoplasmatales; family Izemoplasmataceae; genus T1SED10-81. The sequence goes on along the minus strand of PWEL01000029.1, from coordinate 18,679 downwards.
AAGAGATCACCGACTCGCTCGATATCGACCCTGTCAGCAAGCTCCCGGATATCGCCGCCTTCATCGACATGCCCTACCGGCTCTATCGGAACACGCTGAGCCTAAGGCAGCTTTCCCCGCAGACTGATGAGGAGGCCCAGGACGACCTTCTCACCCGCCTCCGCAATCTCAACGCGACACAGACGGAGTCTTTTTCCGTAGAAAAAGCTGTTAGACACCTCGAAAAAGCCATCTCTGAAATCGGAACCGCCCGCGCGCCGACGAAACCCTACGCTCAAGCGCTTAAGCGGAAAGAATCCCTCGATGAAGAGTATGAGAACGCCAAAAAGCATCATGAATACCTGCTTGAGGAAAGGCGGAGGATCGATGAAATCCGCGAGGATAAGCGCGCCTTGAATGCGGAGAAGGAAGATCTTGAAAAAACCCTGCGAAAACAGGAGAACATGAAGGAGAAACAGAGGCTCGATGCCATCGATGAGCGTGTCGAGAAGATAAGGCGCATGGTGGAGAAGGCTTCACAAGGAGAGGGAAGCGTTGATTATCCAGCGATTGAAAAAGCCATCGAGGCCTACCCCGAATGTTTCGAGCAGGCAGAAAGCCACCGCGATCATATCAGGGATCTCCGTACGGAGAGAAAGAGCCTTTCGACAGAGGAGGACGTGCTTGACGACGACGCTTTCCAAGCGTTGAAGGAAGACAGGTCCACCTTGAAACAACTCACCGGACAAGACGACATCCGGAATCTGGAAAAACTCGAGGAGGCTGTCGATGCGCGCCGGACCCTGCATAAGAAAGGGAAAAGCCGTGCACTCCGCGCTTTGAGCGTGACAGTCATGACCGCAATATCAGGGGTTCTGCTGGCAGTCCTCCATCTACTGCTTGAAATTTCAGCACTGCCCTTCATCATTCTTCTATTCATCTCCCTCGTCGCATTTGTTTATTTCCTTCATCTCTACTTCCGGAAGATCCCCGCTTTGAAGAAGTGGCACGAAGCCGCCGAAGCTATGTATGAGAACAAAAGCCATGACGTGAAAGAGACCAGGGAACAGATCGATGCCATCCTCGAGCGTTACAGTGTCCCTGATACCGAGGCGTTTCTGGCCTACTACGGCAGGGAGGAGTCCCGCCGCGAACAGTACAAAAGAAACAATGAGCGCATCAGGGAAATCGATGAAGCGATGGAGGAACTGTCAAAAGAGTATGCCCCGCTGCTCAAGCGTTTCGCCCTCCCCTTCACGCCGGAAGGCCTAGACTGCCTCATCAGGATGCGCAAGCTCCATGAATACCTCGAAGAGATGCTCGAAGGCGAGCGCTTTGAGGACTACAGGGCCAGGGTCGAATCCGCCCCGCGCGAAAAGCTCGATGGCTACGAATCCAACAGGCCCTCCCTGGAAAAGAAGCAACGGGAACTCGAACGGATTGAGCGGCGCATCACGGAGAAAGAAGCCTCCCATGAAGCGAGAAAAGAGAGACATCGGCCGCTCGCGACCATCGAACATGAACGTTTGCAGGCTGAGGAGGAGACATCGCGGCTCCTTAGGAAGCGCAAGGTCTATGAGAAGGCCAAGCAACTGCTTGAAGATGTATCCACCACCATCGCCGAGACCTTCTCCCCGACGCTCGAACATCATGTGGGGCACTATCTCGAACGTTTCACCGACGATGCTTATACCCGTATCAAGCTGCCCAAGTCGCTGGATTTCAGAGTAGAGCATCCAAGCCATAAGGACTTCGAGGATAAAACGTTCTTTTCAGCGGGCACGCTCGACCAGATCTACCTCGCCATCCGTCTCGGCACACTGGATGCGCTCGAGAAAGGCGATGTCCCCCTGATTCTTGACGATGCCTTCGTCAATTTCGATGCACAGCGCCTAAAACGCGCCCTTGAGACGCTGGACAGGGTCCAGTCCGACCGACAGATCCTGCTGTTCACCTGCCATCTACGCGAGTCAGAAGCGCTTGAAGAGCTAGATATCAAGCACAATCATATCACCTTGGAAAGAGGATGAGCCATGAAAGCAGACCTCCACACCCACACAATAGAATCGGATGGGAAGCTCACCCAGGAAGCATTGTTCAAAAAGGCGAAGGCCAAGGGCGTCGATGTGCTGGCAATCACCGACCATGATGTATGCGCCCGTGTAGAAAAGAACCGCGCCCTTGCGAAGACGCACGACATGACCTATATTCCCGGCATCGAGCTTTCCACCCTGAAGGACGGAAAAAGCGTACATCTCCTCGGGTATTTCCGTGATGATTCCTATCAGGCCGAGCCGATGCAGGCATACTACACCTATATCCGAGAAGGAAGGGAGAACCGCGCGAAGCGTTTTATCGAAAATCTAAAGCGTTTCTATGATATCAGCATCACTTACGAACAGGTCGTCAGCCATTCCGACGGCATCATCGCCAGGCCGCACATCGCCAGGGCGATTATGGACGCTTATCCCTATACGCATGATGAGATCTTCGACCGCTTCCTCGGCGAACATGCGAAAGCCTACGTCCCCAGCACGGAGCTTTCGACAGAAGAAGGCATTAGACTTTTGCGGCGTTTCGACATTGTCATATCCCTTGCCCATCCGGGGCTGATCAGCGACAAAGTCCGCGAAGAAGTTTTGGAATATGACTATGACGCGATTGAGGCGGTCTATCCCCTGCATACCGATGCCGATGAGGTGCGTTTCAAGGCGTTCGCTGAATCCAGGGGGCAATTCATCACAGCGGGCAGCGACTATCACGGCATCGACGATGACTCGAGCCACGGTGAGCTCGGTAGCACGCCGCTCGAAGGAGAAGCGCTCGAGAGATTCCTCGCGGCCATGCGTCTCAAATAAAAAAGCGCCTTGAGGCGCTAGATGATCCAGATGATGAACATCACGGAGACCGCGATGGCATTGGTCAGGAAATTGACCAGGTCGTTGTCGAGCCAGCGGAAACCGGCGTAATGCGTCGCGTTTTCGCTTTTTTCTTCGCTGATGGTCTTTTTATGCTTGTATTTGACCTGCACAGTACCGAGCGCGCTGTCGATCAATGTGCCGAGGAACCCTGTGATGAGGATGGGGATGAAGAAGGAGAGACCGAGGGGGATGAGCGAGAGCAAGGCGTAGAAAAGGGCTGTGAGGAGGCCTGCGACGAGGCCGAGTGGCGTGATGGCGCCGCTGAGGCCCTTTTCCATCCTGCGGAAGGTGAAGATGGAGACTGGCGAACGCTTGCTGAGTATGCCGACCTCGCTGCTCGCCGTGTCAGCGGCGCTTACTGCGACGCTGCCGATGAAGAGGGCGTAGTAGATTGTCTCACCCTCTAGATAGTATAGCGTGATGAAGAGCACGGCGATCAGTCCGTTGGCGAGCACTTGCCTATAGCTGCGCTGCGCCGTCTGTTTTGTATCGGTGAAGAACTGGATGCCGCTCGAGAGGGCGAAGAAGCTGATGAATATGAGGTAAGGGAAAAACCCTCCGAATCCGAAGACGAGGGTTCCGGTGATGATGGCGCTCATGGCGCCGCTTGTATTGAGGGCGCGTTTGTAGTAGGCGGCGATTGCGATGGTGGCGCTTAGGGTGAAACCGATAATGAAAAAAGTCACGGGATTAACACCACCGCTGAGAAGAATAGGAACAGGGGCACAGTGAGGTTATCGAAGCCTTTCGGCGTGTAGAGCTCGACCGCTGCGGTGGCCAGGGATAATACCAGCACGGTGACGAAAGCGGTCTGGAAGAAACCATAGGTGATGACGAATGTGAAAAAGAACACCGCGAGCGAGCCGATATAGGTCTTCATGTGATAAAGCTTCCGTCTGCCGAAACGTTTGCCCAGCACGGCGCCGAGACCGTCCGCATAGCCCATGGCCAGGATGGCGATGGCCCCGTGGGCGAGCAGGTCGTAGCGGAAGGCGATATAGGATACGATGGTAAGGGAGATCGCGTAGTATACGGTCCCGAGGTCCTCCGCTCTTCGTTCGTCCCTTTCCATGGCGGAGAGGAGGTTGAAACGGTAGGAGAGGTAGTTGAGCAGGATGAAGGAGGCCGGCACAACACTCGCGAGCAGGGGACGCCCTTCAAAGAAGACGATGGCGATCAGGATCCAGTGCGCGACAGCGACGTGGATGAGCTTCCGGCTCCCTTCGTCGCTCAAAAGTCTTATCCTTTCGAAGAATGAGGCGAGGAGAAGTACTGCCCCGACGAACAGATAAGAGACCGCCACCCCGATCATTCGAGGATGCCCCGTTTTTTGAGGGCGCGCTTCGCGCGGCGCTTTATAAAGAATTTGCGGATGCTGCTGACGAAATGACGTCGTGAGACATTGGTATGCCCTGCTTTGCGGATCTCATCGAGGATGCCTTCATAGAACTTGGCGGCGATATACGTGGGGAGGACCGCATCCTTGTCGAAGAGGTCCGCGTTGTCATAAAAGACCTGGTATTTTTCTTTCGCTTTCTTGATATAGTGCTCGACGAGGGCCCTGTATTCATCGGTGACTGTACCCGTGCGCAGTGTCTTGATCTTTATGCCCTGCTTTTCGATGGCTTCATCGGGGAAATAGACACGGCCCTGGCCGAGGTCCTCCTTGACATCGCGAAGGATGTTGGTCAGCTGCATGGCTTTTCCCAGTTCGATGGCGACGTCCTTGAGCTTGCCGGAGTTCTCCTTGTAGCTCTGGCTCGCGAGCACCGGTATCAACATGAGTCCTACCGTGCCGGCCGCCTTGTAGCAGTATTCCTCCAGGTCGTCCTCGGTTTTGATGGGGGTGTTGTGGTAGTCGTCGCGCATGGCTTCGAGCAGTTCAAGGTAGGGTTTCTCGTCGCTGGGGTAGCGCATGATGGTCTCATACAGCGCCTCGAAGACAGGGTCGTCGGGGACGGCGCCTTTGAAGGTGTCCTTCACTTTCTTCTCCAGTTCATCGACCTTGTCGATGTCACCATCCACATCCACCGCGTCATCGGCGATTCGACAATACGCATAGATGGAGAACACAGCGTTCCGCTTGTTCTCTTCGAGTTCACCGAAGGCCTTGGAGAAGGTGACACTCGAATCTTCGATGATCTGGCGCACATGTTCGTACTTGTCCATGAGAAAACCCCCATATCATATGCTTTCTTTATTATAACGGAAATACGGTTGTTTGTAAATTGACGCGCCTTTGATAAATCGGAAAATGACGCCCTTACTTTACTTTGTAAAATATATGCATTAGAATGACCTTAAAGGAGTGATGTTATGAAGATAAGTGTCGTCGGCGGCGGTGTCGCCGGACTCAGCGCCGCCCTCATGCTGCAGAGCGACGGCTATGATGTGACGATCTACGAACGCAGGAATCAGCTCGGCGGCAAGATGAGCCGTATCGAGAAGGGCGGTTTCATGTTCGATGTCGGCCCGACAATCGTCATGATGCCTCATATCTATAACGACGTGCTTTCCTATACGGGCGCCGACCCAGAAGATTACATCAGCTTCGAGTATCTCGACCCCATCTACAATGTGACCTTCCCCGACGGGGAGAAGATGGCGGTCAACACGAACCTCGTGGATCTGATCGACGACCTCGAAAAGCGCGGTGAGGATGTGGCCAAAGGGTATCTCAAATATCTCAACGAGACGTATGAGAAGTATCTTGTCGCGAAGAACCACTTCATCGAGAAGAGTTTCAGAAGCCCCCGTGATTTCTATAATCCGAAGACATTGAGACAGGGCCTCAAGCTCAGGACTTTCGACAGCGCCCATCACGCCATCAGCAAGTATGTCGATGATGAGAAGATACAGAAACTGCTAAGCTTTCAGACACTCTATATCGGCATAAGCCCGAGGAAGGGCCCATCCATCTATACCATCATCCCCATGATCGAGACGCTTTACGGTGTCTCCTACAGCAAGGGCGGCATGTATAGCTATGTTGAAGCGCTCGAGAAGCGTTTCAAGGAACTCGGCGGTACCGTGAAGCTGAATACGGAAGTCGAGGAGGTGCTCTTCGCCAACAAGCAGACGAAGGGCGTCAAAATAAACGGCACTCCAGTCTATAGCGACGCGGTCATCATGAACGCCGACTTCCCCTATGCGATGAACAACCTCATCAAGGATAAAACGGCGAAAGGGAAATATACGGAGAAGAAGATCCATTCGATGGACTATTCCTGCAGTGTGCTTCTCTTCTACATAGGCCTCAACAAGAAAGTCCCGTCCCTCACGGTCCATAATCTCTATTTCGGCAATGATTTCGACGAGAACCTTCGTGAGATCTTCAGCGGCAAGCTCCCGAGCGACCCCGCCTTCTATATCTACAGCCCCTCGCAGGTGGATGAGACCGTTGCGCCGGAAGGCAAGGAGAATCTCTATGTGCTCGTCCCTGTCCCCGAACTCAAGACTTCAAAAGCGACGTGGGATGACGCCACGCTTGAAGATTACAAGGAAAAGGTCTTCAAGAAGCTCAGATCCATCGAGGGTCTTGAGGATATCGACGAACAGATCGATGTCCTAAAGATCATGACACCGAAGGATTTCGAAGGGGATCTGAACGCCATGTACGGGTCGACGTTCGGCCTCGCCCCCACGCTCTTTCAGAGCAACTACTGGCGCCCGAAGAACGTCCACCCCTATGTCAGGAATCTCTATTTCGCCGGAAGCAGCGCCCACCCCGGCGCCGGGGTGCCCATCGCGATCACCAGCGGCAAGCTCGTCACCCAGGAACTTAAAAAAGACCTTGAATAAAAACCGAAGCGCGCAGGAATGCGCGCTTCGTCTTTTCATTCTATGACGATGTCATCCCTGTGTGCGAGGGTGAAGGCGATCTCGCCGTGTCTCTTGATGACATTGACTGTGATATCGACGACGTCACCAGTGTCGATGTCTTCATAGTCAAGGCGATGTGCTTCGGGTATCAGGGAGTGTTCTGTGTCGTTTCTGAGCTTCGGTTCCTGCAGCTGATAGACGTGCATCGTTTCGCCGTTTGCGTCCTCAACCGTGAAACGGAACGCTTCAGCATCGATGTCTGTGATGGTTAAATCTTCATAGTGATAGCGAAGTCCCGTCTCCTCGAAGCCTATGGCATCGAAAGGGGCTTCACGGACCTCTATATCGCTGCTTCCCCTGTAAGAGATGTCTGCATGGAGTGCATTGGTGAGGAACGGGCCTTCGAACGGCTTGCCGTCCATGTAGAACTGGGCGTTTTCTATGCGTACGTCGTTTCCGGTTTGAAGGCGGTCGCTGCTTTCGTAGCCGACGTAGAAGAAGAGGGCGTGGCCGTCCTCTTCTATAAAGGCGTGGCTGCCGACTGTGGCGGTCACGGTCCCTTCGATGTTGACCGATTGCGTCATGTAGTCTTCCGGATTCTCAATCAAGGTCTGTATGGAGACGCCGATAGGGTCTTCATAGGAGAAATGAGGGTCGTCCTCGCCGTAGAGGCGGCGGCCGGTCCGCGCGGCCTTCTCCTCCCCGAGCGCCATCTCCCTGCCGTAGCGATAGCCCGCGACGCCTTCGGCGTAGCTGTAGGCGAGTTCGATGAGCTCGAGATTGAGCAGCCGTCCGTCGACCCATACATAGGCGAGTTCACGGCCGAAGGTGCCTCTCTCGCTCTCTTCCGGCTCCCTTTCAAGGACAATCGTGTCGGCGCCTTCCTTCATCTCACAGGCGTAGGCGCTTGCCGCCGGACCCCAGGGTTCGTAGGTATGACCGGATTCGGGGGTGTCCATGCCCAGATAGCGGACCCGGAAATCCTCCTCGCCGTCGGTGAAGTCCGCAGTGTCCCCATCACGGCATGAGAGGAGGCTGACTTCACCGATGCCATCTTCGAAGAAGTCCTTCCCCTCATAGTCGGGGATGTCGAGTTCGTCGGTGAGTTTCGTGTTCAACGTGCCGTCGTCCTCCATGAAGCGCCCGTATAGTGTCGTGCTCTCTTCGAACGTATCATGGTAGCCTACGCGCTCGTCCCAGGTTTCATCGTAATGCCACCCCAGGAAGAACCTGTCTTCCTCCTCGGGGGAAGGGAAGCGCGGCAGGCCCCCCGCTTCATCGAGTTGCAGCGTTTCATAGGTCTCGCCGTCAATCTTGAATGTGATGTCTATACCTGTCCCGCAGGCGGTGAGCATCCAGGAAGAGAACAGGACCAGAGCGCTGATAAGAAGTTTTTTCATACATGGCCTCCTCGTTATTTATCTACGCAATTGTAGCAGCTCTCCGCCTCGATTTCAAGCTATATATCCCGAGCTTGCCGCCGGATGTTTCCGCTTCGATTTCGATTGGGTTTTTTCGTGCGCTTATGTATAATGGAAAGAGGAAATGGTATGTGATGAAACGTCTTGTGCCGTTGTTAATGCTTGCCTTGATGCTAAGCGGCTGCGGGCTATTGGAAGAAGCGCTCCCCGCGCTTGAAGAGGAATCCATGGAGGCGCGCATGATGGAAGGAAGAAGGACCCTTCGCCATTCCAATGTAGGTGTGGAGACCGAATTTCATTCAGAGTGGTTCACGGCGTCGAGGTCTAAGCAGGGGAGCGGCGTTGTTGTCGCTCGTGTCGGGAATGACTACTACGCGGTGACCAATCATCATGTAATCTTTGATGAGGAGTATGAATCCCGCGACATCACAGTCATCCCCGCAGCGGAGGCGGTCCCCATCTCCGCCGTGCTTGTGGATGCCTGCATGGAGAAGGAGCTTGCGCTTCTGCGCTTTGAAGGAAATGCGGAGTCCGCCGTTCCTATCGATGTCCCGGCCCGGCTCGACGAGCCTCCTGAGCGTGGCGAGCTTCTGCTCGCCGCCGGCAATCCGAAAGCGGTCGATGGCATTGTGACGTTCGGCGAATATCTCGGGATGGTACATGTCGATGAAGTTGATTTCCCGGTCCATTCGCACAGCGCCTTGATTTTCACGGGGCATAGCGGCGGCGCCCTTGCCGATGTCGAGGGGAATCTTCTCGGTATCAACACCTGGAGCGGGGAAGGCGAGGCCGGCGAGGTGAATATGTCCATCCCTCTCGATGTTGTGGTTGAATATCTGGAGGAGAACGGAATCGATATCACAGAGTGAGGTGTTTCTCATGCGTATCATGTTCACAGCCTTCAAGCCCTTCGGCGGTGCTTCCTGGAATGCCTCGGAAGAGATCATCAACGCCCTTCCCGAAACGCACGTACGCTGCAAGCTGATCAAGGTCGTTCTTCCCGTTCGCTACAAGGACGCGTTCACGACGCTCAAACGGCATATGGATGAACAGCGTCCCGATGCGATACTCATGATGGGCGAAGCGCGCGGGAGGAAGCGCTTGTCAATAGAACAGATCGCTGTCAATCTCAACGATGCGCGGCGTCCGGATGAGGCCGGCGTCATAAAATCCGGTGAAACAATCGACCCGGATGGCCCCGACGGCATATTCACGACCCTTCCCGTCGATGCGATCCTAGAGGCGCTCGCATCGAGCGGCATACCTTATGAAAGGTCATTGAGCGCCGGTGGCTACGTGTGCAACGACCTTTTCTATCGCGCATTGCGTCATGCGGATGTTCCCGCCGGTTTCATCCATATCCCCGTGGCACATGAGTGCGATGCGCCACCCCGTGATTTCAATGACTTCGCGGAGGCATTGAAGTCGATCGTCACCGCGCTCGTTGAACGAAAGGATGCAACATAGCATGCAGGGCTTTTGCCTGCGAGACAAATGACTGAGAGGTGAACGGCATGATCGATACCCACACCCATATACTTCCAGGCGTCGATGACGGCGTCGAGGACTACGAGGAGGCGCTTGAAGCACTCGAAGCGATGGAGAAGGCGGGCATCTCCCACGTGTTCGCGACCCCGCATTTTTCCACATGGCGCTCTTTTATGGAAAGTTATGAGACGTACCACGAAAGACTTGAAACACTAAGAGAGAAAGCGACGGAGGCCGGCATCGGCGTTAAGCTCTATATCGGTTCGGAAATAGATGAAAGCGATGAACTCTTCGAATTCATCGATCAGGCGCCGTCCCTTAACGGCACGCCGTATATACTCGTGGACTTCATGATGCGTGATGCGGATATCGAGGAGATCGCCTATGAACTCAAGCTTTATGATTATGTGCTGATAATCGCGCACCCCGAGAGATATCCCGATGTCTCGCTAGAAGCGTGGGAGGAAGTGAAAGCGCAGGGGGCGCTCCTTCAGGTGACGGCCAAGCATCTCATCAAGAAGGGCCAGCCCCAGTTCAACCGCCTGGCCCGGAAGCTTCTGAAGGAGGACCTCGTCGACCTGGTGGCGAGCGATTTGCACAGCCCCCGTCATGCGCGGACCATGAAGAAAGCCTATGATTATGTGAAACGCAAGAAAGGAAAGAAAGTCGCGGATGCGCTCTTTTATGACAATGCCAAGCCGATTATTGACGCGTAGGGCCACGCGGGCGGTGCTCGCCTGGGGGCTTGCGATTGCCTGGGTGGTGCTGATCTTTTCATTCTCCGCGCAGGATGGCGAGTCATCCGCCGAACTCTCCTCCTCGGTCAACGATGTGGTCATGGACGTGCTCGCAGTCGTCGCATCAGAGCGCATCGACGAGGCCGACCCGGCGGAGGTGCACAACGTTCTGCGCACCGCTGCACATTTCATGCTGTATCTGTTTCTGGGCGTTTGGTTCGCGACGGCACAGATGTATGTGCTCCCCGCGCCCATGTCGTATGTGAATGCAGCGTTGCTCGGTCTGATTGTGGGGATTGTCGATGAGTTCTATCAGTACTTTGTGCCCGGGCGCCATATGGCGATCGAGGATATCTACACGGATTTCGCCGGGGCGCTCACCGGTGTCATAATGCTCTGGCTGTTCTTCCTTCTTAGGGAAAAGACTGCAGATTCAGACGAGGAGGCTATTGATGGAGACAACACCGATTCATCCACTGACGCGTGATGTGAACGGCAACCGCGTCTTCATGAAGCGCGACGACCTTTTTCCCTTCTCCTTCGGCGGCAATAAATACCGCAAGGCGCTGCTTTACTTCGAGGATTTGAAAGAAAAGGGCTGTGACCACGTGGTGACCACCGGCGGCGGCAGTTCGAACCACTGCCGTATCGTGGCCAACATGGCCGCCCGGGAAGGGATCGGATGCAGCGTGGTCCTCTCGAAAAAAAGCCCGGACGCTCACAACAAGCAGCTGATGAAGCTGCTGGGCGCGGATGTCAGGACTGTCGGCAAGGAGGCGATCCGCCCCGCTATCGATGAGACGCTTGAATCCTTGCGCGCCGATGGGAGGCGGCCGTATTTCATCGCCAACGGCGGCCACGGCTATCTAGGGACGAAGGCGTTCGCCGATGCCTATCTCGAGATAGTGCGCCAGGAAGCCGATGCCCCCTTTGATTACCTATTCTTCGCCAGCGGCACCGGAACGACGCATGCCGGCCTCGCCGCGGGGGAGCGCCTTTTGAACCATGCGCCGCGCACGGTGGGCATCAGCGTGGTGCATCCGGATGAGAAGGGCAGGGCGCTCGTCGCCGAAAGCGCCAACGAGTATCTGCGTGAGCAGGGTGCGACCGCCGTCAGAGAGAAATCCCTGCTTTTCAGCGATGCCTACCTCAAGGGCGGTTACGGCGAGTATGACGAGGAAATCCTCGAGACGATCCGCGAGGTCTTCAATGCGGACGGTGTGCCTTTGGATCCGGTCTATACGGGCAAGGCGTTCTACGGCATGTCGCGTTTTCTTGAGGAGAAAGGAATCTCCGGCAGGCGCATCCTGTTTTTGCATACGGGGGGCGCTCCGATCTTCTTCGATGTGGTGCATGCACTGTGAAGAAAAATCCTGTGCGTCTGGCGATCATCGGTCTCGGCCATATCGCCCGGGTCTATAAGCAGGCGCTGAAGGCATCCGGATACACGCTTGCATGCGTGTGCGACACCTCGCCTTCCGCGGTGAACCGCCACATGTATCGCGAGATTCCTTTCTACAGGGACTATGAGACGATGCTAGCGCGCGAGGATGTGGATGTCGCGCTTGTTGCGACGCCGCCGGCCTCTCATCTCTCTGTCGCAAAAACGTGTCTATCCTACGGGGTCGATGTGCTGATGGAAAAGCCCGCGACCCTGGCCCGTGATGCCCTTGAAACGCTTCTCGATTACGAGGAGGCCGTCAGGCACACGCTGCGTGTCATGTATCATTTGCGCTATGCGAATGAAGTGCTGGCGTTCCTCTCAGACGATGCGAGGGATGACGCGTGGGACCTCGAGGGCATCGATATCGTCATCCATGACCCCTATGTCGATGAGGATGGACGCATCCTGCCGGAGCGCACCGCACTGGGCGGTGCCTGGTTCGACAGCGGCATCAACGCTCTGAGCCTTATCGAATGCTTCACGCCGCTCGAGGTGCTTGAACCAATCGATGTCTCCCACGTGGTGGACGAGACGAACGGTCTGCCCGTCTATATCAAGCAACGGCTGCTGGCGGACGGCATTCCCACGGCCATCACGATCGATTGGCGCCGCCGGGCGTCTTTCAAGAAGACGACGCTCTATTACAGCGACAAGACCGTCGAACTCGACCACACGGCGCAGTCTCTGCTTGTCAACGGTGAACGCATCTATAAAAGCAGGCGCAAGGACCCCCTCGTCGTCCATTATGAGAATCTTTTCACTCACGGTGATTCAGAGGGCAATCTCGACCTTACGAGAAAGCTTCACGAATACTTGTTCAAGCTGTCTCCTTGAAAAAAGCAAAAGGCGCCTGAAACGCGTATATATATGACGGCACGTTCAGGACATATAGACGGAGGGCGTTATGGATATCAAGGACATGCAGGAGGATCTGGACTGGCTCAAACAGAAGATTTGGCTCGAGCACAATGCGGAATCCGCTAAAAAGCGTTTCGTCAGAAGAGGTCAGGTATACAGGGTCGACCTCGGCACCGGTGTCGGTGCCGAAATCGGGAAGGAGCGCCCCTGCGTCGTTCTGCAGAACGACATCGGGAACTTCTATTCCGCGAACACGGTGATAGCGCCGGTCACTTCAAAGAATTCAAGACCGCTCCCCACAATCGTCGATGTAGGGACGCTCAAAGGGTCCGACGATGCCGCCTGTCTCTTCGGCGCCGTGAACCTCACCCAGGTGCGCGCCGTCAGCAAGGCGCGGCTCGGGGATTACATCACGACAGTGCCGGTGCATATCATGCGCGAGGTCGACGCGGCGCTCGCGAGAGAGCTCGACCTCATGCACTATTTCAGTGACGCGCTCACGCGCAACGAGACATTGAAGGCCGCCAACGACGCTTTGAAACAGGAGCGCGACGCTTCAGGGCGGAAGGAAGGGTGAACAGCTTTCAGGCGGCATGCTCGATACCATCGTGATCGGGCGTCTATCTGGAGACTTGCTTGATACCCCTCGATAACAAAGGGAAGGAGTCACTATGAAGAAGCCATGGGACACAGTGTTTCTCGTTCTTTTATTCCTGGTCTTTCTCCGCATCCTGATGGTCTTGAGCCGGCAGGGGTTCACTTTGGAGCTTTTCGCCTGGTTCGTCGCGTTCCTTGTGCTCGCCTTTCTTCGGCGGAAATCCTGAACACGCCCGGCGCGTGTTTTTTTATTCCGTCTTTGCATTTGGGGAAAGAGCATGTAGAATACAGATAGAAGAGATTCCGGAGGGATGCATCCATGCGCACATTCGGCCTTGTCGGCGGCATGGGGTCTCAGGCCACCGTCCATGCTTTCGATTGTATCGTCTCACAGACCAATGCAAAGAATGACCAGGACCATATCCCGCTTGTCATCGCGAACGACCCTTCGATCCCCGACCGGACGGAGTATATCCTGGGGGAGGGTCCGACACCTCTGAATGCCATCATGAAGCATGTCGAAAGGTTCAAGCAGCTGAATCTGGACTATTTTGCGATTCCCTGCAATACAGCCCATTATTTCAGCGACACCTTCCACTTCGTGCAAGGCATCACCTTCATCGACATGGTAGAAGCGACCCTGGATGCGCTCAAAGGAAAGAAGGCCATCCTCCTTTCGACGAAGGGGACGGTTGCAGGGGATGTCTATGGACGAGGGGACGTCATCTATCCCGCCTGCGACGTTCAGCGCACTGTCAACGAGGAGATCTATCGCCTCAAGCGCGGCGAGGATGAAAAAACCGTCGCATCAAGGCTTCTAAAGACCCTGAAGGCAGTGTATGACGCCGATACGACGTTGGTTCTGGGATGTTCGGAGCTCAGCATGATCCGACCCCACCTGAGCACCTTCGAGTGCGTCTCCAGCATCGATGCCCTGGCCGCCGAAATCGTCCGCATTCATGAAAGGAGTGTCCGGGATGATTCATAAGGGTGTTTCACGCAGAAAAGCCTTGGAACGGATGTTCGACACCACCTATAATCTCGGGGAGAACGCCGTCATAACAAGGTTTCTGAAACTCTATATAGACTGCGAGGCGACCGCCTTGAAACTGCTCCGCTTCTATCACAAGGACAGATACCGCCGTGAACGCCAGGCGACGCACTTGAATGTGCGTGAAATCGCCAGCGCGGCTGAGTTTTTTGAGATAGCTGCCGGGAGGGACCTGATCTACCTGCTGTTCCGCGGCGGCGAGGGGCGCCGACATGAGAAGACGCCGAGACAGCTCCGCAACGCCTATGTCCATGGCAAGAGGCGCGCGGACTGCGAGGAGATCATCGCCGGGATGGATGGCCATGCGGAACTGATGTCGTCCTGGCTTGCCGCGGTGCGTGCCTTTATCGGGGCGGACGAATGATCGTATCAGTCTCGCGGCGGACGGATATCCCGGCCTTCTATCCGGAATGGTTCTTCAAGCGGCTCGAGGAAGGGCATGCGGTCTCCGTCAACCCCTTTAACAAGAACCAGAGAAAGCACATCCCCCTTCGTGAAGATGATGTCACAGCCTTCGTCTTCTGGACCCGCGATGTCACGGCGCTCCTAGAGCATGCGCACCTTCTTAGAAACTATACGTATTATGTGCAGTTCACCTTCACACCCTACGGGGTGGATGTAGAACCGGACGCTCAGGACAAGAAACGCCGGCTTGCAAAACTCAAAGCGTTCTCAGAGCATGCGGGGAAGGAAAGAATCGTCTGGCGTTACGACCCCGTCCTGCTCACCGACCGCTACACCGAGGCCTGGCATATGGAACGATTCAGATCCCTACTCTCTCATCTCGCGCCTGTTGTGGGCGAGGTCGTCATCAGCTTCGTAAGGACCTATCGCAAGAACCGGCGCGCGTTGAAAAAGGCGGGCGTCCATGCACCAGACCGTGAAGGGAGGCGCCGCATCGCACATGGATTTCATGATGAAGCGAAGCGGCATGGGCTCACCCTCTCCGTCTGCGCGGACACAATCGAAGGCGTCCCCTCATCGAGGTGCATCGACAACCGCCGCATCGCGGCGCTCACAGGAAAGCCGCTGTCTTATCAAAAGGACAGCGGCCAGCGTCCGGACTGCGGCTGTACGAATAGCGTCGACATCGGCGCTTACGACAGCTGTGTGCGGGGCTGCCTATACTGTTATGCGACGCATGGGAAAGCCCGCGCGGAAAAGAAGCGGGCCCGGAAGCATCCTCAGGATGCTTCCCTGACCATCGATCACTCGGCGCAAATCGCTGAATGAGGGGGGTTCCGTATGAAGCGTATCATCTCAATCATAGGCTCGGGAGATGTGGACAGCGATTCTTTTCTCTACCGACTCGCCTATGAGACCGGAAAGGCGCTCGCAGATGCGGGGTACCGCGTCCAGACCGGAGACATGGGCGGTGTGATGGAAGCCGCCCTGAGAGGCGCCCGTGATTCTGCGAACTATGAACCGGGGGACACCATCGCCATTCTGCCCACGGCAACAGTGAAAGATGCCTCGCGTCATGCCGATATCCGCATCCCCACCGCCCTCGGCCATGCGCGGAACGCAATCACGGCCAATGCAGAGGCCGTTGTCGCCATCGGCGGCGGCAGTGGGACACTGAGCGAGATCGCGCTTGCCTGGACGTTCGGCCGCTGCATCCTGGCCTTTGAAAATGCGGGAGGCTGGAGCGGAAGACTCGCCGGGACGAGGATAGATGAAAAACGCCGGAACGATGATCCGGGTGACTGTGTGTATGCGGTAGCCTCACCCGATGAGGTTGTGCCGATGCTCGAGAAAAAAGCGCCTTTGATTGAATAAGGCCGGCAGGCCAGTCATCCACTCAAGCGATGAGGGCATTTTCCGCCTCAATAAAGGAATAGATTATACAATTGCCTTTCTACTGTTCTCCCTGCAATCGTCTTTGAAAATACATTTCCAAAATTGTAAGCGTTTGACATTCGTGAAATTTAGAGTAAAATATAATTAGAAACACCCATGACAACGTCTTTGGGATAGGGGAGCAAGCACGCAGAAATGCACACTATGATTCCGGAGGTGATGTGGACCGCCGTTTTTTGTAGATAGGGAGAGAGGCATCGATTTCGATAAGATCTCATTCCAAAGACAGTTTTAAGTTCACAAGCGCATTGCGCTAAAAAAATATTTCCTAAAGGAGGGAAGAAGTGTCCTAGACACTGATTTCTATGAAAGCACTCAGACGATTATTGATTCTTTCAGGCTTCGCAATCTTCGCGTTCGCCCTCGTCGGCTGTGAAGATGTCGAGGAGCGCGAAATCGAGTTTCAGACCACCGATACGCATATCGAGTGGCGTTATGAAGATGAAGATGAATGGAACGAACTGATCGCGCTCGATGAGCTCGAAGGCCCTGAAGGCCCTGAAGGCCCCGCCGGTGAAGACGGAGAAGACGGCGAGCAAGGTCCTGAAGGTCCCGCCGGTGAAGACGGCGAGGACGGAGAGCAAGGTCCGGAGGGTCCTGCCGGTGAAGACGGAGAAGACGGCAAGGATTTCTTCGAGCAGTATCTTGAGCTCAATCCCGACTATGAGCGCACCAAGGAAGAGTTCTTCTATGACTGGATGCACGGATATCTTCCGTTCCCCTATGAACTTTCTGAATACGCGTTCGACTATGACCTAGACGATGTTTGGATCGGCGAGAACCATCCTGTCGACATCCCCATCACGCTGTTCGCTGAAGAAGTGAACGAACTCGGCTATCCGGCAGTCTATGTCGATGTCGATGTCAGCGGCCCGGGAGATGTCGAACTGCTCGCTGAAGATTCCGAAGGCAATGAATATGATGTTGCGGACATCGGACGCTGGGGACCTGAAGAAGGATTCTACATTGAAAAGGATTATGACGTGACGACCTATTTCGAATCCACATTCAGCGAACCAGGCGACTACACTATCTCTCTCGCCCTCTATGATGTTTTTGAAGAGGAGAACATCGTCGAGAAAGATATCGATGTCACTGTCGAGGAAGCGGCGAGCATCTACGAATTCGACTATGACATCGAAGACGTTCATTTCCTCGCCGGCGTCGAGAAGGATATCGACATGACCCTGCAGACACTCTACGAAGGAAGCTTCGGCTATGACAATGTCTATGTCGGCGTGGATGTAGAAGGCCCCGGAGACGCAGAGCTATGGGCTGAAGACACTGCAGGTGAAGAATACGATGTCGCCGATGTAGGCCGCTGGGGACCTGAATCCGGTTTTGAACTGCCTGCGGACTATGAAGTGACGACGCAGTTCGCCTCAACCTTCCATGAGCAAGGCGAATACACTATCACCTTGACGCTTTATGATGTCGATGAAGAAGAAGACATCATGTATGAGACCATAGAGATTGAAGTCATCGAACCTGTAAGCATTTATGACTTCTACTATGACATCGACGATGTCACCTTCTACGAAGACATCACTGTAGAAGATATCGAGATCGGCCTTATGACTATTCAGGAAGGTTTCGAAGGCTATGACAACGCATTGATTGAAGTTGCTGTCGACGGCCCTGCCGATCCGACATTCATGATCAATGACACTGATGTCGTCGAGCAAGGCTGGTGGGGACCGAGTGAAGACGGCTTTGAACTTCCGGCTGACTATGATGAATCCGATATGTTCGATGTTACCTTCCCTGAAGCCGGTGAATACACTGTAGCGTTGACGCTCGTAGACCTCGATGAGGATGAGACGATTACAGATCAAGAGATCGTCGTTGATGTCGAAGGCTATAATGATGTTGCAGCCACTCTGGATGAGGATGATGGGGAGACCACGCTGACTCGCGGCGTTGTAACTGCCTATCCGGCTTTTGATGGTCAATCTGGATTCTTTATACAGGATGAAGATGGCACTGCTATCTTTGTTAGAGACGATAAGGATGTAGACATCGGCAACAAGGTTCTTTTGGAAGGTACCCTTGAAACTTATACAGATTACGACAATAATCGCCCGCAACTCGAAGATGTAACATTAATCCATAACGATGAAGAGGACCATGAGATTTATGTGATCGACGGCATGAGCGCGGAGGAAATCGCAGAAGAGCATCCGGATACGCAATCCAAGCGCTATCGTGTAGAGAATCTTGAAATCGTTAACATTGAGCACAATTCCTTCTTTTTCGATACTGGCGATGCTGATATGTTGATTAGATTCGATTATCGTAATTATGGCCAGCATCTCGAGGACGAACTCGAAGTTGGAGATACAATCGAATGGGCTGAATTCAATGTTTTCGATGTCTATCACGGTGAATTGAGGCTGGAAGGCGTCGTGCTTCCTGAATTGACGGATGAGGAGATCGAGGCATACGCCGATAACAACATCACACTTCCGGATGAAACATCGACTGACCTTGACTTGATGGAT
>PWEL01000012.1 GCA_003553945.1 Mollicutes bacterium | reverse complement strand
TCTCGATGAGGTTGATGAAAGAGACAAGGAAATAGAGGAGCTTAAGGAAGAACTGGATATTTAGTATATATAGGTTTTAATATGGGTCTTTTTGGAACATTTGTTTATGAAAACAAAGAAGGAGAGAAGTTCTGGCTTCACAAGGACGAGCAAGGAGATAGAACCTTTTACTATTTCTCAAAAGATCCGGAGGGTGCTGTTCCATCTCTTCCTAGTGGTTATACCGTTGAAGAAAACCCTAACTCAAATATGCCTTACTTAAAGAAAGGTCCGGGAGAGTCCTTTATAGATAAGATATTCGATATACTAGGAATTTAACTTCCTTTCTTTGCTTCATTCTTTATGAAAGAAAGCCTCCTAACTACCTGGTCTCTCTTTACTCCGTCAACCGGTTTGAATTCTTCCTTTGAATCCTTTGCTTTACTTCCTGCCTCTGTTTCTTTCTTGGATCTTGGTATACCTTTAGTTAGGTATATGAATATTATAACGAAGGCAACAAAAAACGATGGCAGTATCTTCCCTAGGAAGGTAGGCGATCCGATGTTTAGTCCTGTTATTGACGGTAAACTACCTGAAACACCTCTTATTACTTGACCTGTAACTGATTCTGTTTCTGCTTGACCTCTTACATGGACCGCAAAAGATTCCTTCTCCTCCTTGCCGTTGTACTTTATGGTTAGTTCAGACTGTGATATACCTGTATCCGAGTTTTCCGGGACCCTGATATTCAGCCCGGGTTCAATTATTTCACCAGAAGAAAGAAATGTATCCTGGATAGTTACATTACTTTCAAACGGAATTTCTTCCGTTGATATCTCCAGGTCGTTTATCTCAACAGGGCCATCGTTCTTTATGTATACTGGTATTTCTTCCCTTCCGCCTCTTTCAATATAGGTTACGCTAGGTATAACTACACTTAAGGATGGTTCCCAGTTTACGTCGAAGTATACCTCCTCTTTGTCCGATCTAAAGTCTTCCTTGGACGTTAGGACCTCCAGCTTATATCTTCCCTCTTCCCATGGAGCTTCGAAACTGAACGAGAAATAACCCATTTCATCTGTTTCCGTAATGTCCTTTGTTTCGTCGTCGATTACTGCGGATATATACGCACCTTCTACACCAAGGCCTTCATCATCTACTACCCTTCCAGAACCCTCTACTGTTTCCTCCGGTGTGTACTCATTTTTCTCCAGCTCTAGGTTGCTTATACTGACGGCGCTTACAGTTCCTGTCAGAAGGACAAAGAAAAAAGTCGAAAATACCATCACCTTGAAAAACTTCTTCAAGATATAACACCTCTAAGCCTTTCAATAAAGGACTCTTTGTACTCCTTTCCGGATATATCAGATGCTATCTTCTTGAAGGACCGTGATACAGAAGCGTAGGGTTTATGTGTCACCACAGGAGTTCCTTCAAATATACTTTTCTGTATCAAATCCGTCTTTTCCACCGTACCGATTACAGGCATTTCAAGTGCTTCACTTACTTCATCTGCGGAGAGATGTTGCTTGGGACTGGAGTACATGTTTACTACTGCGCCGATTACCCTTTTGTCCATTTTTCTGGCCTCCTCGGAAAGCTTGAATGTGTCTGTCACTGCGGGTATTTCTGGAGCTGTGACAAATATTAGTTCGTCGGATACCTTCATAACCCTTTCGATAGGTCGCTTATAACCCGGTGGTGAATCTATTAAAACCGTATAATCATCCGGTATCATCCCCAGGGCCTTGTGCACGTCTTCGTTTACTGGATCAGCAGAAAGGGATGTGGGTAGGACACGCAGTCCGGATTCTTTGTCAACATGCATGGCCGACATTATATGAACGTCCTTTTTCACAACCTCTTCAAGTGGGTTGGGATATGTATACATTCCAAGATGCAGGCCTAGATTAGACATCTCGGTATCTGCGTCCATCACTATAGTCTTTTCGTCCTGTTCAAGTAAAGCAGCGCCAAGGTTTACAGTTACGGCTGTCTTTCCGACGCCGCCCTTTCCGGATACTATGCCTATTGTTTTAGGTCTTTCATTCTCCAAGCTACTTTCGTAGTCTATTCCACCCGTCCTTTCTTCATCTGATCCTTCCTCTTCTGAGGGCTTGTCTTCAATACTTTCACTGTCTTCGTTTATCATACAGACTGTTGATCTACCTATCTTGTATGTCCTTATTTCATGTTTTTCTCTCAGAAGTTCTAAGGCATCTACTATCCTTGACTTTGTTGAATCAACTTCTTGGCTTAGATCATCGACGGTAGCGGGGTCTCTCTTAAGCTCTTCGAGAATCCTTCCTTCGAGGTCTTTTGGCATTGTTTTAACTTTGGTTTAGTACCTTTTATATTTTTGATTTGTACGGAGAGGTGCCATGCATACTTAATTCGTCAGGAATGGATTGGAAAGTACTTTCAGGTATTTATATCAAGGTATAACTGTACTTTGATAGTTTAAACTACTCGTCCAGCTTCCTGTTTATTCTTTCTATTTTTTCGTTTGCTGACTGTTTAAGGTTCTCATAGGTTTCGTCGTCCATTATCCCTTCTTCATGCTCTGCCTCTATCAGTCTTATCAATCTCTTCGCCTTCTCTTTCTCCTCCTTAAGTTCTTCCTTCTCCTTAATCTTCTTCTTTTTCATCTCAGTCATGACCCCAGAGATCTTGTCCTTTATGCCCGAACCAGGTCTGTAGTGTCTGACCTTTATGAGGTAGGAAACCACCAGTATTAGCCCAAGTATACCAAGTCCTATAAGCACAGCTGGTAAGAATCTCCATATCTCTCTTTCCGGCTCTTCCAAAGTTTCAAGTATTCTACTTGCCTCTCTTATCAGACCTTCTGCTTCGTTTATACTTTGAAGAGCCTCATCCGTTTCACCGTCTTCAAGCTGTTGTTCCGCTTCCTCCACCTTACTTTCTGCTTCATCCAGTAGCTCCATCACTGAAGAAACGTCTATTCCCTTCTCCTCTGCTTCGTATCCCTCCTTCCTCACTTGCTTCAGCATCTGGGTTACGTTTTCTATATCCATCTGAATTTTTTCCTCGAGGGATTCAGCTATCTGTATATCCACTGCCTTACTAACTTCCTCCTCCTTGGAAGTCACTAAGAACGTTGCTTCGTCGTTATCCAGAGTTCCGTCCTCGGGGACCTGTATCCTGGCAGAGAACGTTTCAGTTTCATGTACTGGAATCTCTACTTCATCAGGTGAAATCTCGAACCAGTCAGGTGGAATTCCCATAATGCTGAGGCTTGTATTTTGCAGTGGCTTATCACCGAAGTTTGCTACCATTATTGACTTATATGCTTCTTCGCCCCTCACGAGGTTAATGAACTGCGGGGCATCTATTATAGACATTTCAATTACTTCTTCCTCGGGCTCTTCATCTACAGGACGTGTGACCTGCTCAACTTCTTCTTCCCAGATAATGTCAGGATCCTCTTCCTCCTCACCTTCGACGACCTTGAATGTCTCTGATGCAGTAAAAGATTCGGTGCCGTCAAGAGGGTCTACCTCAACATATGCTGTGTAGTTCTCCGTGGGCTGATCCTGGTATATGTAGACGTTTCTCGAAAGATCGATGGTCTGATTTACCGGAGTCAACAGCATCTCCGAGGCATAGTAGTATTCATCTCCATCGTCGTCCTCAACCCAGTAACTGACCTCCGCGTCTACATCCTCGCCTTCCATTCTTGTTATTGATAAATCAAAGTATAGGTATTCGCCTTGTGGAACCTCGTGATCATGTAGACTCATGTTCACGTCGAAGTTGACAAATATGAGATCCCCTTCCTGTCTTACCCGGAACGAGTCATACTTTGCTCCCTTTGATTCACCTTCCCTGACCTCAAGTTCTCCCCAGTAGGTTCCAAACTCAGTTTCGTTGGGTATCCACTTGTCTGTTTTATAAATTCCCTTTTGTTGACGCTCGAAGTCCTCCAGGTTTGATCTACTGAAGACGGTTCCGTTGGGATGGTAAAGAGTAAGGTTCATGTCGTCTATATCTCTTGGTTCATCGTTCCTTTCGATGAGGGTCCAAACTGTTCTGTTTGTCCCGTTGAACCACACCCCGCCGAGGTTCCAGTTTATATCAAAGTTACCGGTTACAGCGAATCTTCCATGGCTGTCTATCTCGACGTCCCTGTCTACATCCGGGTCTTCCCAGGAAGCGTCAGCAGTTATGTCGTAGACCCCAGGCCATACGTCGTCCGTCAGTTCAAAGGTTAGGTCATGTGGACTTATAGAACCTTCATCGTCAGTCACGCCCTGTTCGGACATGAGTTCGTATCCTTCAGGATCCACAACCGAAAAGTTTACATCTGCCCCGTCTATACCGTCGCCTACCTCGTCTGTTAGGCTGTAATATATACTCCCTTCCTCTCCTGGGTTGTAGTAAACAGTTATATCCTCTTTTACAGTTATCTCTCCCTCCTCATAGCTTACATCATACCTGTAGTCTTCGTTGTCCTGTACGTCCAATACCCTTACCTCCCAGCTTTCGTTTTCTTCTAAAGTGTTTACGGAGGTGTAGTCGAAAAGGTAGCAACCGTCTTCGTCCTCAAATTTCTGTTCTAGTTCCGGGTGCACCGACTCGTCGTTCAGGTATTCTACTATGGTTTCTGCATCTTCCTCCGCTGTAAAGTAACAGCGGTTCTTCTCCTCTCGGAGCGTCATCAGTTCGTCGTATATTACGGCTGTGGCTGTGAAGTTGGTATAGGTGGTGTTCATATTGTCTATTTCGTCGGATGCTGTAACACTGACATTGTAGAGTCCTCTCAAATCAGTCGCTGCGTCTTCAAAGTCCTCGGGATAGGATATATTCCAAAGGCTGTAGTTATTCTTTCTCTCTACAAGCTCCGCTATACTTGTAGTCGAATCATCGCCTGGATCGGTTACGGTAACATTGACTTCTGTTATATTGAACTCCGTTTCAGGGGTTACGTTTGCTACTATTTCAGTTTCCTCACCTTGAAGTATCTCCTGTGGATTTGTCCATGCTTCGAGGGTTGGTGGGTTTGAAGGATAAACTGTAACGTTTAGTTGGCGGGTGGTGTAAGGCTCTGATTCTTCCTCAGTGGAGACGTTGTAGAGTGCGCGGTGTGTACTTCCGGGGTCTTCTGTGACGTTGTAATCCAGGTCGAAGCTCTTTGATTCATCTATACCGACCTCGAAGTCAGTCATATTTACTTCGGTTTTATTTGCTTCTTCTGGTTCTATTGACATATCTAACTCTATGTTTCCTGTGTTTTCTATTACGGGAGAACAGAGGGTTCCGACGTCTGGATCGCTTGCACCGCGGCATTCATCCGGGATAAGATTCCATGAT
>PWEL01000026.1 GCA_003553945.1 Mollicutes bacterium | reverse complement strand
ATTAAAGTGGTACGCGAGCTGGGTTCAGAACGTCGTGAGACAGTTCGGTCCCTATCCGTCGTGGGCGTTGGGAATTTGAGGAGAGCTGACCCTAGTACGAGAGGACCGGGTTGGACGCACCGCTGGTGCACCAGTTGGGTTGCCAGACCCATCGCTGGGTAGCTATGTGCGGTATGGATAAACGCTGAAAGCATCTAAGCGCGAAGCCAACTTCAAGATGAGATTCCCCATCGCCAAGAGTAAGATCCCTTGAAGACTACAAGGTTGATAGGCCAGAGGTGGAAGCACGGTGACGTGTGAAGCTGACTGGTACTAATCGATCGAGGACTTAACTTTTCTGATCGTATTATCCAGTTTTGAAAGAACAGCCTGGTGACGATGGCGAAGCGGCCACACCTGTTCCCATTTCGAACACAGAAGTTAAGCGCTTCAGCGCCGATGGTAGTACATTTGTGCGAGAGTAGGACGTTGCCAGGCTTCTTTCTTTATTTATGGAAAAATGAATGACCCATCCCATAGGCCTCAATAGCTCAGCGGTAGAGCACTTGACTGTTAATCAAGGGGTCCTAGGTTCGAATCCTAGTTGGGGCGCCAGTATGTGGCCCGTTGGAGAAGCGGTTTAACTCACTAGCCTTTCACGCTAGCATGCGCGGGTTCGAATCCCGCACGGGTCACCATTCAGGCATTTCAACTTGCTCTTCCGAGCAAGTTTTTTATTTTGACCAGAAAAAAGGCGCTGCAGGCGCAGCGCCGGGTAGTCATTCTTTTTCATAAAGCCAGAGTTTCTCCACCAGCTCGCTTTTCTTGAGGTTCGAATAGCTGAGCGAGCGTTCTTTGCACATCCGTCTGAGCTCGTCGACGCTTTTGTTCATCAGGGCACTCTTGCTGTAGGTGGATGGTGTTTCCTGGGCGTTCTCCTCTATCTTCTCTTCCACTTTCTCCTGCGCCGATTTCTTTTCGCGGTGTCTTTTCACCAGCGGGTGGATGCCATAGATGAGGAAGACAATGCCGTACACCGCGAGAAGTGCAGTGATGAGATATAGGAAGAACTCTTCAAGGTCCAGCCCGCTGAAGAGGAAGAATGCACCGACAGTGATGAAGATAAGATGGATGATGAAACGATTCAGCGTGGTCTTTCTCTGTGCGACCTGCAGTATGAGCAGGTGAGAGACGCCTTGAAGATAGAGGACAAGGCCGAGTGCGATGGCGATGGTGAGCGGCTCCCAGATAATCAAGAGCACGGAGAAGATGACGGCGATGACGAATTCCGCGGAACGGATGGCTTTTGTCAAGTCAGTCTTCTGCAGTTTGAACTCCCTTATGAAACGCACGAGTGAATAGATTATGATGAGCCCCGCCGCCATGTAATAAATGCCTTCCTCGAGTAATGATTGATCGATGATGACGACGACGGTGAGGACGACGAGCAGTAGTCCGATGATAATGTTGACAATGGGATTTTTTGTAATGATTCTTTTCATATACATACCCTCCTTTCTTTAAATATACCATACATTCAGCTGTTTTTAGAAGTTTTCGGCATTTCATGTTTTAAAGAAACCTATTGCGGCTTTTAGTGCGCACTGCTACAATGAAGGAAAGTACAAAATATGTTCAGAAAGAATCTGTCGTTTGAGAGAGGGTGAAGGAATGGACGAAGCAGGGTTGCGCCGATGTTTTGATAAGTGGCTCCGTATCCTCAGGATCGAGAATCAGTTCGATGTCATGCTTACCCTTGTCGATGATGAAGCTTTCTTGAAGACAGGCGATCTAAAGATCGACTGTGATGATAAAAAGGCCGAGATACTCCTGAACAAGAGAAATCCGAAAATGGAGAACCTCGAGGAAGTCATCGTCCACGAGCTCCTGCATTTAAAGCTCTATCCTCTCGATCAATTGACGGAGAATCTGGTCGACTCCCATTATGAGGAAGGCTCATCAGCATATACTTTTGTATATCGGCAGTTCATGGAAAGTCTGGAGATCACTGTCGCGGAGCTTGCAAAATGCTTCTTATTTGAATATGGCGATGAGAAACAGCTTTCGTTCGGAAGGGTGAAAGGAAAGAAGAGCTTCACGGATCTATATGAAGGCCTGTCCTCGCTCAACATGAATCAGCAGGAATGAGAAAAGGAGTGTCATATGCACATTCTTATCTGGATCATCTTTGGTGGCATTGTAGGCTGGCTCGCCAGCATTGTCACTGGACATAAGGACCGCATGGGGTGCTTCTCAAATATATTTGTAGGGTTGGTGGGCGCCCTGATCGGTGGCTGGATAGCCTCCTGGACTCTCGGCGGGGGCATCCGTACATTTTCCTGGCCGGGACTGTTTTTCTCTGTTCTGGGAGCGGTTCTGTTTCTAATGCTTCTGCATCTTCTGACACCGAAGAAATTTCGATGAACCGCAACCTTCTTCATACTAGGCACGTGGTGTTTCAGGTTCAACAGTCAGTTTGAATGGTAACATAAAACTATTTCTAGGAGGATGAAACAGATGTCAGAGCAATCTGCCGGACAAACGCCGCAAGGCAACAAAGGTTGGGGAGTATTGGGTTTTTGTATCCCCCTTGTCGGTCTGATTTTGTTCCTTGTCTGGAACAAGGACCGTCCGAAGGACGCTAAATACGCCGGAATAGGCGCAATAATCGGTGTCATTTTCTATGTTGTAGCCTATGTTCTCTTCTTTGTCATCATTTTCGGTATCGCGTTTACATTCGGAGAACCCGTTGAAGCAGCCGATCCTTCGCTGTTCCCTATCGCTTAGCGGAATGGTCACTGGAAAAGGGCTTTGTCAGAGGCCCTTTTTTTGTGGCTATAAGACGTTCGCCCTTTTACTGTCAATTTTTTGATAAAGAGCAGTCCGGACAATTTTTTCTGAACATAGTCTCTGATTGTGTTAAAATAAGTCTGGACGTTTTCTTTATGAAAGGATTTTCCTATGGACAGCTTTCTCTTCGCTTTTCACGCATTGGCTCCACTTTTAGTGCTGGCGCTTATAGGTTACTTTCTACGTGCGAAATTCTTGAGCGATGAATTCATCGTGCACTTGAACCGCTATATATTCTATGTGGCGCTTCCAGTACTTATTTTTGTGACGATTGCCGATATGGAAGGCATAACCCAGATTGCCTGGGAAGTCATCGTCTTCGCTGTGCTGTCGATATTCGTCGTTACGCTGCTTGCCTATGCGTTTCTCAGGTGGCGAAACACGGCCTCCCGCGAGAGGCCCGTGCTGCTTCAGGCTTTCTTTCGAGGGAACTTTGTTTTGATCGGCTTTCCCCTTGTCATGCGGATCGGCGGTGTGGATTCACTCAGGAACCTTGTCATCCTCAACGCTTTCTTGGTGCCGATCGCCAATTTCGGATCGATTCTTGTGTTTCGTCTTAACGGTTCAAGCGGGCGTTTCTCCATGAATGCCTTCATGGACCTGATGAAGACAACAATGAAGAATCCGCTGATGGTCGCTATTTTCGCCGGATTGGTCGCTTTTGCCTTAAGGGCTCCTCTAGGGGGGGTTTTCGAGGATGCTGTGGTTGTTCCAGACACGCTCGATCTCATATCGGATACTGCGACACCCATGGCGTTGATTGCAGTCGGAGGCCAGTTCAGGGTGGAAAGGGTCAAGGCTTTTCTAAACCCGATTCTTATCAGTGTGATAGGTCGTTTGATCGTGGTGCCGATTGTGGTCTTTCTCGTCGCCTATTCTCTCCGGACGATCATACCGTTCGAGAATTCCTGGGCTGCGCTTATCGCCCTGTTCGCCTCACCCGTCGCAATTTCAAGTGTGGCGGTTACACAGGGACTTGATGGTGACGAGGAGCTCGCGTCCCAGATTGTCATATGGACGACGGCGACGGCGGTCTTTACTCTGTTCATATTTGTTGCAGTGTTCCGGGCCGCGGGATTGCTTTAGTTTTATCATCGGCCCGGCATAAAACATTGCCTGACGCTCGCCGGCTGTGCTATAATGAATAAGGCTTTTGCTATACAATCCTACAAATGAAGGGATGTTTATCAATGAAAAAGTATGAGACTGATTCCATTCGCAACATTGCTGTATTAGGCCATCTTGGTTCCGGCAAGACGTCTCTTCTCGAATCTGCCCTGCATGTCAGCGGAGCAAAAGAGAAGAAAGGGTCTGTCGAGGAAAAAAATACGGCTTCCGACCATCTGACAGAGGAGAAGGAACGCCAGACTTCGGTTGCGTTAAGCCTCATTCCTGCTGAATACGGTGAATACAAGTTCAACTTTTTGGACACACCGGGGAGCGAGGAGTTTGTTAATGAATTCAACCAGGCGTTCGAGGTCGTCAAAGGCGCTGTGCTCGTCATCGATGCCACAAAGGGTATCGAGGTAGGGACTGAGCGGCTGCTTTTTGAACTGAACGAGCGGAATATTCCGACGGTAATCTTCATCAACAAGACGGACAAAGAGAACGTGAAGTACGAGGAGCTCATCAATAAGCTTAAAGATGCCATCGGCTATCAATGCGTGCCTTTTACATGGCCAATCGGTGTCTCGGAGGACTTCAAAGGCCACGTCAACCTTGTTGATCTTCAAGCGCATGTCTATAACAACGGCAAACCAGAAACACAGGACATCCCCGAAGACTTGAAAGACAAAGTGGATGAGCTACGTGAACAGATTGTCGAATCAGTGGCCGAGACATCCGACGAACTTCTCGAGAAGCATTTCAGCGGTGAGGAGCTCACACAGGAGGAAATTGATGGAGGCCTTAGACAAAGTGTCATCGATGGTGAGTTAAAACCGATCATCGCAGGCTCCGCGCTCTCGGACATAGGAACCGAGACACTTCTTAACATGCTCACGAAGTTCATGCCTTCGCCTGCTAAGCTCAAGCCGATGAAAGGCAAAGATGTGAAGACCGGCGAGGAGATAGAGCGCAAGACTGATTCAAACGAGCCCTTTTCAGCCTACGTGTTCAAATCCCTGGTCGACCCCTTCATCGGATCTGTCAATATGATCAAGGTCATATCCGGAACTTTGAATACAGGCGATGAAGTACTGATAAACGATAATAAGAAACCTGCGAAGATCAACACAGTCTTCACGCTGAGAGGCAAGGAACAGATTGAAACAAACACTCTGAATGCCGGAGACATCGGTGCTGTGACAAAGATAGAGGGCCTTACAACAGGGAGCACGCTCTCAAGCCCGAAACATCCGGTCATCTTCGAAGGCCCTGAGATTCCTTCGCCGACCATCTACGTTGCCATCCGACCCAAACAAAAACAGGACGAGGACAAGATTTCATCCGTCCTGCAACGCTTGAACATTGAAGACCCTTCCTTCGAGGTGAAACGTAACAAAGAGACCGCACAGCTTCTCATCGGCGGGCAGGGCATGACACATATCAACTTCATCCTCGATAAGATGAAGAATATGTTCAAGGTTGATGTGGATACTGTCGACCAGAAGATTGTCTACCGCGAAACACTCAAGAAGAAGACCGAAGCAGAAGGCCGTCACAAGAAACAATCAGGCGGCTCGGGTCAGTTCGGCGTTGTCCATATACGCTTTGAGCCCCTCGACCCCAACGAGAACGAATTCGAGTTCTCTGAAGAGGTCTACGGTGGCGCCGTGCCGAAGAATTTCTTCCCCGCAGTTGAAAAAGGCCTTGTAGAGGGCATGGTGAAAGGACCGCTCGCGGGATACCCTGTAATCGGTGTCAAAGCGACGCTCTACGACGGACAGCATCATCCTGTGGACTCGAACGAGGTATCCTTCAAGATGGCCGCCCAGCTAGCCTTGAGAAATGCTTTCAAATACGGCAGCCCGACTATTCTGGAACCGATCATGAAAGTGGAGATTTTCGTCAAGGATGATTATGTGGGCGACGTCATGGGCGATATCAACAAGCGCCGTGGCCGCGTCATCAGCATGGACCCCCTCGAAGGCGGCCGTCAGAAAGTCACCGCGGACATCCCCGAGGCAGAGATAACGAAATACGCCATTGACCTCAAGGCCATGACTCAGGGAAGCGGTTATTTCACCCGTGAATTCGAGCGCTACGAAGAAGTCCCCGGCAATCTGATCGATGAAATCATTGAAGAAGCGAAACAGGAAGCGGAAGAATAAAAAAAAGGACGAGCCTGAAGCATTGACTGGCTCGTCCTCTTTATAGCAGACCTTTGAAAAAAAAATAGAGTGGTGGTATCAGAAGCGCCGGCAGCATATTCGCGACTTTTGTCTCCTTTATTTCCATGAATTGCAGCCCCATCGCGACAAGGATGATATTTCCGACCATGGAGAACCCCGTGATCATATCATCGGTCAGGAACATTCCCGCAAACAAAGCGGCGATATATATCGTTCCTTGATAGAGCAGTACACTCAAAGCCGCGAAGGCGACACCGATGCCGAACACCGCCGAAAGCATCATGGCTGTAATGAAATCAAGACCGCTTTTGACAAGCAACGGTGTAAGTTCACCGCTGATCGCTTCCTGGATAGGACCTATGATAGCCAATGCGCCGACACAGAAGATAAGCGTCGCCGAGATGAACCCTTTCGCGAGAGGCGGAAGATGGTAGCGCTTTTCTATACCATAGGCGAAACGCTTGAATCTTCCGTCTATATCCAGCCATTCCCCGAAGAGAGTCCCAGCGACCAATGATACGAGAATGAGCAGTTCATGCGACGTTACGAGCGCGCCATCCTCGATGGTCAGAAAATCCGACAGGAACCATCCGAGCGCAAGAGACACTATGGCAAGGCCCATGACAAACAATACCGTCCTCTGCAGGCGTTCAGGCAGACCTTTCTTGAACGTCACTCCCAGAAGGGACGCAATAACGACGGCGACAGCGTTGATGATAGTGCCCATGAGAATTATCTTTCCGCCACGGCATCGATTTCAATGCAGGCGCCTTTGGGAAGCGCTGCGACTCCGACGGCGGCACGTGCTGGTTTATGATTGCCGAAAAACCTGCCGTAGAGCTCGTTCGCCGCAGAGAAATCCTCCATGTTCTTCAAAAAGATACCGCAGCGGACTATGTCCTCCTTACGCAATCCGGCAGCTTTCACGACGGCGAGCACGTTGTTCAGACATTGTTGTGTGGCGTCCTCGATGTCGGTCTTGAGGGTTCCGTCCGTGGTGAGGGGAAGCTGCCCGGAAACGTAGAGCGTATCCCGTTTCATCACGCCTTGTGAATAGGCGCCGATTGCAGCTGGTGCGTCCTTGGTTTCAATATACATACATCATCGCCTCCTAAGCGATTATAACACAGTCATGCAAAAAACATAAAAAAATCAGGGATTTGAACCCCTGATTTTTTATCATGTGCATCTTACTTGCAGGCGTCGCGGTAGTACTCCTCGACTTTCCGCCAATTGACAACGTTCCAGAACGCATTGATATAGTCGGGACGGCGGTTCTGATATTTCAGGTAGTAAGCGTGCTCCCAGACATCGAGACCTAGGATGGGGCAGCCTTCATCGAACGGGACGTCCTGGTTCGGGGTGGATGTGATCTTGAGTTCGTTGTCCTCAGTAACGAGCAGCCATGCCCATCCGCTTCCGAAACGGCCTTTTGCGGCGGCGGCGAAGGCATTTTGGAGATCTTCGACAGAGCCGTATGTCTTTTCAATTGCGTCTTTCAAATCGCCTTCTACTTCCTGTTTGTCGTCTGCGGGACGAAGAATCTCCCAGAAGAGCGTGTGGTTGTAATGGCCCCCGCCGTTGTTCCGGACGGCGGTGCGGATGTTTTCTGGGACATTGTCAAGGTTGTCGAGAACGTCCTTCAAAGGTTGCTTTTCGAGCCCGGTGCCCTCTACGGCGTTCTTGAGTTTAGTGATGTAGGTCTGATGGTGCTTTGTGTGATGGATCTCCATTGTTTTGGCATCAATGTAGGGTTCTAATGCGTCATATGCATAATTCAGGGTCGGTAGTTCAAAGTTCATGAAAAAACCTCCTTTTTTGTTTTACATGGTCATTGTCTCACAATTTGGACTTTTTTCAAATAAAATGCTTATATAAAAAAAGAACCCATGTATGCGATGGGTTCTTCATGCATCAGAAAATTTTACAAGCATTTCAGGCTTCTTTTCTTTCAGGGAGGATATAGTAATTGTATTTCATCAATACATATACAAGGAAGATAAGCGAGTAGAGGAAGAAACGGACATGTCTCAATTCATCGTCCTGAGCGATGAGATTGATAGTCAGCAGATGTGCGTAGATGAAGGCATAGGCGGCGTAGGCCCATTTATGGAGGCTGCGCCATTTCTTAGAATTCATTTTTTTTCTGATCCTGGGGAACGAAGTGATGAACAGAGGGATCATGATCAGCAGCGCGATAGTTCCTGTCGGATTCCAGGCGCCGAGCGCTGTCGTGAGCAAAAACGCTGCATGCGGGATTAGAAAGATGAAACCGAGGATGGCCATTTCGCGGCGCACGCGCATGAGGGTTATTTTCGGCTTCGATTTGTGTCTGAATGCTCCGGCGAACATGACAAGCACGAAAAGTGAGAATGTGAGGTGTCCCTGGAAGAAAAGCTGATAGACGAGATGTATGCGGCTCAGGTCAAAACCGAATGCACCGGCTAGTGACAAGAGCGATAGCACTGTCGCAACCAATGCGATGGCACCGGCGGTCCAGTAGTAAGTGTATTCATTACGGTGCAGATGCTTTCCTTTGAAAGTGACGAACAAAGCGACAGGAATGATGAAGATTAAGCCGGTGAAACTGAGTAGTTGTTCCATTGCGATGCCTCCTATTATTATGTTGACTGTATTATATCATACTACATGATATTGGTGCATGTCATAATCAAATGCATGTGGTTTTGAAATAATTCTTGTGTGGTTTTGAAATAATTCTTGCCAAGTGGCTGTAAGTTTGATAATATTCGCATCGGCTCTTTGTCCTTGCAAAGGCCCATGGAGTATGTTATAATCCTTTTGCGACAGGCTTGAAAAGCGCCCATAGCTCAATTGGATAGAGCGTTTGACTACGGATCAAAAGGTTAGGGGTTCGAATCCTCTTGGGCGCGCCAGACGGGAAGTAGCTTAGCTTGGTAGAGCGCTTGGTTTGGGGCCAAGAGGTCGCAGGTTCAAATCCTGTCTTCCCGACCATTCAATGCCTTTAAAACTCTTGGTCCAAGAGTTTTTTATTTGAGATGTCCGCACATCCACTCGAACTCTTAGAAAGACGGGAAGTAGCTCAGTTTGGTAGAGCGCTTGGTTCGGGGCTAAGAGGTCGCAGGTTCAAATCCTGTCTTCCCGACCATCCTGGTATTGACCGTCACACATCGCCTGATGTGTGACGTTTTTCTTCCCACTCTTTGTTATAATATGAATTGAGGTGATTCGATGCATTATTGGAAAGAGTGTTTCTACGCTGAAGCGCTCAGAAGAATGGTGTGTCTTTATGTGGGCCTTCCCGATTCGTATACATCGAGCAACGCGCCTTATCCGGTGCTTTATGCGCATGATGGAGAGAATCTTTTTTCCTCCGAGGATAGTTTCAGCGGTCATACTTGGAAGATAATGGAGGCATTTCAAGATAATGCGGACCTTCCGGAAGTTGTCATAGTAGGCATATCGAGCGCACGGGGTCTTGGGCGTGTGGACGAATATTCCCCGTACAGCTTCACGGTCGAGGATCTTTACCCGGGGGAGACCCTTGGGGGTTACGGCGATATGTATCTCGATTATTTCTTCAATACGTTGAAACCGTGGATAGAAAGGCGATGGAATGTTTCGCGCCGGGCGGAGGCTATCGGCATGATGGGGTCGTCGCTCGGAGCTTTGATTACATTGTATGCCCTGTTGAAAAGGAATGATGCATTCTCGCGGGCTGCGTGTCTTTCCGGAGCCTATTTCGTTTCACTGCAGTCTTTGATGGATGATATTGAGCGTTACGATGTTTCTAGAGTAAGGAGGCTCTACATGGATGTCGGGACGGAGGAGAAGGCTGTCCGTGGTCCTGAAATGTATCTTTCCGCCAATAAGTCCGTCGACAGTGCCTTGCGAAAGAAGTTTTCTGCATCACGATATGTATTCCGTGTGATTGAAAAGGCAAAACACGATGAGAAGGCGTGGGCCGAAAGGGTTCCGGATGTTATCAGGTTTTTATTCGGTGAAAGAGGAAATCACAAGCATTTGATTTAACGTTTTAAATTGTTCATTGTATTCTATGATTAAATTGTTGGGATGTCTAAAGTGTGCTATAATATCCTAAAGCAAGGGATGGGGATTTGCTGACGCACTTTGTTTTTAGCTGTAGGGGTGTAGATCAATGATAAGACTACTTACGAATGCAGAAACAACAGTTATTGATATCGTCACGGAATTTTTTCAGGCCGTCATCGAGTTCTTTATCCGTTTCGGCGAAATCGGCTTGTTTTTTTATTCCATCTTCGAGACGATCACACCCATGGCGGGGGTCGAGTTTCTCCTCGTTCCGCTGATATTGAGCAGCCCCGAACGTTGGTGGCTTCTCACATTGAATCTCGTCACCGCCAATACAATCGGAGCCATCTTTGTCTATTTCTTTCTCGCTAAAGAGGATAACCGTTTCTATAAAAGAATGGTGAGCAAAAAACAGCGGGAACGTGCTAAAAAGCTTTTCGACCGCTATGGTTTCTGGGCCATTTTCATCTTCGCGATGACACCGCTCCCCTTTTTCCTCATAGTCTTCACCGCTGCGATTGCCAAAATGAACTTCAAACCGTTTGTATTCTCGGCGGTTTTCTCCAGAGCAGTACGTTTCGGCATCACATCCTATTTTGTCTATCGACTGAGGGAACAGGCCGACACAGGCATGGTGGTCTTCTGGCTTGGTCTGATCGGTGTGAGTTTCGCTTTTATAATGATGGGTCTGCAACGGATTGCACTTAAGTATTTTGAAGGCAAGGCGGAAAGTTCCCCGGAAGATGAATGGCAGGATTCAAACCCTGAAAGAACCGAAGGGCCTCCCCAGGGTTGACATGCCTTTGATACCTTGACAAAGCCCTGTAATATGTTACGATATACTGGGCTGTAAGGTCCCGTAGCCAAGTGGCTAAGGCAATGGACTGCAACTCCGTGATCGCCGGTTCGAATCCGGCCGGGACCTCCAAAATGAGCTCAAAGCGTTCAGCGCATATAAAAAGCCGGAAATTCCGGCTTTTTTTGTTGCCTGGCATTATTCGATCTCCAATGGGTCTTCCGGGTCGAACCATGTGTCGTAATATCCGAGGTCGATTGCATCAGTGGTGTCGAAACGCCCGTAGGTATCGGCTTTCCAATCGAGTATTCCTACAGCAAGTTCGAACATTTCAAACTCCTTGTGGATGATATTCTCCGAGAGGGCTTCGAGACTGTTTCTTTCATTGTGGAAGATATAGTTGTTGGTTGCGATCTTATAGGTCTCATCCGGGTCGATATCAACTTTTGCGGCGTAGTTGTTGCTGTCCATAAGATCCTGGATGATATGGCCGGGGGCCTCCGAGGTGACAACGGGGTTGTCGAAGGGGAAGATGTCGTAGAGTTTCGCTATGGACAGATCATCGCCGTCGCTGATGTTATCACGCGTGCCTCCGTAGTTGTGGATGCCTACATCCGCGTCCGTAGATTTTTTCATGATCCGGGCCATCCAGTCGGCCAGATGCCAGCGCTCTTGGTTACCGTCGGCCTGTGTCACCGGGTCGAATAGATGGTCGATTTCCTGCCGGTAGTCATCAATGATGGCGGTGACATCCGGATGCGGGGTGTCGAAGCGGCTGTCATCGTTTTCATCGAGATTGTTTGCGACTGCGTTCTGAATCTCACCATCTTCCAGGGTGAATTGAACATGCCCGATAAGCTCGGCGTTGCTGCCGGACTCAATTGCTGGCATATCGCCGAGATAGTCGATGCGCTCCTGGTGGGTATGGCCGTTGAATATCGCATCTATGCGTGCTTCCTCTTCAAAGAAGGAGACCCTTGTGTTCAGATCGTCCGGTCCGGCGTGCGTGAGAAGAAGCACTATGTCGGCGCCTTTTTCAGACCGCAGATATTCAGCCTTCTCCTCGGCGATGGGCACCGGGTCCTTGAATTCGCAGTCTTCCACCATAGGGGCGAGAATTGAGGATTCCAGCCCGTATCCGATCGCGCCGATGATACCGATGTTGAGACCGCTACGTTCGTACATTGCATAGGGTTCGATGCCTTCGGGGATAGTATCGGTTCCTTCATAGACAATATTGGCGGCAAGAAAGTCATGTTCAGCTTGGTATGCGTCAGCATTGTCTGTATAATAGCGCGTGACCTTTTCCAATCCCCAGTCGAATTCATGATTCCCAACCGCCGCAGCGTCGAAACCGACCTTGTCCATGATCTTGGTCGTGTTCTCCCCGTAGAAATGGTTGGAGATCAATGTCCCTTGAAGCATGTCGCCGCCGGCGAGGATCAGTGTGGAATCAGGATTCTGTTCTTTTTCATCGATGAGGAAGTTGCCCGCTCTTGCCATCCCCATGCCGCCTTCGTCCGGTGTCAAGGCACCGTGGAGGTCGTTCATGTAGTAGATATCCAATGTATCGTGTGTGTCGTGCTCTTCTTCAGCAGGAGTGTCCTCACATCCGATCAATAAAAAAACAGTCAGGAAGAGCGTGGTTACGAAGAGTAGATTTCTCATGTCCATACATCCTTTAAATATTTTTGTTTCCAGATTATTATAACACAGCACTTGACAATTTGTCATGAACATGACAAAGGGAGGATAATGAATTGTTTAAGGCGTTCTGTATGATATAATTAAATTGAACAAATATTTCTTCCGGGAGCCATTCTATGAAAAAGAACGAGACAAAAGTCATTGAAACACGGGATTCCAGGCGGCTGTTTTTAAGAAGGTATGCCCCTGAAGGAGATAGAGCCGGTGTCATTCATCTGCTGCACGGCATGGGGGAACACTCCGGTCGATATCATGAGGTTGCCTCCAGCTGGGCTGATATGGGTTTTGTTGTCTACTTGCACGATCATCGCGCGCACGGCAATACTGTCGAGAGCGAAGAAGAGCTCGGCCTTTTCGGGCCCGGGGATACTTTCGATGTCCTGGCGGAGGATGTTGAAGAGGTTCACGATTATATTGTGAAAAGAGAAAAGATAAAGGATCTGAGTGTGGTCGGTCACAGCATGGGCTCTTTGATTCTTCGTCGTTATCTGCAGAAGAATCCGGAATACGTTAAAAGAGCGGTCATCATGGGCACGCTTCCCAGGTATAGATTCATGCCGCTTATCATGTGGACACTCGCCTGGGGATCGGGGCTTTTCAAAAAACTGCCGGAGCGAAACCGTTTCGTCTACAGGTTGATGAACAGGAATGTCAGTGCTGGTTTTAATGAGGAGAATCCTCATGCATGGCTTTCGCATGACCAGGAAGTTCAGGAGGCCTATCGGGATGACCCGCTCGCTGGTTTCGTCTATAACAGCATGTTCTATCGTGCGTTCTTCAGGATGCTCTCCAAGGTCAATAAAAAGAAGGAGATTGTCAAGAGCCCTTCAATCCCATTGCTTTTTGTGTCCGGTCGTGACGACCCTTTGAGCAGGAATATGAAGACGATTGAAAAACTGGCCCAAGTCTATAAGGAGAATACTAAAGCCGAAGTCACTGTCATGCCTGTCGAGGGGGCCAGGCATGAGGTGTTGAATGAAAGTCGGGCTTCTCATATACGTGATGATATCATCAGCTGGATCAATGCTAACTAGGGGAGGGGACAGCAGTGTCTTATCCGAAGGATAATCTTAAAATACTCGGAAGAATGTTCAAGAACCACAGGACACGGAAAGGGTATTCACTGAGGGGGCTTTCGCGCGCTATCAGTATTGTGCACCCGGTCATCAGCGATATTGAAAACCGCAAGGTCACACCGAATATCGATACATTGGAACTGCTTTTCAACGCTGTTGATGTTCCGTTTCATACGGATGAAGAACAACTTTTGGAGCGTCGCAGGTCGATTGATTCATTCTATGAAGCATTGTATTACCGCAACGCCCGCAGCATACAAATGCACTATCGTGCCCTCAAGCGTCATGCCGGTGAGCTTCTGCGCTCGCCGCTTCGTGTGGAATACCTTTTGGTCCTGGAAGCATACAGGATCATGGTCAAAGGAAACTATAGCGCCGCTGTCCTGAGGGACTTAGAGGATTTCTACGAGCATCTTTCCCACACGCAGCGCCAGATATTCAACACGCTGAGAGGGATCGCGTTCTTCTACAGGAATATCTATGTGGAAGCCGCCTATTATTTCAATCTGAGCAAGGACACTGTAGAGAATAGATATTTTCATGCGCTTTCGCTCTCCTATCTAGCCTTTGCCTACGACGCTGTTTT
This sequence comes from Mollicutes bacterium, assembly GCA_003553945.1. Lineage (GTDB taxonomy): Bacteria > Bacillota_I > Bacilli_A > Izemoplasmatales > Izemoplasmataceae > T1SED10-81. The sequence continues at coordinate 58,351 of PWEL01000026.1, read as the reverse complement.
CAAGAACTATCAGAGTCTGAAGAATGCTGAGAGGGCGAGCCGTTCTCATCAACGGCTGGACAATGTGGAAAGGAAGATCCAGGTGGATATTTTGACTGTGAAGAAGCACATCGACCTGGGTAATACAGAAGAAGGCAGTCATCTGCTTCAACACATCAGGCAGACTTTGAATGGGAATGAAGACCTGATGCAGATCTTTTCTGACAAAGTAAAACTGCAGCTGGCGTACGCCGCATATGTCAATCAGGCGCTCTCCTGGACGAAATACCATCTAGGCCGTGTGCGCAGAAAGACACCGAAGATCCTGTTCTACGAGGGAATCATCGCCTACCATCTCGGAGAAAAAGAGCGGATGCGCAAGACGCTTGAAGCGATGGAATCCCATAAGTCCCACCCTGAATATAATCTCTATTACTCAGCGTCCCGCCTTTGTCATTACTATGCAGGCGAGATAGAAGAGAATCTGGACAGCGAAGCTGAGACAGTGCTTGATTCCATACACCATATACCGCATCTTCATGTCCGGTACTTCACGTTCGCCTTATTATTCTATTATTACCAGATGGAAGAGGAGTGTTCGAAAGCCTATGCGACCGCGAAACTGCATTTTTTCCAATCCGTCGACAGGGACATGCATGAAAGCGATTGTAAGCCCGAACCTTTAAAGGGAATTTTAAAACACTTGTAAACTACCGCTCCTCTATTGTATTTTTTCAATAATGGGTGCATAATGACATTAGAAGCGGCGGATTAGGGAAGTATAAGGGATGATTTTCTCAACACAATCTCTCGGACCTCTTTTCATTTTTTGCACCGGGCATTCATGCCCGGTGTTTTTTGTATAAACGCAACTTTTTTTGCTTAGGCTATATGTTATAATGACGAAGTGTAAGCGCTACATAAAATTGATAAGGGGTTTTGTCATGGATACGGAAACGCTTCGTATGACCGCTATCGTCAAGGATGAACCGAAGGAAGGATTCTCAATCAAGAAAAAGACGATATCTACAGGATTACAACAAGGTGAAGTTCTCATCAAGGTCCAGACGGCGTCTTTTTGTGGAACGGATTACCATCTGTATGCTTACGATGATTGGGCTCGACAAAAGCTGGACCTCCCTTTGATCGTAGGCCATGAGTTCAGTGGTGAGGTATTGAAGGTAGCTGATGATGTTGAAGGTGTCCGCGTCGGGGATATAGTCAGCGCCGAGACCCATATCATATGCGGTGAATGCGAGTTCTGCCTTCGTGGTGAAGGGCATATTTGCGAGAACACTGAGATTATTGGCGTGGACACGGACGGAAGCTTCGCCGGATACGTCAAGATTCCTGCGATGAACTGTTTCGTGAATGATGAGAATGCAGATCCGAGGCATCTGTCTGTGCAGGAGCCTTTGGGAAACGCCGTCCACACCATGGCTCATTTTCCTGTGAAAGACCGTACTGTGGCGATTGTCGGGTGCGGCCCCCTCGGTCTGATGGGTATAGACGTCGCTAAAGCCTATGGCGCTAAGAAGATAATCGGTATAGAGATCAATCCGCGACGAAAAGCGATGGCGGCCGATCTGGGAGCCGATGTGGTCATCGACCCGAAAGAAGAAGATGTCATCGAGCGCGTCCTTTCCGAAACCGATGGCCGAGGTGTCGATGTGGTCGGAGAGTTCAGCGGCAATAAATCCGCTATCCAGCAGGCGTTCAAGTATGTCAAGCCGGGCGGCGGCATGAGTCTTTTGGGCATCCCCGCTGAGAACATCGAGGTCAATCTGGCGGATGATGTGGTGTTCAAGGGGATAGAAATCTATGGTGTTGTCGGCCGGAGGATCTACGATACCTGGCATGAGGTCCGGCGTCTCATCGATGAAGGCTTGCTGCATCTTGATAAGATCATCACCCACACGCTTCCGCTCAAGGAAGCCAATAAAGCTGCAGAGATCATGGGAAGCGGAGACAGTGGAAAAATACTTCTGACTCCTGAGGAGGATGACTATGCATAAATGGAAATTCATGGACGAAAAGGTTCAGAAACTGAAGGACGACGGTGTATATCGTGAACTTCCCGTCAATCACGGTCCTTGCGATCATGTCATCGAGCTGGATGGCCGCAGGGTCATAAACCTCTCCAGCAATAATTATCTCGGATTCGCCACACATCCCCGCGTGATGCGTGCCGCGAAAGAGGCTGTGGATGAATACGGCGCCGGGGCCGGCGCGGTCAGGACTATTGTAGGCAATCAGGACCTGATAGAAAAACTGGAGGATTTGCTCGCGGAATTCAAGCAGGAAGAAGCGGTCGTTGCCTTCCAGTCCGGCCTCAACTGCAATATCGGTGTCATCCAGGCAATTGTGGAAAAGGGCGACCTGATTATCAGCGACGAGTTGAATCATGCTTCGATCATCGACGGTGTGCGTCTATCCAAAGCCGACAAAGCCGTCTACAAGCATTCCGACACTGATGATCTCGAGCGCATTCTGAAAGAACGCCGCGATGATTATCGCAATGTATTGATCATAACCGACGGTGTATTTTCCATGGATGGCGATCTCGCTCCGCTCGAGAAGATTGTCGAGCTCGCTAAACAATACGATGCGCTCACTTATGTCGATGATGCCCATGGAAGCGGAGTCCTGGGAAGAAGCGGCCGCGGGACTGTCGATCATCTCGGGCTGCACGGCGAAGTCGATTTCATCGTCGGCACGCTTTCCAAGGCCATCGGGGTGGTCGGCGGCTATGTCGCGACCAAAAAGCGTGTCAAAGAGTGGCTGCTTCATCGCGCCCGTCCGCTACTTTTCTCCACGGCGCTGCCACCGGCCGCGACGGCGGCAACTATAGAATCGGTCAAGATGCTTATGGAAAGCGAAGAATATACTGACAAGCTCTGGGAGAATGCGAAGTATTTCAAGAAGAACCTTGAAAAGCTGGGGTTCGACACTGGCATCAGTGAAACGCCCATCACGCCTGTCATGATAGGCGAGGAAGCGAAGACCTTGGAGTTCTCCAAAGCCCTTCTTGAAGCAGGGGTATTCGTTTCAGGCATCGTATATCCCACTGTGCCCAAAGGCAAGGGACGCTGCCGCGTGATGATCAGCGCCAGTCATACCCGTGAAGACCTCGATGAAGCGATTTCAGCTTTTGAGAAAGCGGGGCGGTCACTGGGTGTTATCTAGATCACGGCCGCGACCGATAATAGGCTTCTTTCTTCTTGTACTCACAAGTTCTATTCTTCTGTTCTTCACATTATTGAACGCCTTGTCAGAACACTTGGTTGCTTTCATTGTTTTCCTCCCTTTTGTGGCCTTTTTTGCATATGTGCTGGTACGGGAGTTCAATCAAGCGCTCAACACATCCAATTCATACTTTCTGTTTTCCAGACCTGCGTCCTATGATTTCATAGCGACTTTCATCGGCGCTGTGCTGACATATCTCATCATCCAGGGCGCCGGTACCGGGGCGGTGGTCGCTTCAGGGCTTATCGGCGTCCTTGCGGCGCTTCTGGTGCCGTCCTATGGCGTTCCCGTCTTCTGCGGGTCGTTTTTCGGAATGTGTGCCCACGCGCTTTTCGGCGTGTTCCCCTTTATGATCGGCGCCCTTATCGCCTCAATGGTGTTCGTGGTGACCAAGGATGTCATGAATGGTTTCGGCGGCAAGCTCGGGACCATCGCTTTCACCCCCGCACTTTTCATACCGCTCATATTCGAGGGCGGATTCCTAGCCGGTGATCGTTATGGTATCCAGGAAGGCGCCGCACTTGTCGTCGCCAGTGTCCTCGGTGCTGTCCTCACGTACTTGATAAGCATCCGTCTCACCCGCGGCCCTGTCTTTGCGAGTGGTTTCATTGGGCTTCTCTCAGGTCTCGTGCTGCCGATTGTCTTCGGGTCGTTCGGAGGTACGCTGGCGGTCGCGGCATTCGGGGCTTCCTTTGTCGGGATGAGCTCTCCGGAGAGGTTGAAGGATGAGCGCTTCATCATGCTCGGCGGCTTGATGTTCGGCTTGATTTTCGTTTTCAGCGCCCCCTATTTCACCGGTTCCGGCGGCAAGCTCGGGACCATCGCTTTCGTGAGCGCCATCATGTTCCATGGCCTTTTGCTTTTGTTTCCGCGTGTGAAAAGTCTGAAAGAAAGAAAGGGAAACGGATGAGATGACCTTCTCCAAGGAATTTGTTCATCGTCTCAATGCGCCGCAAACGCGGCGCATGTTCGGCGTCGTCGTGAGGTTGCTGCGTGTCAGGAAACAGGAGACCCTGCGATCCCTCGCTCCCCGTGTGGGGTTTTCCCATGCGCATCTACGCAAGGTAGAACTTGCGCGGACCCCGATTACGGAGAAAATCCTATCGCGCCTTACCGCGTGCTTGATATCGATGTAGACATTGATGAAGCAGAGTTTGCACGTCTTCAGGAGAGCATCCGAAGCATTGAAAACGCAATCCTTTATCTGGACATCAAGGAAATCGAGCGTCAATACGAGCGTCTAGAGTCATATGACTATGATTTCAGCCGTTCGCTCTGGATGGCTGATCATCTGTTGCTTAAACTGGCGTTTAGGACTTTCATCCCTCCTTTTGAAGGGGAAATCATGCAAAGCGCTGTCGGTGAACTTGATGTGGTTGCACCTTTGTTCGAGCCCGTCAAACGCCGACGATACTATACATTCCGAGGAGCTTACGATTTTCTAAATAATGACTTTGATTCTGCTCTTGATTATTACAAACGGGCTCTTTCCATCTCTGAAGATGATGCTTTTACTGCACTCCTGCATTACCTTATCGGGAACCTCTATGCGCAGACGTATCATATCCCGTACTCCAACAGGTATTTGAAAGAAGCGGAACGTCTATTCAAGGCGACTAAGAACAATGTGCGCGCTAAGCATTGCCAGGTGCTCATCTCCATGAATGCCATGAAAGCGGCCCGTTTCGATGGGGTTGAAACGGCTATTGAGGAGGGGATAAGTTTCGCGCGCAGAAACGACCTTAGCTACCTCGAATCAAACCTGTATGTGCAGTATGCGATTTATTATTATTTGCAGAACGCACCGTCTAAAGCGCTAAAGATGTTAGACTACGCAGGCGGCGATAATGTGCGTGTCGATTATTAGCGGGGCCTTTTACATATGGAGAAGTCTGATTATGAAAAAGCCCTGGAATGCACTTCCTCGCGCTCTACAAGCCATGCGCCTGCGGATGCACGAAATGCGCTGTATTATCAGGGGATAGATTTTATCAGATCCTACTGCAGTGGCGTTTCCTATGAGGATACGCTCAAGGAGTTTTACGAGACCGCACGGCTTGATAAAGCTTATATCGAGATGCGGACCGCATATGACTATCTTGTCTCTATCTATACGGCCTCAAGACGATATAAGGATGCTTATCAGCTCACAGAAGAAATAATCGATATCACTCAGAGAGTGATCTATTGAGAGGTGAAGCGGATTGGGATGCCCTTTTTGCAAGATGCAACGCGACATTCTCTATGAGAATGAACTGGTTTATGCCATATATGATGCTTACCCTGTGAGCAAGGGGCATGCATTGATCATTCCCAAAAGACATGTCGAGACGTATTTCGATATGAACGGGGATGAATTGTCCGCTACCCATCAGGCGTTAGTAACGCTTAAGGAGAGAATCGATGCGCTTTATGGTCCGGATGGGTATAATATCGGCGTGAACGCAGGAGAGGCTGCGGGTCAGACAATCTTTCATCTTCACATTCATCTCATCCCCCGCTATAAAGGTGATGTGCAAAAGCCGCGCGGTGGCGTCCGCGGGGTTATTCCTTCAAGGAGAAATTACTGATGCTCGCTTTCCACAATCGCTGGATGAAACTAGCGACAATGGCTTTGATTCTGTTTGTCCTCTCTCTTCTAATAGTGCTTTCAGGCGCCGCATTGGGTCTCTGGGAATGGTCAGCCCTTCTGCCGCCGGCTTTGTTTATAGGGATTGCGTTCTTGCAGCTCTATGTTATGTCGGGGCGATACCGTGCGGCATTCCGCGTCGCGCTTTCCCTGGCTGAAAGCACGAACGACGGCGTGCTCATCAGTGATGAAAAGAACCGCATCCTCTATGTCAATGACCAGCTGCAGAAGATGAGCGGGTACACACAGGATGAACTCCGCGGTGAATATCCGAATGTTTTCAAGTCCGGCGTACACGGCGAGGATTTTTACAGAAACATGTGGCGGGACTTGAAAGAGAAGGATTTCTGGCAGGGTGAGATATGGGACAAGAAGAAGAACGGTGACCTCTATGCTAAAGAGCTTCTGATTCACACGTTGAGGAACCGCCGCGGTAAAGTCATATGCTATGTCGCTATTCAGAGGGACCTCTCGGAACTCAAGGCGTTGGAACAGGAGAAGGACCGTCTGCGCTATTTCCACAAGGAGAGCGCCCTTCCTAGCGAGACGTTCGTGATTGAGAAGATGAACCAGCTGATCGCCGGCGATGTACCGTTCCAGACGCTTTACACGAAGATCACGAATAAAGCCTATCTCAACGAGTTTCATTCGCCGGACAAATATGTAGAATCCCTGCAAGGCATCAGAAAGCGTCTGAAGGCGAAGTGGGATGGCGTATTCGCCCTGATAGACAGCGAGTTTTTCGTGTTTCTCTCTCATAAATCCATGGAGGGGGATTTCACCGCTTTTCTACAGTCGTTCATCGACACATGCGAGGAGGCTTTTTCCAACGGTGTCATCTTTGAGACCCGCCTCGGCGTCAGCGCCTATCCGGAGCATGGGAGTGATGCGGAAACAATCTATCAGCACGCCCAGATCGCACATGAAAAAGCGTTTGAATATAATAATGCATACATGGTTTATCACACGGACATGAAGTCGGAGGTCCGTGGCGAATATGAGATGCTTGAAGCGTTCAAGGCCGATCTTCAAAACGACCGGCTGACGCTTTACTATCAACCGATCTTTGAAGTCGGTTCAAACGCGGTGCGCGGGTTCGAGACATTGATGCGGTGGTGGAATGAGGATTTCTCGAATCCTTCGCCTGCACGATTCATCCCGCTTGCGGAAAAGCATGGCCTCATGAAAGAAGTGGATGCTTTCCTGATCCGACAGGCCATGAAGGATAAGAAACGGTTTGAAGCGGTCTATGGAGAAGATGTATGGATGTCGTTGAACGTGAGTGTCCCGCAGATTCACAGAAGCGCATGTCTAGATGTTCTCATCGAACGCGCTGAAGAGGAGGATGTCGATCCGGCGTCCATTGTCATAGAAGTGACCGAGACTGACTTCACAAGCCAGTTCGAAACGCTGAGAAAACAACTAAAGAAGGTCAGAGGGGCAGGGTTCAAAATCGCTCTCGATGACTTCGGAAGCGGGTATTCATCATTGAAACGTCTGCATGCGATGCCTATGGATTTTGTGAAAACCGACAAGTATTTCCTGCAATCCACCGAGGATGGGAAGCGTATCATCCAATCTTCTGTCAGCCTCGGAGAAGCCTTTGGCTTCGATGTCATCGCCGAAGGGGTCGAGACCGCTGAACATATGGCGTATCTGAGAAGTGTCCACGCCAGATACGCCCAGGGATTTCACCTTGCTCGCCCCCTGCCTTTAGAAGAGGCCCTGGCCTATAAAAAAAGAAGCTGATCAGTCGATCGGCTTCTTTTTTTGAGAATATTGGACGTTGCAGGTGTTGTGCTGGATGCTGTAGAGGATCCAGAGCCATCCGCCTGCAAGCAATACGAGTAGAATGACTTTCCACAGCAGATTGCCATAGGGGAAGATGATCGGCGTGAAGGCGATGCCGATGGCCGAGAAGAAGGCGATGACGCATGGTGCGCAACCGAAGGTGAGAAGGCCGAATATGAATGAAAGGAAGGGGATGGAGGTGCTTCCTTTCGGCTCGCGCCTGTTCAGCTTCATATTGATGTGGCTTAGGGAGATCATGCTTGCTGCGAAGAACGCCATGACGAGATTGAGGAATTGGTGTAGAATGAAGAGGGGAATCCCCCATTCATTGAAAATATGCGACAGGCTTATATTGGCGAGAACATCCAGGAATAGATATAGTCCGTAGAAGCCTATCATTGCAGTGAGAAAAAAGATGATATATCTTTTGGTCTTCTGTTGTTTCATGACGATATCCAACATGTCTTCCACCTCAATAACACTATAGCACATGCAAGTGCTTGTATGTCTTTGAATGCTTTGTGAAAAGTTCATTACACAAACCACCCCGTTGCATTGTCCGGGCATACATGACATAATCAAAAGGGAAGGAACATCCTGGAGTGATGTTATGAAAAGCAATGTGCCACGTCCGCTCGACCTCTACACCGATGCCGATGTCGAGGTCTCGAAGACGCGACCAAAGACGTTCAAACAATTGAGTCAAGTCCTGAATCCGCCTTTTCTGCATGATGAAAAGAAGATTGAGAAATTCGAGACGCTCCGCTCGATGCTTTATCATGGTATACTCTATGATGATTTCAATCGTATGGGGAAAGCTTTCTCCTCCCTTTTGGAAGACGCCTATTTCTTTGAACGCAGCGAAATCTATCCCGATTATTATCTTTGGATGCTGTTCGGTGCTTTTACAGCCGACCAGCCTGTGTATGTGGAACGCTTCTATCAGGCAGTAAATACGTTATCGCCCTTTTATATGGGTCAGGAAAGGTTTCCCGTCTATTCAAGCATCATCGGTATCTACCATTATTTCAATGATGAGGAGAAGGATGCAATCGCGTATCTGGACAGGGCGCTCGAAAAGCTAGGTGACAAGCATCTTCGTGCCTTAGTGCTTCATATGAAGGCCAAGCTTCTCATAGACGATTATCGTAATTTTCATAAAACACTGGCCATTCTCAATGAATCGATCGATACTTTCGAATCCTACGCCAATCTCATCAGAAGTCACAAGTCAAAAGCCTTGAAGCAGATTATACTGGTTTATTTGCATCGCTTTGAAGAGTTCGAGGCATTGCATGCTTCAACCATCGAGTACGCCAAACGCTCGGGGCTGTATGATATTTATCTCTTCACCCGGATGAACCGCGCCCGTTATTATCTCATCAACAATGATCCGCAGAACGCTTTGGAGGTTCTGGAACAATTCCATTACCCCGCTTCTAGATATTACATCCTGAAACTGCATGCTTATTATATGCTGGGAAGGCATGAGGACCTTGAGGGAACCTATGAAATAGCGCATCCCTTGCAGAGAAAGCTCGATATAGCTTTTACGAAAGCGATAAGGGAGGCCTGTTCCACGGGCAGCTCATCTTTAAAAGCTTTCAAGGATGTCGTGGACAGGGCGTTTGCGAAGCGTGATTTCTTGATGATATCTCTTTCGACGCGTGTCTATATCAAAGCATTGGAGAGCGAACGCTGTTATAAAAAAGCTTACGAAGTCGCCCGGAGGTATCTCGGGGGGCTGCAGAATATACAATAAGGAGGAATCGCTATGCGTTCTTATCGTCAGACGCTTGTGTTCAATACCGATCGAAGAAGGGAACTGATCAACATCACGCCGGATGTGGAGAAGGCCCTTAAGGAGAGCGGTGTGAAAGAAGGGTTCGTGCTGGTCAATGCAATGCATATCTCCGCTAGTGTGTTCATCAACGATGATGAAAGCGGACTGCATCAGGATTTTGAGGACTGGCTGGAGAAGCTTGCTCCGGAGAAGCCGCACAGCCAATACTATCACAACAAGGCCGAGGATAACGCTGATGCGCATCTCAAGCGTTCCATCATGGGCCGTGAGGTTGTCGTGGCAATCACGGAGGGCGCATTGGATTTCGGACCCTGGGAACAGATCTTCTATGGCGAGTTCGATGGCAAGCGTAGAAAACGCGTGCTCATAAAGATCATCGGAGAGTGACGCTGTGCTGTTCTGGGCGCTGTTCGTTCTGAGTATAGCTGTCTTGGTTTTTGAGGCCTTCCTGCATGCGCTGAATGCGCGTTACGCTAAAGAGGGACTGAAAAGATACCGCGCTTTGTTTCTACGGCTCTTTGCGGTGCTTGCGCTCGTCGCCTCGCTTCTGGCGTGGCGCTTGGGAGATAACCCTCAGGCCTTGTTTGGAGGTTTTATAGCGTTCTTCGCATTAACGACTGCGACCGAGGTGTACTGCCTCGGTCTTTTCCACGGGATGATGAATGTGGTGTTTCTCGCCGTAGCGTTCGTCTTTATCGTCGCATCTCATTTTGTATTCTTTCACTTGATGACGCCCTGGCTCTTTTTCCTGGCGTTGGCTGTCTTCATTGCCGGCGCTGTCTTCATTTTCGCGAAGTTTCATTTCCGAATTCTGAAGCGTCGTGTCACTCTGGTCCCTTATGAACATAGGAGCGGTCTTGTTGGAAGCGCGTTCTCCGAGTCAGTCTATATGATTGTCAGCAAAGCCCGCCTGGGTATGAATGCGATGCTGATTGGTTTCTTGGGACGGAAACGTCTGCTCGTCACACCGCAGCTGCTCGCGAGACTCTCGTTTGCCGAGGTCGAAGGGATCTTCCTGCATGAAGAAGGCCATGAGACGCTGAAACACCTCCGCATGCGTGTGGGGTATTTTTCAGTCGCGCTGGCATTCTTAGTGGGCTTCGGCTTTCTCAGCCGGCTGTTGCCGGGGGATTTCTATACCCGGCATCTGAGTGCGCTCTTCGGGTATTATCTCATCTATCAGGTCTTTCAGCAGTGTCTGATCAGGCTGTTGCATCGCCAGGAGTATGCTTCTGACGCCTATGCGAAGAGGAAGGGGCGCGCAATGGCGTTGAAGGAAGGGCTTGCGAAGATTGAAAAGACGGTCGAGACCTCGAAGATACATCCTGCCTTTGCCCGTCTCTACCTGAGCCATCCACGCATCAAGGACCGTATCGAGCGCCTTTAGGGCGCTTTTTTCCTGGGGCATTAAAAACCCCTTGCGCCTCGGAGAAGGGGCAAGGGGTGGATGTTATTTTTTGCCGAACGCTTCCTCCCAGTCCTTCAGGAAAGAGTCGATGCCTTTGTCCGTGAGGGGATGGTTGAACGCTTTCAAAAGGACATTATAGGGGACTGTGGCAATGTGGGCTCCGGCTCTCGCGGAATCTGCGAGGTGCTTCGGATGGCGTATGCTGGCGCTGATGATTTCAGTATCCAGTCCATACATGTCGTAGATGTCGCGGATGTGGCTTACCACTTCAATGCCGTCTTGAAGGGTGTCGTCCAGCCGTCCGACGAAGGGGCTGACGTATGTGGCCCCCGCCAGCGCCGCAAGCAGCGCTTGATTGGCGCTGAATACAAGCGTGACATTGGTTCTGATGCCTTCTTCGCTGAGGGTTTTGACTGCTTTCAATCCTTCTTTCGTCATGGGGATTTTCACAACCATGTTCTGATGCATGGCGGCGATGTCCCTGGCTTCTTCGATCATCTTGTCGGCTTTCAAGGCGATGACTTCACCGCTGATGGGGCCGTCGACGATGTCAGTGATTTCTTCAATCACTTCTTTGAAGTCCCTGCCTTCCTTGGCAATCAGCGAGGGGTTGGTCGTGACGCCGCTTATGATGCCTATCTCGGCGATGTCTTTGATGTGCTCTACATTGGCGGTGTCGATGAACAGTTTCATTGTGAAACCTCCTTCTCCTGTTTTTCTTCTTCAATTTTGAATTCTATGGGTTCTATACCTTCAAGGGAGGTGTGCACCCGGGATGTGAACAACACCCCGTTCAAGTGGTCGAGTTCATGCTGGAAGACGATGGCGATGAACCCCCGCAGCCGCAGTGTGGTCTCTTCAAGCGTGTCACTCTCCGGGTGGTAAAGATAGGTGCGCACGCGCACGCGCTTGTAGCGGGGGACGAGTCCTTCGACCTCCCTGTCCACGCTGAGGCATCCCTCGCCGCCGGGGAGGTATGTCCTCTCCTGTGAATGGCTGATGAGTTTCGGATTGACCATGAGATAGTCGTGGAGGGTTTCAAACTTCTCATCCAGGGTATGGATGGCCATCATGCGTTTGAGATGATCAATCTGTACGGCGGAGAGTCCGACGCCTTCGCGGAGTTCGTACTGTTCCCTAGTGTTTTCATCCTGCGAGTCGATCAAAAACTGCCGCATGTCCTTCAGGATGCGTTTATCTTCTTTACTTAGCGGCAAGGATACCGGGGCGCTCTCCTTCTTGAGGCTGGGGTGTCCTTCCCGGATGATATCGTCCATTGTGAGCATTTTCTTCACCTCAACACGATTATAACAAAATTTTTTCTGTTCGTCGCTCATTTTGCGAAAAAAGGGGCGAAATCAGCGAATATGGCCCTCCCGGGGAAAAAGCGTTTTCATAAAGGCGATATTGTTGAGTTTTGCGCTCTATAGGGATACAATACTAATGAAATCATAAACCATGGAGGCTTTTTATGAAACCTATCGAAAAAATCGGAATATTGACGGGCGGAGGAGATTGCAGCGGCTTGAACGCTGTCATCGCCGGCATCACGAAAGCGGCGATCAATAAATACAATCTCGAAGTCATCGGCTATGTGAAGGGATATTCCGGACTTTATGATAACGACTTCATCGAATTGAACACAGACACGGTCTCAGGCATTCAACACAGGGGTGGGACACTCCTCAAATCCTCCAACAAGGATAATCTCTTCAATTACCGCGTCCAAAAGCCCGATGGTTCATACGCCAACGAGGATGTCTCCGACGTGGCTATTGAAAACATGAAAAAAGAAGGCGTCGATGCGCTGATTGTCATCGGCGGTGACGGAACACTTACAAGCGCGAGGGATTTCAAGCGGAAGGGCGTTCCTGTAGTAGGCGTCCCTAAGACAATCGACAACGACCTGCCGGCGACGGATGTCACTTTCGGATACAATACGGCGCTTGAAGCCATTGTCGACGGTCTCGATAAAATTCATACGACCGCTTATTCCCATGACCGCGTCATGGTGGTCGAAGTCATGGGGCGTCATACCGGATGGCTTGCGCTTGAAGGCGGGCTCTCAGGCAGTGCGGATGTGATTCTTATCCCTGAGATTCCCTATGACCTGAGCTACGTGGTTGAAAAAGTCAAGCAGCGTGACAGGACCGGGAAAAACTTCTCTGTCATCGTAGTCAGCGAAGGCGCGAAAGAGAAGGACGGCGCTGTACATGTCGAGAGAGTCGTCGAGGATTCCGCTGATTCAGTGCGTCTCGGCGGCATAGGAAGAAAGATCACTGACGACCTCGAGCAGATGATCGATAATCATGAGGTCCGCTATACGAACCTCTCCTATCTTCAACGCGGCGGCAAGGCGAGCCAGTTCGACCGCATGCTCGGCGTGCGCTACGGTGTCTCCGCTCTTGACCTTCTCATGCAGGGCGGCGCCGGCAAGATGGTGCGCTACCGCGGCAGGGATATTACAAGCGTGCCGTTAGAGGATGTCGTCGGCAGCGGCGACACCGGAGAGACCAGCGAGGGCGGCGCCAAGTACGTCGACCCTGACGGTCAGATGGTGCAGGCGGCGAAAGGCATCGGCATCAATTTCGGCGATGAGTGAAAGACACTACCCTGTTGAATGGGATATGTATGAAGCGGAAGAAGCGGAGGACATCGCCCATTTTCTATCGCTCATCGAGCGATATCATCTCGGAGAGCACACACCCCGCGTGAAGACTTTGAAACAAGCCTACCAGCGTTTTCAGGAGGTCGTGGACAGCCCCTCGGAACAGAAGAAACTGGATAAAGCCTTTCAAAAACAGACGGGGATTTCTTTCTATCGTACGATGCAGAATCTTTGATAAGGAATCCCCTTTTCCTTTGAGGAGGCCTCACCATGCGACTCGATAAATTCCTTTCCAACCTCAAATACGGAACGAGGAAGGATATTGAAAAACTGATACGCGCCGGCTATGTGGAAGTGAACGGGGAGGTCGTCCGGAAGAAACAGACGACGATAGACCCTTCGGCGGACGTGGTCGCCATCGGTGGCGAGGAGGTCCTCTATTTCCCCTCCCTCACGCTTATGATGAATAAGCGCGAGGGGACGGTGTGCACCCATTCGGATACCCGGCATCCCACTGTCTTCGAGGACCTCGATGAAGTGTATCAGAGGCATGATCTACATATTGCCGGGAGACTGGACAAGGACGCCACCGGACTTTTGATCCTGAGCACGGACGGTCAGCTAATCCACAGAATCACCAGCCCGAGGTCCAATCTCTATAAGACGTATCATGTAAAGACGAAGGAGCCTGTCGAAAGCCTTGATGGGCTTGAAGCACCGCCTCCGATCGAAGACGGAAAAGGCCGGCGGTATCAGCCCGCACCCGCTCAAATCGTCGATATCGAGGGAAGGGAAGCGACTGTGCGCATCCGTGAGGGCAAATTCCATCAACTGAAGCGCATGTTCGCCTCTCTCGGACACGAGGTCGTCGCTTTGAAGCGTATCGCCATCCATCGTCTCGAACTTGATGAAACCCTTTCCCCGGGTCAGGTACGACGCCTCAGCGAGGATGAAAAGGACAAGCTCATAAAAAAATAGCCCGTCAAGGCTATTTCAGTATATCTGTGAGGACGCTCGCCACGTAATCGAGGTCCTCTTTTTTTTCGCGGTGCGAGAGCGAGAACCTGAGGGAGCCGTTGAGGAACGCTTCATCCACACCGATGGCGCTGAGGACGTGGCTCGCTTCGATGGTATCGCTGTCGCAGGCGCTTCCCATCGATACAGCGATGCCGGCTTTATCCAGGCGCAGGAGGAGGTGTTCGGAGCGTTGGCCCTTAAACCCGATGTTCAGGATGTTTCTGAGTCTTCGGCCGTTTAATGACGGGCCGTTGACCTTGTAAGGGATGGAGGCTTTATCAAGGGCGGAAAGGAAATGTCCGCTCAAGTCAGCTATCCGAGCTTCCCGTGTATCCATTTCGTGTTCCGCTTCCTTGAGAGCGGCTTCAAACGCCGCAATCTGTGGCAGGTTCTCCGTTCCGGCCCTGAGGCCGTACTCATGGCCCCCGCCGTGGACAAGCGGTGTCAGTGTGTCCTTGTCTTTGACATAAAGGGCGCCGAGCCCCTTGGGACCGAAACATTTGTGAGCGGAGAAACTGGCGTAGTCGACATTCATCTCTTCCAGCCTGACCTTTCTATGGAGCGGGGCCTGCACCATGTCGAGATGAAGGGATGCCCGGTGTGGTTTCAGGATTTTCTGGATCTCGTGGATGTCCTGGATAGTGCCTGTTTCATTATTCGCATAGATCAGCGACAGCAATACATTGTCATGTGTTTTCAGTGCGTGCTTTAATGCGTCGGGGTCCAACCTGCCTTCGCTGTCGACGGGAAGAACCTCGACACGGACGCCGAGGTCTTCAAGGTGCTTCGCCGTGTTCAACGTCGCATGGTGCTCGACAGCGCTGGTGAGGATGGTCGCCTGCGGGTGTTTCATGTGGAATCCCTTGATGGCGAGGTTGCTGGCTTCGCTTCCGCTTCCTGTGAAGACGAGGCGGTTTTTGGTCGTTCCCAGGCAGGCGGCGATAGTGTCCTTGGCCTCATTGTAGCGCTTTTTCGCCTGGATGCCGCCGCTGTGCATGGAGGAGGGGTTCCAGGGATATTGCCGCAGTGCATGGTTCAAGGCTTTTTCGGCACGTGAGGAAAGCGGTGTGGTCGCTGCGTAGTCCAGATAGATCATCCTATCATCCTCTCTTTTCAATGATGGCGTCCCTGCCTGCCTCGATGAAATCCACGTCCGAGCATTCACTCAAGGTCAAACTGTCGCCGTGCACATCGAACTGCGCCTTCAATCTGTCGGCGAAATGTTGTTTGATGTGGGCGCGATGGATGATGCAGGGGTCCTCCTCGCCGATGAGTTCAAGGCTTTTTTGCTTGAAAGCCTCCTCGGTGATCGGGATATTGAGGATATCCCCTTCGAATGTTATGGTGCTGTTTTCCCGTATGATGACCTTCATAACAATCATCCTCCGAACAGGGTGGGGCCGAAGACAGGCAGGCCGAGTAGCTGGGTAATGAAATATATCAGCATGAACAGGAAGAAGAGGCTTGTGATCAGTTTGATCTTCGATGTATGCTTGTGGATGAATAAGGATACGCGTGTCGCATCTTTCGATTTGATGGCGACTGCGGCGATGATGATGAGTGGGAGAATGAAGAGCACATTGAAGATGAATAGATAGATGGTGCCTATGATCGGTCCGGTCTGATGAAGGCTGAAGAGGACCACGATATAGATCTGTCCCGTGCACACGGCTTCAGTGACGCCGATGATCACACCGATGATGAACGGGATGCCGATGAGGTAGAAGAGTTTGAGTGGGCGTTTCTGTTCGTATTTTAACACATTCGTCATGCGCTGCATCAATCGTTCGTTGAAAGCTCTGATGCGGCGGAGCAGCTGGTTCTTGATTTTACTGTGCGCCCCTTTTCTCGTGGAAAGATAATCCTGGAGGGTGATGATGAAAAGGAAGAGGCAAAGCGCTGCGAAGAGCGCGTAGAGGATGTGCGCCATGGTCTCGATGAATGCTAAGCGCCTGAGCCCTTCGAGGACAAAGAAGCCGATGGCGAAATAGGTGAGGAAGATGCCGAGGATGTAGGAGATGCTGATGAAGAGCAGGGCCCGCCGCTGCTTGATGAACCCGAGCATGGTGATGAACATCAGCATCATGGCGATTGCGCAGGGGTTGATGCCGTCGATGAGTCCGGCGGCGACGACGCGGAGGAATCCGCTGACGCCCTCGATGTCGAAGATGTCCCCGACATCAATGTCTTCAACGTCCCGCAGCGGGTCCTGCGCGCTTTCAAGGATGAGCGCTTCCTCGACACCGTTCTCAATGTCTTCGACGCCGTGATAGTAATCCTCCCCGGCGAAGAGTATCGGGTAGGATTTGTCGGTGTCATAGGCCGCTGCATATTGGAGATAGAGCTCCTCGTTGCCATCACGGTGTACATCGTAGGTTTCAATATCCACACCCTGAGCTTCTAATGTTTCGAGAAGGCCCTTCTCCTCGATAGTGATGCAGTCGAGACATCCTTCAGTGTAGAAATAGACGACGGGATAGGTCTCCTCCCCGGCGTCCAGCACGCTTGTGGTGTTTGTCAGTGTGAACAGGATCAAGAACACTAAAAGCAGTCGTTTCATCGTCTCACCTTTTCTCAAGCACGTTTATTATATGCCCGCACTGTTCGCTTGTCAAACCATTATTCATCCCTTCAAGCCCCTTTGTTCCGGGATGAAGTGATATTCCTTCGGGAGAATGACCGTTTGTGCTATAATATATAAGGTGATGCCAATGGATGAGAAAGTCATGGATAAAGCTTACGCACTTGTTGAAGAGATTCAGTCGATGGAAGTCTATAAGACATTAAAGCGTCTTGACAGGGAGATAAGATCAAATGAAGAAGTCCAGGCCCTCATCGCGGATTTCAAGCAGTGCGAGAAGGATTACAGGGAAGCTGAGCGTCACGGGGAGCACCATCCTGACATCGCCCGCTACAGACGGCGCCTGAGTGTGGCGAAAAGGGCGCTTCATACCCATCCCCTTGTGAAGGAATACAAGCAAGCGGAGAAAGAACTTCAGGCATATCTCGATGGTCTGAGCGAGCGCATAGCAGGGGCGGTCTCACCGCGTATTCAGACGGATACACTCAAAGGAGGCATAACATGCAAAACAGGAAAAGTCTGATTGTCTATTTCAAAAGCCCGCGAGTCCTCAAGCGGTTGAAGAAGCTCGGGAATGTCAGCTACTACCATAAAAAACGCAAATACGCCGTGCTCTATATCGATGAAGCACAGCTTGATAAGATACAGAATAAACTCAACGGGTTGAAGCATGTGCGCTATGTGGAGATATCCCGGCTCGATGACTCCCCCTATAAACTCGATGATGACGTGTAAGGTATAAAACCTTGACAACACTCCTTTACTCTGTTACACTCTGTAAAGACTGAAAAGGAGGAAAATAATGGCAGTTAAAATTCGTTTACAGCGCTTCGGCGCTAGAAGGCAGTCGCATTATCGTTTGGTCGTAGCTGATTCCCGGGTGAAACGCGACGGAAGATTCCTGGAGATTCTCGGCCACTACAAGCCCCGCGAGGTTCCAAGCGTCATCGATATCGATGAGGAACGCGCGCTCGAATGGTTGAACAAAGGTGCCCAGCCTACTTCCACTGCGAAGAACCTTCTCTCGAAGAAGGGCGTCATGCAAAAATACCACCAGCAAAAGCATGAAGAGTAGGGTGGGATTTCATGGCTGTCGACTATGAGAAGCTGATTGAAAATCTCATCATACCTTTGGTGATCCATCCTGAAGATGTGGAAGTCAAGAAACTCTCAGAGGACGAGAAACTGATCACCGTGCAAGTATTGGTGCATGACGACGACCTCGGTCGCGTCATTGGCAAGAATGGACGCATCGCGAATGCGGTCCGGACCATTGCGTATGCGAGCGCATCGCGCAACCACAAGAAGATCACTATCAATATCGACTCATTCTAGGCCTCTCAGGGTTCCCCCTCGGGAGGTCTTTTAACCTAGTATTTAACGAAGACAGGAGTTGACGCCATGCACGACCTTGAAGTGCGGGACATCCGCAAGACGTTCACCCTTTCGAGAAAACAGAGGAAGATTGAAAAGACTGACTCTAAACGCAAAGTTGCCGTAAGGGGGCTTTCCTTCTTTGTCAATCGAGGTGAGATATACGGTCTTCTCGGACCGAACGGTGCCGGAAAGACTACGGCGCTCCGCTCCGTAGCCACGCTGATCAACCCTGACCGCGGCGATATATCCATAGACGGAAAAAGCGTGCTCAGCCATTCCCTCGCCGCACGGCGGAAGATTGCGTTCTTGACCACGGAACTCAAGCTGGATGATTTTTTCACCCCGAATTATCTTTTCGACTATTTTTCCACATTGCACGATGTGGATGAGACGATGCGGGAGGCAAGAAAAAAGACGCTGTTCTCCAAGTTCGGCATCGATCGGTTCGCCGAGGTGAAAGTCGGCGACCTCTCGAGCGGCATGAAACAGAAGACGTCCCTCGCCATATCGCTCGTGCATGATCCGGATTTTGTCATTTTTGATGAACCTACCAACGGCCTCGATGTGTTGACGGCCCGCACGGTCACTGACTACCTATGGGAGTTGAGGAATGAAGGGAAGGCGATTATTCTATCAACCCATATCCTCAGTGTCGTGGAGAAGCTCTGTGACCGTGTCGGCATCATTCTCGACGGGACTATCAAGCGTGAAGGGACTTTATCCGAAGTCAGGGGAGACGCGGATCTAGAGGATGTTTTCTTTTCGCTTTTAGAGGAGAGTGTCCACGATGCATAAATGGTGGGTGATCTTCAAGAAAGAGATTTTCCGGGTCGTGACGGACCGACGTCTTGTGCTCACTGTGTTTGTTCTGCCCGGTCTGGCGATTTTTCTGGTCTATTTCATGATTGGAACTGTCATCGGCGGGCAGATCACGAGTGAAGAGACACATGAACCGACCCTGTATACGGAGCATATGCCTGCCGCGATTGAAGAGCGTCTGGAGGAAAGAGTTGACTATACGCTTTATGAAGGCGATCTGGAACGTTCCGAGCTGGAGTCGATGATCGAGGAGGAGACAATCGACGCCGGACTGATCTTCGAGGAGGATTTCCTCTCGCATGTCGAATCGGGTGCTGTCCCTTCAGTCGAGGTTCTCTACAATCCCGCAGCGACGCACTCCTCCAATGCATTCAACCATGTCAACGGTGCGCTTTCCGCATATCATGAATCCATCATCATCGACCGGCTCGATGCGCCGGAGGATTATCATGTCTACGACCTTTCGACGCGTGAGCTTTTCGATGAACGCGCAGTCACCGCTCAGGGCTTCGCCATGATAATGCCGATGCTGATCATCATTTTCTTGTTCGTCGGTGTGATGAACATCGGACCGGACGCTATCGCCGGCGAGAAAGAAAGAGGCACGATGGCGACGCTGCTTGTCACCCCGACAAGGCGACGCAACATTGCTCTGGGGAAGGTGTTCAGTTTGGTCCTGCTCTCATTTATGAGCGCGCTGTCCTCTTTCATAGGGCTGCTTTTGAGTCTGCCTCGTCTTATGCAGTTCGATGATTCCCTGCCTGAACTGTCCATCTATCGGTTTGTGGATTTCCTTGCGATATTCGTCGTCATCGTAAGCACTGTCTTTTTCATTGTCGCACTTGTGTCGGTGCTCAGCGCTTTTGCGAAGTCAGTCAAGGAAGCGACGACATGGATCATGCCGTTTTATTTCATAGCGCTTATCATCGGCATCCTGAATTCTTTCGGAGCAAGCGCGACGCAGTCTTTTCTCCCTCATCTAGCGCCTATCTATGGCCCGATCAATATTCTGGCGGGCATACTGACGTTTGAATATAGTGTGTTGAACCTTGCCGCTGTACTCCTTTCCACTTTATTATATACCGGGGTGTTCATCGCGGCGCTCAACATGATGTTCAACAGTGAGAAAGTCATGTTCTCGAAGTAGAGGAGGCGAAACATGCATGTCATCATCGGCATCATCACCGGGACACATGGTGTGAATGGTGAAGTAGAGGTGAAGACCTACTCCCATTTCAAGCATGCGCGCTATCAGAGGGGCAATGTCCTTTATGCTAGAAAGAGAACCGGCCGGATTCCGCTCACCGTTGTTACACATAAGGAAAAGAAAGGCCGGGATGTGCTCGGGTTTGAAGAGATTGATTCCCTAGAAGAGGCGTCCACATTCAAAAACGTAGACCTCGAGATTCCCCGTGAAGCGAGAGAGGCCCTCGAAGAGGATGCGTATTACTATGATGAACTAATAGGGTTTGACGTCTATCAGGGAGATATCCATAAAGGCCGCATTAAAAATGTCTTCGAAGTTCCGCAGGGGGCCATGCTTCGCGTGGCGAGAGACGGACGGAAGGATGCGCTCGTGCCATTTCTGAAAGCGTACGTCGAGCATGTGGACCAAACGAGACGGCGCGTAGACCTTGTTGATTTAGAGGGATTGTTATGAGAATTGATATTCTGACATTGTTCCCCGAGGTTATAAAGCCTTTCATCAACGCTTCCATTCTTCATCGGGCACAACAAGATGGGCATGTGCGTTTTTTCGTGCATGATTTCCGCGAGTACAGTGAGGACAAGCATCGGCGCGTTGATGATTATCCCTACGGCGGTGGCGCCGGGATGGTGCTCAAGGTAGAACCTGTCGTCAATGCCTTGAGAGGGATCGATCCTGACCATGAAGCGGTGCGCATTCTCATGAGCCCCCAGGGACTCGTGTACCATCAGAAGAAGGCGCGCACACTTGCTGAGAACACCTCCCTCCTCATTCTCTGCGGTCATTACGAAGGGTTCGACGAACGTATCAGGGATTATTTCGACATGGAGGTCTCCATCGGTGATTATGTACTGACCGGCGGAGAGGTTCCTGCGCTGGTCGTCATTGATTCCGTAGTGAGACTTCTTCCCGGGGTTCTCAATAACGAGGCGTCCGCGGTGGAGGATTCATTTTCCGAACCGCTCCTCGAGTATCCCCATTATACACGGCCCCGCACGTTTGAAGGGAAGAAGGTCCCGGATGTGCTTTTGTCCGGCGACCACGCGAAAATCGCTGCCTGGAGGCGTGAAAAGGCTCTGGAGAGGACAAAGAAGCGCCGGCCGGACTTGTATGAGGCATACCGGAAAAAAGAAAACAGTTGATTATGCATCATATTTATGCTATAATTTCCGTCGCTGTTCAAAACCTTGTTCCGCTGGAGGAGAACCACTCCAAGAACAATGAATAATAAGGAGTGATCCCCACATGTCTCAACACCTGATCAGCGAAGCAACCAAGGATCAACTCAGGGATGATATCCCCCCGTTTCGCCCCGGCGACAAGGTGCGTGTTTCGGTCACCATTAAAGAAGGTTCGCGTGAAAGAACCCAGGATTTCGACGGACTAGTCATCAAACGTCAAGGGTCCGGAATCAGTGAAACCTTCACTGTCCGAAAGATTTCTTTCGGCGTCGGCATCGAACGCACGTTCCCCGTTCATTCGCCTTCCATATCCAAGATTGACATCATCCGCAAAGGGAAGGTCCGTCGAGCGAAACTCAACTACATCCGGGGAAGATCCGCAAAAGCGTCCCGTATCAAGGAACGCAGGTAAAAAAAGCCTTCTTGCAAGGCTTTTTTTATTCGGCTTAAATACGATGAAAACAATTGAAAACATTTTCATTCGGTGCTATAATGGCCTCAAAGGAAGAAGGTGGTTACATGAGCAAGGCAACAATCTATGATGTCGCCGGTGCCGCCAGGGTATCGCTGGCGACGGTCTCGAGGGCCATCAACAACCCTGAGAAGGTGAAACCTGAGACAAGGGAACGCGTTCTCAGAGTCATCGAGGAACTCGGCTACAAACCCAACGCTTTCGCGAAAGGGCTCGCGAGCCGCAAATCAACGACAGTTGCCGTTTTAGTGCCTGATATGTCACGGGCGTCGATAGCGGAGATGATGAACGGTATCGCCGATATCGCCCGGGTGTACAAGTATTCGATCATGCTCTATATCCTCGACAATGAGGAATCGACCGAGGAAGAGGTGCTCAAGGAGATCATCGCCGCACAGGTGGACGGCATTCTCTATCTGAACGATGAGATCACCACCAAGCAACATGAATTCCTCAAGATGATCCAGAACGAGCATCAGATTCCCATTGTCCTCTCGAACACTGTCTTCCATGAAAGCGATGAAATCCCCAGCGTCTCCATCGATTATGAAAAGGCCGGCTATGAGATTACCAAGAAACTCATCGATGAAGGCCGCGAGAACATCTACATGGTCTCCACGGTGCGCAAGTACATGGTGAACGACTTGAAGGAGAAAGGCTATCTCCGCGCGATGGATGAAGCGCGCCTCGCACCGCAGATCATGAGGACAAGCGGCAGGATTTCCGTAAACACCGAGCATTTCAATGAATATTTCCGAAATCACAAGGTCGACGGCGTCATCGCAGTCCGCGATTCAATCGCCGTATCATTCATCAATGTCGCCCGCATGAATGAGGTCCGCATCCCCGAGGATATCGGCGTGTGC
This sequence comes from Mollicutes bacterium, assembly GCA_003553945.1. Taxonomy (GTDB): domain Bacteria; phylum Bacillota_I; class Bacilli_A; order Izemoplasmatales; family Izemoplasmataceae; genus T1SED10-81. Next base: position 35,366 of record PWEL01000026.1, on the reverse strand, counting down.
GGCTTTCAGAATACAAAGTATGCGCGCCTTTCAAGACCCAACCTTACGTGTGTCGACGTGCCCATATACGATATCGGCGCAGTCTCCATGAGGGTGCTTACCAAGCTCATGAACCAAGAAACCCTTGAAGAGCGCATGATCATGCTTGAACACGACGTGATGGAGCGCGGAAGCACGAAAAGCGAAGAACAAGAGAAGTAGCGGGTTTCGGCGTTTCAAGAGACTCAGTGGTGCTGTGAACTGAGAGCGCACAGCCGCGAAATACACTTGGGAGCTTCCGCCGTTAAAGGGCGGACGGATGATCCGTTATCTCGCGAAGTGCTGGTGAAGACCAGAATAAAGGTGGTACCGCGGTGTTGTCCGTCCTTTTGCGGGCCACCTTTTTATATAGGAGGTTGACTATGACGCTCATCGAAGAATTGAAACAGCGCGGATTATTGCATTCCCTTACGGACGAAGCCCTGGAGGAACGTCTCGAAAAGGAGAGTGTCACCTTTTATCTCGGCGCGGATCCGAGTGATAGCTCCCTGCACGTAGGGCATCTGATGACCTACATCCTCGCCAGGCGGCTTTCTGAGCGGGGGCATCAGCCTATTTTGCTTGTGGGTGGCGGCACAGGCCTCATCGGTGACCCGAGCGGCAAGAGGGAGGAGCGCAGGCTTCTTGATTTTGAAGAAGTCGCCGAGAACGCGAAGGCGCTCGCAACGCAGGTCAAACGTATCATCCCCGGCGCACGCATCGTGAATAATTATGACTGGCTGAAAACCTATGACGCCATAGGGTTCCTGCGTGATATTGGCAAGCATTTCTCGATCAACGACATGCTTGCCAAGGACAGTGTGAAAAGCCGTTTGGAGAGCGGCATCAGTTTCACGGAGTTCTCTTATCAGATCATCCAGGCGCTCGATTATCTCAAGCTTTTTGAGAATGAGAACTGCACATTGCAGATCGGCGGCCAGGACCAGTGGGGGAACATCACTGCCGGCATCGAGCTCATCCGCAGACGCCGGGGGGCGAACGCCAAGGCGTACGGGCTTGTCGCGCCCTTATTGACCAAGAGCGACGGGTCGAAGTTCGGAAAGACCGCCGATGGCGCTGTATGGCTCGATTCCGACCGCACAAGTCCCTATGCGTTCTATCAGTATTGGATCAATGTCGACGATGCGGAGGCACTCGATCGTTTGAAACAGTTCACATCGCTTTCCTTGGAGACCATTGCCGATATTGAAGAGCGGATGGCGGCCTCTCCGCATGAGAGGCATGCCCAGAAGGCGCTAGCCGAGGAGATGACGACGCTTCTGCATGGCGAAGAGGCCCTAAAACAGGTTCAACGCATCACCCAGGCATTGTTCAGCGGTGATGTCCGTACGCTGAGCGCCGAAGAGATCGAGATGGGTTTCGAAGGGGTGCCGTGGGCTGAGAGCGCGGGCCCCATCAACATCATCGACGCCCTCGTCGAGACCTCGCTTGCGAAAAGCAAGCGCGAGGCTCGGACGTTCATCAAGCAGAACGCGGTGCGCGTGAACGACGTGCGTATCGAGGATATAGAGACTGAGCTCGCCCCTTCAGACGCCATCGAAGGTGCATACCATGTCATACGGCGCGGCAAGAAGCGCTATGCACTTCTCAAGCATGTCTAAAGAAGAGGTCTTCCCCCGGTTTCGGTGGAAGACCTTTTTTTAACATTCCTCTACATGCGAGCGCGCCATTTCATAAATGGTCCTGACGTGTTCGTCCTTCAGCGCGTAATAGACATTTTTTCCATCCCGGCGCCTCGTTACAACGTTCTCGTCCCTTAAAAGCTTGAGCTGGTGTGACACCGTGGACTGTTGCAGGGAGAGCCGCCTGCAGATATCCTGGACGCAGAACTCACCCTGCGTGAGCAGGTCGATGATCCTGAGGCGCGTGACATCGCTGTATATCTTGAAAAGCTTTGCGGTCTCATCGATTCTCGCCATAGGTCTTTTTCCTCCTATATATTAATCTTAATGCATTGAGCACTGCGATGAGCGTGATGCCGACGTCCGCAAAAATGGCCATCAGCATCGTGGTCGCGCCGAACCCCGCGAGAAGGAGGAAGAGGAACTTGACCCCGAGGCTGATGGTGATGTTCTGATAGACGATGCGCCGTGTCCTTTTCGAGATGTGGAAGGCCTTTTCCAAGAGACTGAGGTCGTTGTTCATGATAATGACATCGGCGACATCTATGGCGAGTTCGCTGCCTTCTCCCATGGCGATGCCGACATCTGCGTTCCTGATCAGAGGGGCGTCGTTGATGCCGTCGCCCACGTAGACTTTCCGCCCTTCTGAAGGGAGGGCGTTGAAGATGTGGATCTTGTCTTCGGGCATGAGGTTATGCGCATAGCCGATGTTGCCTACGTCATAGGCGACTTCACTGGCCGTGGCCTCGTTATCTCCGGTGAGCATTGTGATATGGGCTTTTTGTTTGAGACGTTTCATGACACTTCTGGAGGTGTCGCGTATCTGGTCCTTGACGACGACGCGTCCGATGTAGGTGCCGTTTTCAGCGACGAAGATATTCGTGCCCGCCGCATCTTTTTTCTCGATGCCTTCGATGCCGTGCTCCTCAAGCAGCTTGCGGTTGCCGACGAGGATCTCGCGGGTTTCATCGCTCGCCTTGATGCCCATGCCGGCCATCTCTTCAATGCTTTCGAATGTCTCCATCTCTCCGGGGTAGGCCTCGATGATGGATGACGCAATGGGATGATTCGAGTACTTTTCCACTGAGGCCGCGAGTTTGAGCGTCTTCAGGCTGGTGAAGCCCGCGACTTCGAAATTCCCGTGGGTCAGAGTGCCGGTCTTGTCTATGCCGATGGTGTCGACATCGTTGAGCATGTCGAGATAGTTGGAGCCCTTGAAGAGGATGCCTTCTTTCGCGCTCGCACCGATGCCCGCGAAGTAGGAGAGCGGAATGGAGAGCACTAGGGCGCAGGGGCAGCTGATGACGAGGAAGATGGCGGCTCTGAAGATGTATTCCTCGGCCTGCGCCGGCTGAATCAGGGTAGGAATGAGGAAGATCAGGAAAGCGAGCGCGGTGACGACGGGGGTGTAGTAACGGGCGAAGCGGGTGATGAAATTCTCTGTTTTCGCCTTTTTGTTGGTGGCGTTCTCGATGATGTCGATGATTCTGGCGATGGTGGAGTCGCTGTATTCCTTCTCGGCTTTTAGTTCAATGACTTCGCCGACGTTGATGTTCCCGCTGAGGATGTAATCCCCCTCCTCCGCCTCGCGGAGTTTCGATTCACCGGTCAAGGCGCTCGTGTTGAAGGTGGAGCGTCCCTTGACGATGACGCCGTCGGCGGGGATCTTCTCCCCCTTTTTGACGACGAGCCGGTCGCCAACCTGTACGCTCATGGGGTCTTTGATGCGGACATCGCCGTTCTCGATGACGTTGGCGTAGTCGACGTGAAGGTCCATAAGTGAGCTGATCTCGTTCTTGGACTGTTCGACGGCGCGGTGCTGAAGGTGTTCGCCGATGGAGTAGAAGACAATGACCAGCGCCGCCTCGTAGGGTTTTTCTATGAGCATCGCGGCGAAGGTGGCGATGAACATGAGGGTGTTCTCGTTGAAGAAATCGCTGCGTTTCAAGCCCAGATAGGCATTGTGGATGATCTTGTGGGCGAGGAGCATATAGCCGATCCAGTAGAGGACGTTGAGGCGTGGCCTTAAGATCTCGAAATGTCCGAACAGGGCGCCGATGACATAGATCAGCGCCCCGATGAGGACATATCTGTAGGTTTTGATGAAGGTTTTGGTCTTGACGGTGTTGCGCTGCTCATAAGGAAAGACATCGACACCGCTCTCGACGCTGTCGACGATGTTTTGGATCTCTTCAATGGCGCTTGCCTCGTCGTAGTCTTCGTCCACTTCTAAAAGCATGGTCTGACTGGCGAAATTGAAACTGGCGGAGTGGACATAGCCGAGCTGTTTCACCAGCTCCTTCTCTATGCTTGCGGCGCATCCGGTGCAGACGAGGTTCTTCATGATTACTTTCTTGACCATATATGCACCAACTTTAGTCCGGTTCTATTCGAGTATGCAAGGTCATTTTATATGATTGAACTTTCATATGTCAAGTCTTAAAGACTTTATTTCCCTTGTCTTACCGTTGATAATCCTCCCTGCTCGTGATAAGATTTGAAGCATCGAAAGAGGTGATGGAAGATGGATTTCCTTACTTATGTGAAAGAGCACCGGACCCCGATCATCAAGGAAGTCAAATCGCTTTGCCGTATCAAGAGCGTGTTCGAGGCGTATGACCCTCAAAGCGACGCCCCCTTCGGGAAAGGTATTCAGCAAGCGCTTGAACATATGCTCAAGCTCGGTGAGAAGGACGGTTTCGCGACGAAGAACGTCCAGAATCACGCAGGCCATATCGAATACGGCGAGGGAGAGGAAATCCTGGGCATCCTCGCTCATCTCGATGTCGTCCCGGCCGAAGAAGGATGGACCAATCCTCCCTTCTCCCCCGTAGTCAAGGACGGAAAACTCTACGCCCGGGGTGCGGTCGATGACAAGGGCCCGTTGATAGCGGCCTATTTCGCACTCAAGTTTCTCAAGGAGCTGGATGTGACCTTCCACAGACGTGTCCGGTTGATCATGGGCACGGACGAGGAGACCGCTTGGCGGGGCATCAATACATATTTCAAGCATGAAACCATGCCCGATCAGGGGTTCTCCCCTGATGCGGACTTTCCCTTGATTCATGGCGAGAAGGGCATCTATAACTTTGAATTCACCGGACCTTTCGAGGATGATGCACTTTCTTACTTCAAGGCGGGGAAGCGGCATAATATCGTTCCTGATGTCGCCGAGTGCCGTCTGGATATCGATCTGGAGAAACCCTTCAGGGACTTCCTTAAGCATCACGGATACAAGGGAAGTGTCAAAAAGGGTGTCTACAAGGTGCACGGCAAATCGGCCCATGCCATGAGCCCGCATCTTGGCGTGAACGCCGCCTTCATCCTGGCGCGTTTTCTGAGCGAGCATCTGGACAACCGTTTCATCCACTTCATCAAGGAACAGCTCTGTTTCGACCCTTACGGCGAGAAACTCGGCATCGCGACCGCCGATGATACGATGAAGCACCTCACAATCAATCCGGCGGTGTTCTCCTATGATGAGAACGGCGCCAGTATCCTGAGCAATATCCGCTATCCCAAGGACTTCAGTCTCAACGCGACGGCAAAGAGACTCTCCGCCGCGGCCAGAAGGTATGGGCTTTCCTATGAGAAGAAGTTCCAGCTGCCCCTGCATTATGTCGACCCCAAAGACCCTCTGGTCGAGGGGCTGCTCACTTCCTACCGCAAGATCACCAACGACTATGAGACGCCGCCCAAGACCATCGGCGGCGGCACCTATGCCCGCGCGCTCGATAAGGGCGTCGCTTTCGGCCCTGTCATGCCGGAGAGGGAGGACCTCCAGCATCAGAAGGACGAGCATATCTATATCGACGACCTCATCGAGGCCACGGCCATCTATATGGAGGCCATCTATTCCCTGACCCGCCGAAATGATGAGAAAAAAGCGTAAAGGTCGTAGAAATAAGCCGGGATTTTGTCATAATGGCGGTGGTGATGCCTCATGAGACTGCGCAATGTGCCTTATGCGAAGGAGAAGATCCGCCGTCACCCCGAACTGATTGTCGATTATGAGGGCGGTGAACGGCAGTTCAACCGTCTGTTTGAAAACGATGCACCACTTATGGTGGAGATCGGTGCCGGGAAGGGACGCTTTTCTCACGAGAGAGCGAAGCGACATCCTGAAGATAACCATATCGCCATCGAACGTTTCGACAGCGTCATTGTCCGCGCTCTTGAACGCGTCCTCGGCGATCCCTTGGACAATCTTTTCCTAGTGCGCATGGACGCTGCGTATATCGAGGAGTGCTTCGACAAAGACAGCATCGATGCGATCTTCTTGAATTTTCCCGACCCCTGGCCCAAGGCCCGTCACGAGAAGCGTCGTCTGACGCATCCGGACAGTCTTCGAGCCTTCGCGAGGCTTCTGAAGCCGAAGGGGCGGATCGAATTCAAGACCGACAACCGCAAGCTCTTCGCCTACAGCATCAAGCAATTCAATCGCCTGGGGTGGGACTTTCAGTTCCTCTCGCTGGATCTGCATGCCGATAAGATGAAGGCGAACATCATGACGGAGTTTGAAGAGCGGTATTCCAAGAACGGCCCCATATACAAACTGATCGCTACATACGAGGAGGAATAGGATGAATTCACTGTACGAAACGCTGGTCAGCATTCCCGGCGCCCCGAGTTTCGAACATCATGTCAAACGCTATCTCAAGCGTCAGATCGAACCGAATGCACAGACGCTTGTGGAGGACCGTCTCGGGTCCATCTTCGGAGGCATCAACATCGATTCCGACGGTCCGAGAGTGATGGTCGCCGGCCATATGGACGAAGTCGGCGCCATGGTGAGCGGCATCACGGAAGAGGGGCTTGTCAAGATGCGTCCGCTCGGCGGCGTGAAAGGGGATGTGTTCCTCTCGCAGCATATGATCATCTATACGGACGATTTGGAAGAGATTCCCGGCGTCACCGCCTCCAAGCCCCCGCACCTTACACGCGGGAAGAAACAGGAGGCATCGCTTCCCTTTGACGAGCTCAAGCTCGACATCGGCGCCGAATCCAAGGAGCATGCCGAGGAGCTGGGTGTAAGAATCGGCCAGCAGATCATCCCCCGCAATCAGTATGTGACGACGAAGGATGGAAAGAAATACATATCGAAGGCATGGGATGACCGTCTCGGCTGCGGCATGTCGGTCGAGATCCTGAAGGCGCTCAAGGACGAAGCCCTTCCCTGCAGCCTCTACGCGGGTGCCACCGTGCAGGAGGAAGCGGGCCTCAAGGGCGCCAAGACAGCCACGCATCGCGTCAACCCCGATGTGTTCATCGCAGTGGACGCATCGCCCTGCCAGGACTCCTTCGGCGGCGATGAGATCAGCGGAAAGCTGAATGAAGGCTTTCTCATGCGTTTCTACGACCCCAACGCCATCATGCACAGAGGCATGAAGGCGCATATCGAGCATCTCGCGAAGCGACACGACATCACCTATCAGTACTATCAGTCCAAGGGCGGCACCGATGCCGCACGGGCGCAGCTTTCAAGAGGCGGTGTCGTCGTTGCGACCATCGGCATGCCGGCAAGATATATCCATTCGACCACGTCCATGATTCATGAGAACGACTATGAGGCCGTCAAGGCGATGCTTCTTGCACTTGTACGCTCGATGGATGCCGACACGCTGAGAACCATCAAAGCCAACGTGTGACATGTGAACCCCGGCGCGGTGTAGCGTTCCGCATGCCAGCGCCCAGAGGGGTTTTATGTATAAAAATCGGGACCTTGAAAAAGGCCTGAAAAGGAGTGAGAACATGAGAGACAAGCGAACACTCGAGATGACATCGCTCGCGATGTTCATCGCAATCGTCGTCGTCATGGCGATGATTCCCCAGGTGGGATTCTTCCAGTACGGCGGCATTGCCGTCACCACCCTGCACATTCCCGTGATCATCGGTACGCTCTATGGGGGGGTGAAATTCGGCGCCTCCCTTGGGATCGCCTTCGGGGTATTCTCGATGATCATCGCCTTCCTGCGCCCCGATCCCGGAAATGTCATATTCCAGGCGCCGCACATCGCCATCATCCCGAGACTGATCTTCGGTCTTGCGACATGGTATCTCTTTGTGGGACTGACACGTCTGATCCGGGACTTCCGCGTCCGCGTGGGTGTGACATTCGCCCTCGCGACCCTTCTGCATACCGTTGTGACCCTCGCGTTCATCGTTATTTTCCAGGCGTCGCTCAGGGAGATGTACGGAGAGTTCATCACGCTGTTGATGGCTGTATTCCCCTTGAACGGATTGCTGGAGATGGGACTCGCAATCGTAATCGGAACTCCCATCGCGGTCCGGCTTATGCGATCGCGCGAATACAGCCTGCACGAATATCAGGAGTGAGACCATGAAGCTCTATATCGACATCGGCAATTCCAACATCGCCATCGGCAAGGGCAACGGGGTCATTGAAGAGACCTATCGCTATCGCACCGATTACAAATCGAGCGATGAGTACTACGCCCTGCTCAAGCATCTCTTCACCGATGTGGACGACGCGGCGATCGCCAGCGTCGTACCGCAGGTGAACGACGCCTTCAAGACATTCATGCTCAGGTATTTCGACATCCAGCCTCTATTCGTCTCCCCCGGTATCAAGACGGGCGTCAAGGTGAAGACGGATTATCCCCAGGAGGTCGGCGCCGACCTTGTCGCTGCGGCGGCGGGGGCGATGGCGCATTACGGTAAAGAAGCGATCATCGTAGACCTCGGCACGGCGACGACTTTTACCTATGTGAAAAACAACGAAATCAAGGGCGTATCGATCACCATCGGCCTCGATGCCAGCAAACAGGCGCTGGTCGACAGCACCTCGCAGCTTATGCAGTTCGAGTTCTCGCGTCCGAAGTCGGTGCTGGGGACGAACACCATCGATGCCTTGAACGCCGGTTTCCTATACGGACACGCCTATCAGGTGATCGGCATGGTCGATGCCATCAAGGCGAGTTACGGCGGCGATCCGAATGTCATCGTCACCGGTGGCGCGAGCCGCTATTTAAGCGGCTTCCTGCCCAGGACGTATAAGCATGATGAGCTCATTGTCCTGAAAGGCCTCGCCACCATCTATGAGCGGAACCGTCCGTAATCCGCCGACGTGCAAATCACGTAAGCAGGCCTCATGCTCGGCATGGGGCTCTTTCTTTAGAAACCGCCCTTCGCTTGCAGGCCCCTGCGTTGACAAATGGTTTTCCCCCTTCTATAATGAAAGAGACTTTTATAAAGGAGTGAGGTCCTGTGTTCGAGAAAATCCGTACGATCATCGCTGAAGAGCTTGAAGTTGAAAAGGAAAGCATCGAGAAGAGTTCGAAGCTCGATGATGATCTGGGGGCGGACTCGCTGGATGCGGTCGAGCTCGTGATGGCGATCGAGGAAGAGTTCGACCTGGAGATCGATGATTCCGACGCCACTAAGATCAAGACGGTCCAGGACATAATCGATTACCTCGAAAGCGTCAAAAATTAATGCCCATAGCCATGGGTATTTTTTTTGTTTTGTCTGTTTATGTGGTAGAATAATGAAGGCAATCACACCATGGAAACGAGGGGTCCAGATGAAGAAACTCTTATTGATCGACGGCTCCAATCTGATGTTTCGAGCCTATTATGCGACAGCGTACTCCGGGAATCTCATGCAGAATTCCAAAGGGGAATACACCAATGCTGTCTATGCATTCACGAATATGCTCAACCGCATTATCGAAGAGGAGTTCACGCATGCCCTCGTCGCTTTTGATAAAGGAAAAGCGACGTTCCGTCACAAGACGTATGAAGATTATAAAGCGCAGCGCAAGCCGATGCCGGATGCTTTCAGGGCGCAACTCCCGAAGATCAAGGAAGTACCGGAACAGCTCGGCATCAGGACTTACGAGAGCGAGGACCTCGAGGCCGATGATATCATCGGGACCCTGGCCACCGCCTTTAAAGAGGATTTCGCCAGCATTGAAGTCATCTCCAACGACAGGGACCTCTATCAATTATTGAGCGATAAGGTGACGATGCGCATCGCCAGGCGCGGCCTGGATATCGAGGATACATACACCCCTCGGAAACTCTTGGAGGAGACGGGGCTGACCCCCGAGCAGATTCCTGACTTCAAAGGGTTGATGGGAGACAGCTCCGATAATATCCCTGGAATCCCCGGTGTAGGGGAGAAGACAGCGAAAAGGCTGATTCTTGAATACGGCTCGATCGAAGGCATCATGAAAAATCTCAATGAACTGAAGGGTAAGCAGAAAGAACGTCTCGAGGCGCACGGCGAGGACGCTTTCAAGTGGCGCGAGCTCGTCAGGCTGAAGACGGATGCCGATTTGGGACTCACTCTGGACGACTTGTCGTATGAAGGATACGATGATGATGCCTTGATTGAATTTTTCGAATCCCTCGAATTCCACAGCCTGATCAAGCGCATGCAGAAGGCACCCGCTCAAAAGAGGGAGGAACACATCGAAACCATCGATGACGCCGCAAAGATCCCGGCCATCCTCAAAGGGCACACGATATTCATCCTGGAATCCTACGGGGAGAATTACCATCACGCTGAAAAGCTCGGGTTCGCCCTGGTGAATGACGCCGGTCATCATTTCGTGCCGTATGATGTGTTTCTATCCTCCGAGGCTATGCAGGCATTTTTCGAGGATCCTTCGCAGAAGAAATCGACGTTCGATTTCAAACGCGCCTATGTGATGATGAAACAGGACGGCGTGCGCCTTCGCGGCGTAATCTTCGACCTCCTTCTCGCCGCATACGTGCTCAACCCCTCCAACACCAAGGAGGATTTCCGCATCGTCGCCTCGAATTTCGATTATCATGATGTCCCGTATCTCGAGGATGTCTACGGCAAGGGCAAGAAGAGCGGCATCCCGGACAAGGCCACCTATATCGCCTATGCGCATCAGAAGGCACAGGCCATCAAAACGCTTGAAGATCAAATCACCGAGGCGTTGGACACGCGGTCGCAGATGTCCCTTTTCAAAGATATGGAGATGCCGCTGGCGCCGATTCTCGGCGATATGGAGATAGAAGGCATACGGCTCGATACGGAGGCGCTTGACGCTTACCGCGAATCAATCGACACCGAACTCGAGAGTCTCTCCGAGACGATCTATTCACTCTCGGGGGAGACCTTCAACATCGATTCGCCGAAACAGCTGAGCCGCATTCTCTTCGAAGTGCTCGGCCTTCCCGCGCAGAAGAAAAAGAAGACCGGTTACTCGACGAGCATCGATGTGCTCAAGAAACTTCGCGACAGGCATCCGATCATTGAACACATCATCCGATATCGCACGTTAAGCAAGCTCAAGAGCGCTTATGTGAAGAGCCTCTTCGAAAGTGTGCACGACGACGGCAAGATCCATACCATCTATAAGCAGGCCTACACGCAGACGGGAAGGCTCTCGAGCGTCGACCCCAACATGCAGACCGTGCCGATACGCACTGAAGAGGGCAGGGCACTAAGAAAGGTGTTCATCGCCGATGGCGACCACGTCCTGCTCGCGGCCGACTATTCCCAGATAGAACTCCGCATCCTCGCCCATCTCGCCGAAGAAAATCGTCTCATCGATGCCTACGCATCCGGGGAGGACATTCACTCGCTGACGGGGAGGGAGGTCTTCGGCAAGGACACGCTCACAGATGATGAACGCCGCATGGCAAAGGCTGTGAACTTCGGCATTCTCTACGGTCAGGGCCCCTACGGGCTGTCTGAAGAGCTCGGGATTACACGGAAGGAGGCGGAAGGGATCATCCGCCGCTATTATGAACGTTTCCCCGGCATCGCCTCATACATGGACGGTGTCGTCGAGACGGCCGAAGAGAAGGGCTATGTCGAAACACTCTATAAGCGCCGTCGCTACATTCCCGAGATCAAGAGCAGCAATTTCCAGCAACGCGATGCGGGCAGACGCAACGCGATGAACGCACCGATACAGGGCACCGCCGCCGACATCATCAAGCTAGCGATGATCGATGTCGAAGAGGCATTGCGCGAGGAAGGACTTCGCGCCCGCTTGATCCTACAGGTGCATGACGAGCTTGTCCTTCATGTCCCCACCGATGAGAGCGAGCGCGTACAGGCACTCCTCAAGCGCACGATGGAACAGGCCGCCGACCTCAAGGTGCCGCTCACTGTCGACATTGCATCGGGAAGTGACCTGGATGAAGCCAAATAATCCTACCAGGTCCTCGGTGATGCTGAAGAGCTTCGCCGTCAATGCGGTGCTCATCGTTGTGAAAGCCATAGGCGGGGTCCTGTTTGCGAGCGCCGCGCTCCTTGCGGATGCGTTCCATTCCCTGAGCGATTTGATGAGTGATATCCTCGTCCTTATCGGAGTCAGGAAGATCCGCAAGCCCGCTGATGCGGAACACCCTTTCGGCCACGGCAAGATTGAATATGTACTCAGTCTTTTCCTCGGCATCGGCATTCTATTCATCGCCTATCAGATCCTGCGCAATGTCTTCATCGATTTCGGGGAACCCGCGGAGCTTCCCGATGTGAATGCGCTCTGGGTGGTCGCATTCGTGATCGGGGTGAAGCTGATCCTCTCAAGATATCTGATCGCCCGCTCTAAAGTGCTCGCCTCGCAGGTGGTCGCGGCGAGCGGCAAGGAATCGTTCATGGACGTGCTCGGCTCGTTGATCGTGTTTCTCGGCGTGCTCTTCAGTTTTCTCGGAGATGCTTTCAATATCAGTATACTGGTGTATGCGGATCAGATCGCCGCCGCGTTCATTGCGGCCCTCATTATCCGCGTCGCTTATCAAGTCATCAACGAAGCCATCCGCAGCGTCCTTGGAAAAAGCGCTCCAAAAGAAGTGATGGATTCCACCCGTGACCTCGTCGAGGATGTGAAGGGCGTGCGAGGCGTCGATTCGCTCACCATGGTTGATTATGGACATTATTATCAGGTGATGGTGGACATCCGCGTCGATGAGACATTGACGGTCAAGGAAGGTCATGATATCGCGCATGAAGTCAAAAGCGCGTTGAAACATAAAAGCAACGTGGGCCCTGTCATCGTCCACGTCAACCCGGAGGTGATTGAATGAGTCTTTGTCTTCAACGCAAGAGCATCAGGAAGTACCTTGATTCACAGGTCCCCAGTGATGTGACGGAGAGGCTTTTGATGAGCGCCATGCAGGCGCCCTCTGCAAGGAACCAGCAGCCATGGCGCTTCATCGTCATCAAGAACCGCGAGCTCCTCAAGGAGATCGGTGCGATTTCCAATGGCGCATGGCCTCTCAAGGAGGCGCCGCTCGGCATCCTCACACTCATCAAGGAGCCTGATGACGGACGCAAGGAGATGGTGCCGCAGGACCTTGCGGCCGCTACGCAGAACATCCTCCTAGAAGCCACGAATCAAGGGCTCGGCGCAGTTTGGATCGGCGTCTATCCGCTTGAAGAGCGGATGGAGAAGGTACGCCGCATCATCGAACTTCCCGAAGGCACCGAGCCGTTCTCCTTGGTCGCCGCGGGATATCCGGAGAAGAAAGCGCAGAAAGTCAACTATCGCTACGACCCGTCTCGTTTCCAGGTGATCGAGTAGATGCCGGAACTCCCCGAGGTCGAGACGGTGCGCCGCTCCCTCGAGGCGAAGGTGAAGGGCAAGCGGATCGAGACGGCGCATGTCGACTATCCCCCCATGCTTGAAGGGGCCCTCGAGCGCTTCCATTCCACGATTTCGGGCCGCGTCATCGAGGATGTCAAGCGCCGGGGCAAGTATCTCCTGTTCGATCTAGCCGGCGTCTATCTCCTCTCCCATCTCAGGATGGAGGGCAAGTACTTCCTCACGGACCGTGAGGAGAAAAAACAACTTCATGAGAGGGCGCGCATCTTCTTTACGGACCGGACGGCGCTTCTATATGAGGATGTGCGCAAATTCGGCACCTTCGCTCTGAGGGACGCAGAGACGGTTTTTACGACGCGCCCCCTCTCAAAACTGGGCTACGAACCGTTCGATGCGTCCTTGACACCCGCCCTTTTCCATGGCATGCTCAAGGGAAGACGTGCAATCAAGAGTGTGCTTCTCGATCAGCGCGTTGTCGCCGGTATCGGCAATATCTATGCGGATGAGATACTCTTCTGCGCCGGCGTGCATCCCATGGAGGAAGCGCGAACGCTCGAAGAGACGCAGGCGTCTAGGATCCATGCCTGCTTCCAGCGCATCCTGGAATCGGCCATCGACGCCGGGGGCGCCTCCGTCCGCACCTACAAAAACACCCTGGGCACCGACGGCAGGTTTGAACGCGAACTATGCGTGCATACCAAAGCCGGGACGCCCTGCCCGCACTGCTCGACACCTATTGAAAAGATCAAGGTGAACGGCAGGGGGACCTACTTTTGTCCGCATTGTCAGCGGAGAGGAAAGAAGGGATGACATGACTTTAATCGTTGGGTTGACAGGGGGCATCGCCACCGGCAAGTCCACAGTCAGCCGCATGTTCTCTGAGAAAGACATCCCCGTCCTTGACGCCGACCGCTACGCCAAGGCGGAGCTCGCACAAGACACACCGTCTTATGAAGCGCTCGTGGAACTTCTCGGCGAGGAGATTCTCACGCCGTCGAAGGAGATTAACCGCAATAAGCTGGCGCGGCGGATTTTCAAGGACGCCTCCATGCGTCAGAAAGTGAATGATATCATTCATCCGAGGGTCAAGCGTCGCATGAAGCGAGAGATCGAGCATCTTGAAAAGTCCGGGGAGCCTATCGTCGTCCTTGATGTCCCGCTGCTTTTCGAGACTGATTTTCATGAACTCGTCGATGTGAGCGTCCTCGTCTACGCCCGACAGAAGGATCAGATCGACCGACTCGTCGCCCGCGAAAAGATCGATGAATCCTATGCCCGACAGAAGATCAAGGCGCAGATGCCGCTCTCTAGGAAAAGGGAGCTGGCCGATTTTGTCATTGATAATTCCAAAAGCATCCTCGACACGCGCAAGTCATTCGACCGCGTGTTGAACAGGATCAAGAAAATCTCCGCAAAGGAAGCGGTGGGAACCGGGTGATTGCATGAAGGATCCGCACACACCGATCAAGGTGACGGCGCATGACGCCCTTTCACCGACACATATTCATACATTGAGCCTGTTATATCGCCCCATCATCGGCGGCGATGCGCACAGTCTCTATATGCTTTTGCATGCGCTGATCGACCGCTCCCGCCTCGCTTCGCCGACATACCCGCATGCGTTCTTTCTCGATCTTCTCGGACTGCAGCCGGAGGCTTTTATCCGCGCGAGGCGGGCACTTGAAGCGAGCGGGCTGCTGGAGACGTTCGAAGGAGAAGAGGATTATCTCCTCGAGCTCTACATGCCGCTTTCACCGGAAGCCTTCATCAAGGACTCCCCTTTCGGTCCCTATCTCAAGCATGTGATAGGGGAGGACAGGTTCGCGGATCTGATCGCGCATTTCAAGATTGTCCGTACACAGAAGAAAGGGTATACTCAGAGGAGCGTCAGCTTCGATGAAGTCTTCCCCCCTCTCAGGAAACCCATCAGCACACGGGCGGCCTATATCGAGTCGCAGTCGAAGAAAGTGCAAATCTCGCATGCGAAAGACATCGAGCTGGTGCTCGATGCGGTGCCGAAATCGCTGCTTTCTGAAAAGATGCGCACGACACGCGTCAAGGACAAGCTGCGCGAGATGGCCTATATCTATCAGCTAAACGAGGAAGAGCTCCAGACGTTCATCAAGCAGAGTCTGAACGACGATAAGACGATCGACTTCACCGGCATGCGCACGCGTGCGCAGCGGGCGTATCAGAACAAGGAGCGCCCCCCGGTAGAGAAGAAGACGGATGCCTATAATCTCGAGTATTTCAAGCGCGTCCATCCCAAGACGCTGCTCGAAGAGACCACAGGCATGCGCGCTCCCGCCGGGGATCTGAAGGTGATCGAACGCTTGATCGAAAACAGCGAACTCCCTCTTGAAGTGCTCAATGTCATGATCGCCTATGTACTCAAGGAACTGGAGGGTCAGTTTCCTGTCTATAACTATTTCGAGAAGATCGTGGCCGAGTGGAAGCGCGCCGATGTCGAGACGGCCGACGATGCTGTGAACCATATCAAGCGCAAGCTCTCGAGACGCACCGCTCCCTCCCGGCGCAGAGGGGGAAGAGAGAAACCCGTGGACACCGACATCGACTGGTTCGATGAATATCTTAAGGAACAAGAGGAGGAATAAGCGTGAAGCGCTATCCTTTCAAACAGGATCCGGAGCGCGTTGAAGAGACTGCCGAGAAGCTCTCGGAAGATGCGCGTCTGAAATCATTCTTCATCGAACACGATGTCCCCGGCGAGGCGATTGAAGAAGCGGTGAACGAACTGCTCGTCTACACCAGCGAGATCGCATATTGCGAAGCATGCCCTTCGCTTTCCGAATGCATGCTGGAATCCCGGGGGATGCAGCCGAACCTTTTCTACAAGAGAGGCGCTATCTCGCTTGAATACCGCGCCTGCGAGTATCTGCAGGATTACCTTGCAAAAAGACGGCACAGGGAACGCTTCCAGGCGCTCTACATGCCCAAGATGGTCATGGAGGCCACGCTTGAGGATTTCTACATGAACACGGACGCTAGAAAGCAGGTCTACCATCAAATCATGGCTGTATCCAACGCCTTCAAGAAGGGGGAGAGTGTCAAAGGTATCTATCTCCACGGCCGTTATCAGGTGGGGAAGACCTATGCGCTCGGCGCGATCGCCAACCGTTTCAGCGACCTTGGTTTCGAGGCGCTCCTGGCCTATTATCCGGACCTTGTGCGCGAGATCAAGTCCTCGATCCAGACAGGGAATCTGGAACAGCGGATTGAAGATTTGAAGCATGTTGATATCCTGTTGCTTGATGATATCGGCGCTGAATCCTACAGCCAGTGGGTGCGTGATGAAGTGCTCGGTCCTATCCTGCAGCACAGGCTTCTCGATGAGAAGCCGACTTTCTTCGCGTCCAATGTCCCCTTGAAGGAGTTGTCGAAATATTTCATCGACAACAACCAGCAACAGGAGCTTATCAAGGGCTGGCGCATCGTCGAGAGAGTGAAGCGCCTCGCCGATGAATTCCGTATGAGTTGACATTTCTCAAGGCTTGTTATAGCATGATACCAAACGAAGCGTTGAAGAGGCCACGGTTCTTCCACCGGAAAGCGAGGCGGGACGGTGAAAGCCGCCATCAGGAAGGATCACTCCCTCGGAGCTGGACTCGAAAGAGATCCCCGTCGTCCCGCGTTAAGGGTTCAAGCGATAAAATAAGGTGGTACCGCGGCCACGTTCGCCCTTTATGTCATAAAGGGTGTTTTTTTTAGGAGGAATGACTATGTTGAAGCGAGACATGCGCGTCAAGGATCTGCAGGCGCACATCCGCTCGGTGGATTTTCACCCCGACAAGAAACATGAGATTGTGCTCAAATTATTCGAGGAGGTCGGAGAGCTCTCTGTCGAGATGCGCAAAGAGCACCAGGCCGGGCTCGATGAAGAGAGAAAGCAGGCGATCAAGTATGAACTCTACGATGTATTGCATTATGTGACGCATATCGCCAACATCTACGATATCGACCTCGAAGAGGCCATCCTCGAGAAAGATAAGATCAACGAAGCGCGTTATGACGAGAGGAGGGGTTCCGATGATTGAGATTACATTCAAGGACGGCAGCACCAGACAATACGACGAAGGCGTGACACCGGAGGAAATCGCCGGTGATATCGCGAGCGGTCTGAAGAAGAAAAGCGTCGGCGCCTATGTCAACGGCGAACTTTTCGATTTGAACCGGCCCATCGAGGAGGACGCCGCGCTCCACCTCATCACCAAGGATGACGAAGAAGCGCTGGAGATCCTCAATCATTCAAGCGCGCACCTTTTGGCGCATGCGATCAAGCGGTTATATCCCGATGCCAGATTCGGCGTCGGTCCCGCCATCGAGGGAGGATTCTACTATGACATCGCGACGAGTGAATCCATCACCGAAGAGGATCTTCCGAAAATCGAGAACGAGATGCGCCGCATCGTGAAGGAAGCACATCCTGTAAAACGCGAGGTCCTAAGCAAGCCCGAAGCGCTCGAAAGGTTCAAGGACGACCCTTATAAACTCGAGATGCTCGAAGATTTCGATGACAGCGAGGTCATCACTGTCTATACGCAGGGGGAGTTCGAGGACCTCTGTCGCGGAGGACACCTCCCCAACACCAGCCGCATCAGGCATTTCAAGCTCCTCAGTGTCGCCGGCGCCTACTGGCGCGGTGATTCCTCGAGGGAGATGCTTCAGCGGGTCTATGGAACGAGCTGGTACACCAAGGAGGACCTGGATCAATACCTCGAGATGCTCAAGGAGCGAAAAGAGCGCGACCACCGCAAGCTGGGCAAGGAACTCGGCATATTCATGCTCGACGAAAAGGCCGGTCAGGGTTTGCCGATATGGCTTCCTAAAGGCTATACGGTCCGTCGCGTGCTCGAGGACTATGTCTATGAACTCGAACGCCGGTCGGGCTATAAGCATCTATCCACCCCGGTGCTCGGCACCAGGCAGCTCTATGAAATCAGCGGCCATTTCAAGCATTACCGCGATGACATGTTTCCGCTGATGGAGCTTGATGATGAAGCCTACGTGCTCAGGCCGATGAGCTGTCCGCATCACGCGATTGTCTATAGCAGCGCGCTCAGGAGCTACCGTGAGCTGCCCATCCGCTATGCCGAGATTGTCACCCAGCATCGCTATGAGGCGTCGGGGGCTCTGAGCGGCCTCGAGCGCGTACGTGCGATGACGCTGACCGATGCGCACATCTTCGCGCGCAAGGACCAGATAAAAGAAGAGGTGCTCTCCGCTTACCGGCTCATCCAGAAAGCCATCGATGATTTGGGCCTCGAGATCGATTATCTGGAACTGGCGCTCAGGGATGAAGGCACCGGTAAATTCCATGATGATGATGAATTATGGAATGAAGCCGAGAAGGTCATGAAGGAACTGCTGGATGAGGCGGGCATTGAGTACAAGGAGATGAAAGGCGAGGCCGCCTTTTATGGACCGAAGATCGATGTCCAGGTGAAGACGGCGCTCGCTCATGTGATCACGATGAGCACGGTCCAGCTGGACTTCCTCCTCCCCGAGCGTTTCGAACTGACATATATCGGCAAGGACGGCAGGAAGCATCGTCCCGTGCTCATCCACAGAGGCCTGCTTTCAACGTGGGAACGCCTCATGAGCATCCTGCTCGAACAATACAAGGGCGCTTTCCCGACATGGCTCGCCCCCATTCAGATTGAAATCATCCCTGTCAGTGACGTCCATCATGATTATGCGCGGGATTTGAACCGGAAGTTGATTGAGAAAGGACTGAGAAGCGAGATCGACGACAGGGAGGAAAAACTGGGATACCGCATCCGGGCCGCGCAGACACAGAAGATTCCCTATCAGCTCGTCATCGGCGATCAAGAAGTGGAGAACGACACTGTCACGTACCGCCGTTATGGCGAGAAGGAACAGACGACACTGTCCGTGGATGCGTTCATAGAACATATCCATGATGAAGTCCGAAGAAAAAAATGAGTGTAACGCCCCGCAACAAGCACTCGAGGAAGGGCGCTTGTTTTATGAGAACGCTTTTTCCAGTAAAAAGCCCTTTTTGACTTGATTTGTGACACAAACAATATTAAAATGGTAGTCACATGCGTAAAAATGCTCAACGAGGGCGGTGGGTAGCGGTGTTTAGGTATATTTTGCTGAGGATTCTATGGCTGCTTGTCTCGCTGGCAGCGGTTGTGGCGCTCATTTATCTTATATGCAGCATGGCGATGCTGACGATATGGTCCCCTTATACGGAGTTCGGTGATGACATTGTCACCGCTTTTGATAATCTGCGCATGTATCTTCTGATGATCGTTACTGAATGGGACTGGGGTGTGACCAGGAATGGCGAACCGGTCTGGGAGTTGGTCGCTTACAGGATGCCGAGGTCGTTGATGCTTATGGCGCTGTCATTGCTCTTTTATATCCTATTCGGCATGGTGCTCGGCATGATAGGCGCTTTGAGGCAGAGCAAGCCCTCCGATCTTGTGATACGTGCGTTCACTATGACATTCAGTTCCCTGCCCGGCTTTGTGCTGATCATCCCGCTCATTCTGTTCTTCGGTTTCGAACTTGATTTGCTGCCGAGATGGTATCCGCACGCAGGCGAGCTTCATGAAAGGGCGCTGGCTTATGTGATTCCCGTACTGGCGGTCTCCGGCCCTCCCCTCGCCCAGATGACGCAATCCTTACGTAACGAGCTCATCGATACGATGGATGCGGATTACATGCTTCTGGCCCGGACCAAGGGCCTCAATAAAAGGCAGGCCGTGTTCAGGCATGGTTTCAAGAACGCGATTATTTCCGTATTGCCGCATATTCCCGGCTTTTTCTCATTCGCTGTGATGAATTCGTTCGTGGTTGAACAGATGTATGGCATGCGCGGCATGGCTTCGCTGTTGCTTTCAGTCATGTACCGTGCTTCGTTCGGTGGCTATTTTCAAATAGACATTCCCATCACCGTCGCGCTTGCATCATTCTATGTGGCATTGGCGTTCGTGGCCGCCATGCTCGTCGATATTGTGAATAGTGCGCTCGACCCATCCATGCGTTTCGGCGGCAAGAAGACCTCCCTCGATGTATGACAGGTCTATGTGAATGCTTAGAAGGGTGGTGCATGCTGTGCTTAAATACGCTGCAATGAGAATCTTCTGGATGCTGGTCGGCTTGTTTGTCGTCACAGCGGTGGTCTATTTAGTCTGTAGTTTCGTCATGCTCAATGTCTGGTCTCCCTATACATCATTCAGGGAGGATGCCGTTGAAGCCCTGGACAGTCTCAATAATTATATACAAGGAATACTTTTCCGTTGGGATTGGGGCGTTACGCATGCCCATGAGCCCGTCTGGGAGGTTCTCGTGGAGAGAATGCCCATCACGCTTCAGGTGATCGGTGTATCGTTCTTCCTCTATATTTTCGGGGGCATCCTGCTGGGGCTTTTATCCGCGTTCCACGCCCATCGCTGGATTGACAAGCTGATCAGCATTCTGACAATGATTTTCAGTGCGCTGCCTGGATTCGTGCTGATAAAGGCTTTTATCTACATATTCGGTTTCTATCTTGATTGGCTTCCGAGATGGTACCCTCACGGCGGCGAACCCTGGGAGAGGGCAGTCGCGCTCATCCTTCCTGTACTTGCCATATCCGGCCCCCTTTAGCGCAGATGACGCAGTCAATCCGCAATGAGTTAATCGACTCGCTTCAAGCGGACCATATGCTGCTGGCGCAGACCAAGGGGCTCACCCGGAATCAGGCGATTCGCCGGCATGGTCTGAAGACGTCCCTCATATCCGTGCTTCCGCAAGTCCCAGGGTATTTCGCTTTTGTGCTGATGAATGCTTTCGTGGTTGAACAGATGTACGGCATAGGCGGCATGGCCGCATTGTTCATCAACAATATGTATGAATCATTCTTCGGGGCCGGGGTCTTCCGCATCGATATATACATTACAGTCGCAAATGTCCTTTTCTTTGTGGCGCTTTCGTTTGTGGCTGCGCTGTTCATAGATTTGCTGAACGCCGGTCTGGACCCTTCCATACGCTTCGGCGGAAAGAAGACAACGCTTGATAAAAAATGAGAAGTCGGCTTGACTTCTCATTTTTGTTTCAGACGTTTTACATAGTCATTGTCAGGGTCCATGTAGATGGTCTTTTGATTGGTGTATGTCACAAAGCATGGTTTTTGTCCGGGAATCTTCTTGATGTTCCGGACCTCTGTATAATCGACGGGGACGGAGGAGGAATAGCGCATTTTGGAATAGACGCTGGCGAGCTGGGCGGCGGTCCTGATTGTGTCTTCTTCGAGCGGGAACCCCTTCTTCACCACCACATGTGATCCGGGCGCGTCTTTGACGTGGAACCAGACATAGAAATGTTTTGATTTTTCATGGGTGATCAATGCGTTCTGCCTGTTGTTCTTCCCGACCATGATTTCATAGCCGCGCGGGTCGATGAAAGTCAGATGCTGCGAGGCTTTCTGCGGCCGTTTCTTTTTCTGCTGTCTGAGGTAGCCGTAGCTGTTCAGCTCTTCGCGGATATCCAGAAGCTCGTTGAAGTTCGCTCTTTCAAGCTGGTCCTCGATGATCTCGAAGTAGGCTTTCTCCCTGCGCGCCTTTTTCAATTCCTTTTTTAATCTCGGGACACTCCTCTTTAGTTTCTTCGCACGGTTGAAATAGATTTCACTGTTTTCCACGGCGGTTTTCTCAGGGTCGAGCTCGATGGTGATCGGTGCATCCTCGTAATAGTCATGGAGGGTGACGCTTCGATCCCCTGTTTGGACCTCGTGCTGCTGGCTCAGGAGTATTTCGCCCTTTTTCTGGTAAAGTCCGGCTTCTTCGCTGTCCTTGAGCGCTTGTTTCACCTGCCGGATCTTATTCGTCTGTTTTTCGATCTGCCGTTTCACAAAACGGAAGAGGTCCTTCGCGTGCTGTTGTTTCTGGTTTTTTTTCTCCCTTGCCTGAAATATGAAATCCAGCATGCTGTTCAAATCGTCGAACGGGATGGTCTCACCATCGATATGCGTCAGGGTGTAGGGCGCGAAGAAGAGCTTGTCAGTCTCCTTTGCGTGGTAGTTCTTTTCATAAAGCATTGTGCTGAAGATGTCGTCGGGGGACCCTTCGCCCTTTTTCAAGCGGTGCAGGTATTCTTTGATGAATAGAGGGGAGATGCCTTCGAAAGCCTTGAGGTAATCCTTGACGCGTTCGGATTGGATGGCGCGCAGAGTGTCGGCGGCCTGCGCTTCGAACGGATTCTTCCTGTCATCCTCGGGATAGCGGTACGTCGCGCCGCTGATCATGGTCCGGTTCTCTTCGAAGGGGTGGACATGATGCAGCGCATCGAGAATGGTCCGTTTTTCATCGCAGAGCGCTATGTTGGCGTCTTTTCCGAACAGTTCGACGATGAGCTGCCGTTGGCTTGTCTCTCCCAGTTCATCCTTGGCGGCGATGGTGAACACTGCAAGACGGTCGTTGCCGTGTTGTTCGATGGATTCTATGCGCCCGCTCTCTAGGTGTTTTCTCAGAAACATGCAGAACATCGGCGGCTTGTAGGGTTTCTCATAGTCCGTATAGGTCCTGTGCATGCGGCTGTTATGCCTGGACGCGCTTATGAGAAGTGTGTAACTCTTGCGCGCGCGCACCTTGAAAAGGAATGTGAAATCGACTAGCTGATAGATTTTATCGATGCGTCCGCCTTCAAGGGTCTCCTTGAGATCCTTGATGACGTGTGAGAGCATCAGTCCGTCATAACTCATATAATCACCGCATGTATTATAACATGGTGAAGGCGATTGTCTTGCAAAATTTCTTTCCTGTGTGATAAAGTACGGTGGGCAGAGTCCCTGGAGGAAAATTTTCAAAAACTTGCGCAGACGGCCTTACAAAAACCCGTTAAAAGTGTTATCATATCTAGTAACAATGTCATCGAAACGGGGGCGGTCGAATGAAATTGAATGAACGGGGACTCCTGGTTGTCCTGAGCGGCCCTTCGGGTGTCGGTAAAGGCACTGTCCGGAAAGCGCTCTTCGATCTTGAGGGCCATGACCTCGTTTATTCAACATCGATGACCACCCGTCCCCAGCGCGAGGGCGAAGTCGAAGGCTCCGACTATTATTTCGTCTCCCATGAAGAGTTCGAACGCCGGATCAAGGATGATGCGTTTTTGGAGTGGGCCGAGTTCGTCGGCCATTATTACGGCACTCCGAAAGACAAGGTGGACGCCCATCTGCAGGAAGGCAGGGAAGTTGTCCTGGAAATCGAAGTCCAGGGTGCTCTGCAGGTCAGGGAGAAAGCGCCCGAAGGCGTATTCATCTTCGTCGCGCCCCCGAACAAGGAATCGCTCTATCGTCGGCTTCTACGGCGCGGGACAGAGACCGGGGACACCATTCAGAAACGCATGGACAAGGCGGAAAGAGAATTCCCCCTCGCCCATAAGTACGATTATATCGTCGTCAATGACGAGGTCACGAATGCAGCGGACAGGGTGCTGGCGATCATACGCGCCGAGCACGCGCGCACCGAACGCTCCATTCATAAATACAACCAGCTCCTGGAGGTGGGAAAGCATGAGTAGGAACCGCGAAGGTCTCAGATATCCTTCTATCGACGAACTCCTCAAGCAAATAGACTCCAAGTACAAGCTCGCCTATGCGGCGTCGATGCGTGCCAAGCGCATACGCGAGAATGACGACACAACCATAGACCCCAAATGCGTCAAGCCGGTGGGGGTAGCCTTAGAGGAGATTCAGGCAGGAAAAATCGACATCGAGTTTGAAAAATAAGTAGATTTCATCTACTTTTTTTTTCATCCTGTGTGCTATAATCGATATGAAAAGATGGAGTGACGACGATGGAACAAGCCTTTGAGACATTGATCAAGCTGCTTGATCTGCATGAGGATGAAACTGATTATCAGGGCAAGCTCATCGAACTTGAGGTCGATGAGAAGCGACGCACCTGGTTCTTTCATATAGAACTTGCGACACCTCTTCCTATAGAGGTGTTCAAGCGTTTCATCGGGAGACTGGAGAGTCTTCCGACTTTTTTGGACAGCTGTCTCGAAGTGTCGTACAGAATCGATTATGAAACTGTTGATCATGAGCATCTCGAAGCCTATTACGCGTTCGCGCTCGAACGTCTGAGCCGAAAGCGCCCCCGGTTCAACGCCGTCAAGGGTTTCGATGTCGAGCGAGACGGCAATGCGTTGCGTATCAAGTGCCCGCGGGACGGCAATTATGTCGAGGAGATGCTCCTTGAAATAGAGGCGCTGCTGAAAAACTTCGGCTTTGAAGTCTCCTTGAGCGTCGAGTATTGTGACGAACGCCCGACAATCACCGAGCAGATCGAACAGGAGGAGAAGAAGGAGACCACTGAAGAGAAGTCACCGGCCCCTCTCAGATTCGAGCGCTTCTACCGTAAGAAGATCGACCGGATCACGCACACGATATCCGACATACCGTATGATGAATCCGCGCTTTTAGAGCACCGCTCCTCGAGTCGGCACGAGGATTTCATCGTTGAGGGGCGGGTGCATTCTCTTGAAAAGCGGCGGATCAAGAAGGAGACATTGCTTTATACGTTCATCCTCACCAACGCCGAGGATGATTCGGTCTATGTGAAGAAATTCGTCCGGGACGCCAAGGAGGAAGCGTATCTCGACAAGACAGAAGAAGGGATGGACATGCGCGTCGAAGGCACGGCGAAGCATGATGACTTCACAGACGAGGTCATCCTTATCGCCAATGTCATCGAGCGCACCAACCGCCCCCGCCCCTTGAAGCTCCGGGAGGATAACGCCGGGATGAAACGCGTCGAGCTGCATCTTCACTCGAAGATGTCCACTCTTGACGGCATCGATGCCGTCGAAGACTATGTCGAGACGGCGGCCCGTTTCAACCACGACGCGATCGCGCTTACGGACCATGACAATGTCCAGGCTTTTCCCGAGTTCTATAAAGCGGCGAGGCAAAAGGGGATAAAGCCCATCTTCGGCTCTGAGATATCCTTGATCGATGAAAATCTCCTGCGCGTGACGAGCGGGGAGAGTGCCGCCCGTCTCAGCGAAGCGACATACACCGTCTTCGACATCGAGACGACAGGCCTCTCCGTCCACGAGGACGCCATCATCGAGATTTCCGCTGTCAAGATCCAGGGGCATCAGCGAGTGGATTCTTTCGATACGTTCGTCAATCCGGAAAGAAAGCTCAGCGCTTTCACGAAACGCCTCACGGGCATCCAGGATTCCGATGTTGCGGATGCGCCGTCGATCGAAGAGGCGCTGCCGAAATTCAAGGCGTTCTTTGAAGGCACCGTTCTCGTTGCGCACAACGCCCCCTTCGACATGGCGCATATCAATCATGCGCTGAAGCAGCAGGGGATCCACGACGGGCCTTATCCTGTCATCGATACTTTACAGATCGCACGGCAGTTCTATGCGCGTAAGCTCAAGCGGTTCAATCTCAAGGCTGTCTCCAAATATTTCAATGTCGAGCTTTCACGTCATCACCGCGCTGAATACGATACACAGGCGACGGCGAATATATTCCTGCACATGCTTGCCGATCTGGATAAAGCGGGAATCCGCACCTTCGACGACCTATCGAACCTTCATGAGGCGATTCCCGGGGAGGATGTCTATAAGCACGCCCGCGGTGGTCATGTGAGCGTCCTTGTTAAGAACCTCAAAGGGCTCAAGAATCTCTACAAGCTCATCTCCCTCGCGAACACGACCTATTACAGCCGCGGAGCGAAGCTGCCCCGGCGTGTCCTCGAATCACATCGCGAGGGTCTGATCATCGGCAGCGGCTGCATGAACGGCGATTTCTTTGAAATCGCCTTGAACCAGGAGGAAGAGACGCTCAAGCGTCATGCGGAATTCTATGATTACATCGAACTGCAGCCGCCGGAGGACCACGGCCACTGGGAACAGGACCTCGATGATGTCGCAGACCGCATCAAGGCCGTTCACAAGCGCATCCTGAAAATCGGCGACGCGCTCGATGTGCCGGTTGTCGCCACCAGCGACGCCCATCACATCGAAGCGGAGAGTGTCCGTTACCGGGATATCTATGTGCGTACGCCGATTGTCGGGGGCGGATATCATGCGCTCGCCCGTTATGAACGCATTCCTTCGCAGTATTTCCGAACCACGGATGAGATGCTTGAGGCGTTCAGCCATCTCGAGGAGGACGCGCACCGCGTGGTCGTGGACAATTCCCGGCACATCGCGGAGATGGTTGAAACGTTCGAAGCGTTCAATGATGAACTCTATGCGCCTACGGATGATTTCCTGGCGCTTGAAGGCATCCCCTCCATCGAGGACAGGATGAAGGATATGGTGAAAACCAAGGCGCACGAACTCTATGGTGAACCGCTCCCGCCTCTGGTCAGGGACAGACTGGACCAGGAGATGGCGAGCATCACCCGCAACAAGTTCTCGACAGTCTATTACATCTCCTATCTTCTTGTGAAGAAGTCTCTTGATGATGGTTACCTCGTCGGCTCGCGCGGCAGCGTGGGGTCCAGCCTTGTCGCTAGATTGATGGATATCACGGAGGTCAACCCTCTGAGCCCGCATTATGCATGCCCGGCGTGTCATTTCACCTCCTTCAAGATGAAGCCGGAACAGAAGAGGACCTACGGGGTCAGGGATGAGGAGAAAGGCATCCAGACCCTTCTCGATGATGTCGACAGCGGCTTCGATCTGAAAGACGTGCCCTGTCCGAAATGCGGCGAGACCATGCGCAAGGACGGACACGACATCCCTTTCGAGACGTTCCTCGGTTTCAGAGGGGACAAAGTCCCCGATATCGACCTCAACTTCTCGGGGGATTATCAGCCCCACGTGCATGAATATATCCGTGAACTCTTCGGAAAGGACCGCGCCTATCGCGCCGGGACGATCTCCACGGTCGCCTCGAAAACGGCCTACGGCTATGTGAAGGGCTATGCGGAGAAGAAGCATCTCAGGCTGAGACGGGCCGAGATCGACCGCCGCGCGGGGAGGATCACCGGCGTCAAGCGTTCGACCGGACAGCATCCCGGGGGCATTGTCGTCGTCCCTTCCTACAAGGAGATCCATGATGTGACCCCTGTGCAGTATCCGGGGGATGATACGACAAAAGCCTGGCAGACGACGCATTTCGACTACCATTCCTTTGAAGACAACCTCTTCAAGCTGGACGTGCTCGGCCACGACGACCCGACGATGATCCGCTACCTCATGGATTTCGTCAAGGAGGACCCCATAAGCTTCCCCTTCACGGACGCTCGGGACATCCCCATCGACGACCCCAAGGTCTACCGGATGCTCAAGGGGACCGAGGTCCTCTCCCTGAAACCTTCCGACATCAAGAGCGAGGTGGCCTCCTACGGCATCCCCGAGATGGGGACCTCCTTCGTCCGCGGCATGCTCAAGGATTCACGGCCCGATACCTTCGCCGACATCGTGAAGATTTCCGGTCTCTCCCATGGGACGGATGTCTGGCTGAACAACGCTGAAAAGCTCGTCACCGGCAAGACCCAGTACGGCAAGATCCCCTTCAAGGATGTCATCGGCTGCCGCGACGACATCATGGTCTATCTCATCGAGAGCGGCATGCCGAGTGAGAAAGCGTTCGAGATCAGCGAATTCATCCGCAAGGGCAAGGCCGCTTCGCAGCCGGAGAAGTGGGAAGGCTACAAGGAGACGATGCGCTCCTATGATATCCCTGAATGGTATATATGGAGCGCGGGACAGATCAAGTACATGTTCCCCAAGGCGCATGCGACGGCATATGTTATCATGGCGCTTAGGATCGCCTGGTTCAAACTGTACCGTCCCATCTATTTCTATAGCGCCTATTTCTCAAAAAGGGCGAGCGATTTCGACCTCACCGCCATGCGCGGAGGGGAATACGAGATCGAACGCCGCATGAAGGAGATCGAAGAGAAGGGGAACGGCGCGAGCGACCCGGAGAAGCGTCTCTACACTGTGCTTGAAGTAGCGCTCGAGATGGTGAAGCGCGGCTTCTACTTCGCGCCCCTCTCTATAAGTTCATCCGCCGCGACGGATTTCACACTCACTTCGGACGGCGCAGGGCTCCGGCTGCCGTTCGTCGCCTTAGACGGCCTCGGAGGGAAAGTTGCTAAGAGCATTGTCGAAGCCAGGGAAGATAAGATGTTCACCTCCAAGGAGGATGTCGCGGCCCGCACGGCGCTTTCCAACACGCTGATCAAGAAGCTTCATGCCCTCGATGCTTTCGAGGACCTGCCTGATACGGCTCAGGTGAGCCTGTTCGATATGTAGTGGATGACTCACATCAAGTGACAATAAGGAGGAATGTAACATGAGATTCATGGGATCCAACCCTGTCGTGAAACGCGCACAACAGGAAGGCTATGCGGCCGGCACCGCAGGTGCGGCGACGTATGGCGGCATCATAAGAAAGCTGTCCATTCTATTCGCGCTCCTTGCCGGCAGCGGCGTGATGAGCGCGGCGTATGTATTCGATTACGGCTTTACGCCGGGGGTGACCATCGGGATGGTCGTGGCTATCATCGTGGCGCTCATAAGTGTCATCGTTGCCACAGTGAGCACGCGTCTTGCGCCGGTGTTCTCCATCGTGTATGTCCTCAGCAAGGGGTTCGCGCTCGGCGCGATCTCTTCGGTCTATGCCATAAGCCTCGGGAACCACATTGTCTCGACGGCTCTTATGTCGACGGGGGGCGTCTTTCTGGCGATGTTCTTCCTCTATAAGAGCGGCATCATAACGGTCGGGCCCATCTTCCGCCGTGTGATGTTCACCGCCCTTGTCGGCCTTGTTTTCGCCTCGCTGTTCATGATGGGATTCTTCATGTTCGCCGGTGCGGGCCTCGGCAACATAGGGCTGGAGATCTACGCTGTCATCGTCGTGGTGGCCGTCGTGCTCTCCTCGCTGTTCCTGCTCATCGATTTCGACAATATTCAAAAAGCCGTCGAAGGCGGCGCTGACGCGAAATACGAGTGGATGCTCTCCCTCGGCCTCGTTGTGACGGTTGTCTGGCTCTACCTTGAACTTCTGCGTCTCATCGCGCTCTTGAATGCGAGACGCTGATGCGCAGGGCACCACAAATAAATGAAGAAAGGATGCATCCGCATGTCGAAATGGGATCTCTCTCCGCTCTTTCCTTCCTATGATTCAGAGGCATTCAAACAATCCATCGACACCATCGAGTCATTGACAGAAGAAGCGAAATCCTTCGCCCGGGAACTCCCCGAAAAGCGAGGGACTGTGCAGGTGATCGAGCGTTATCTCGACCTCGTCCGTAAACTGCGACGTACGTTCGTCAAAACGCAGGGGTATGTCAATCTCCGGCTGGCGACGGACGCTACGGATGAAGAAAGCCAGGCATGGATGGACCGATTGCAGCGCTATGCAAGCGAGACGGTGTCCCTCGATGCGGCCTTTTCCAAATGGCTTGGAGGCGTGGATGACCTAGAGGATGTCATCGAGGCGAATGATTCCCTGAAGCCGTTCAGATACTATCTACTCAGGAAGAAGGACAAGGCGCAGTATCTTCTCTCTGAACGTGAGGAATCGCTTGTAGCCAAGCTCTCCCAGACCGGTTCCAACGCCTGGAGCCAGCTCCAGGGGCTTCTGACGAGCACGCTTGAGATCGAATTCGAGGGCGAGACGTTGACACTTCCTGAGGTCCGCAATAAAGCCTTCTCTCGTGATGCGGCTGAAAGACAGAACGCCTATGACGCTGAGATCGCCGCCTATGAAAAAATCGAACAATCCGTCGCCTCCGCTCTCAACGCCATCAAGGGCGAGGTGAACGAGATCGTCAAGTGGCGCGGCTATGAAAGCGCGCTTGATCAGGCGGTGCATGATTCCCGCATGCAGCGAAAGACCCTTGATGCACTGCTTGCATCCATGCGTGAGCATCTGCCCATGTTCCGCAAGTATCTCAGGAAGAAGGCGGCGCTTCTCGGGCATGAGGGAGGCCTGCCGTTCTATGACCTCTTCGCCCCTATCGGCCAGAGCGAACGCACATTCACCATCGATGAAGCGATGGACTATGTCATCGAGAATTTCGCCACGTTCAGCGACGACCTCGCAGACCTCGCGCGCCGGGCGCGTGATGAGGATTGGATCGATTTCACGCCGCGCAAAGGCAAGCGTGGCGGCGCATTCTGTTTCAATATCCATCCGATCGGACAGAGCAGGATCCTCACTAATTTCAAGGGGTCCTTCTCGAATGTCATCACGCTTGCGCACGAGCTCGGTCACGCCTATCACGGCGACCGCATCTTCAACGAGGACATCCTGAACGCGAGCTACACCATGCCGGTCGCCGAGACCGCCTCGACGCTTTCGGAGACCATTGTGAAGAACGCGGCGCTGAAAGAGGCATCGGGGGATGAGAAACGGTTCATCCTTGAACAGTCCCTCACAGGGACGACGCAGGTGATTGTCGATATCCTGTCGCGTTTCATCTTCGAGCGAAGCGTCTTTGAACACCGCGAGAAAGGACCGCTCTCGGCGAGGCAGCTCAAGGAACTGATGATGTCCGCACAGAAGGAGGCCTACGGGGACGGCCTCGCGGACGACTGTCTCCATCCCTATGCGTGGCTGAACAAGCCGCACTACTATAGAAGCGGTCTGAGCTATTACAATTTCCCCTATGCGTTCGGGCTGCTCTTCGCCAAAGGCATCTATGCGCTCTACCTTGAAGAAGGACAGTCCTTTGTAGGGAAAATCGACGCCCTCCTTCAAGAGACCGGCAAACGCGATGTCGAGGATGTCGCAAAGCTCATCGGCATCGATGTGAGCGAGCAGGCGTTCTGGGACAAGTCCTTCGAAGTCATCGAGAAGGAGATCGAACAGTTCTTATCGCTCGCTGAATGATGCCGGCGCCGCCGGCATCATTTTATGCCGTGGCGCATCATGCTTGAAAGGACGTGACAGAGATGAGTGTATTAGACGTGAGGGACCTCACCTTCTCCTACGGCGCGGAAAAACTCTTCCAGCGGGCGTCCATGCGCCTTTTCGAAGGGGACCACGCTGTGCTCGTAGGCCGCAATGGCGCCGGAAAGACCAGTCTTCTGCAACTGCTTCAGGGCTCTCTCGCGCCGGACGGCGGCGAAATCATATGGAACAAAGGCAAGCGTGTGGGATATCTCGACCAATACGCCGCGCTTGACGAGGCGCAGCGTGTGCGTGATTACCTGTATCAGGCCTATGCGGACCTTTTCGCCATGGAAAAAAAGATGCAGTCGCTCTATGAGAAAGTGCCGGAAGCGGACCCAGCCAGGCAGGAGCGTTTGCTTGTGAAAGCGAGCGACCTCGGCGAGACGCTTTCCGAGCAAGGGTTCTATGCCATTGATTCGTTCATTTTGAAGATTCTCTCGGGGTTCGGACTGTCTGAAGAAGCGCTTTCGAAGCCGATCCGCCGTCTATCAGCGGGGATGCGTGCCAAGGTCATCTTCACGAAGCTCCTTCTAGAGGCGCCGGATGTCTTGTTGCTTGATGAACCGACGAACTTTCTCGATGTCGAGCATATCGCCTGGCTGCAGTCCTATCTGCAGGACTATGATCAGGCGTTCCTGGTCGTCTCGCATGATAAGGACTTTCTCCGGGCGATCGCTAAGAAGGTTTTCGCCATCGAATACAAGGGCATCGCTTGCTACAAAGGGGATTATGATTATTATCTCTTGAAAAGCCGGCAGCGCTTTGAACAGCAGGCGAAGGATTTCGACGCTCAGCAGAAATTCATCAAGCGCCAGGAGACCTTCATCCAGAAGAACATCACGCGCGCATCGACATCGAACCGTGCGAAGAGCCGGCGCAGGATGCTTGAAAAGCTTGAGCGCATCGAACCGCCCAGGAAGGACCCGGTCTATCAGTTCGCCTTCCCCGACGGGAAGCGAAGCGGCGAGGTCGTATTGGAGGTGGACACGCTCGAGATCGGCTATGACACGCCGCTTGTCGAGCCCTTGGATTTCACTGTCGAACGCGGCGACAGGGTCGCTATCACCGGAGAGAACGGTATCGGAAAGACGACCTTGATCCGCACGCTTCTTGAGGAGATTCCCTCTCTATCCGGGACGTTCTCGTGGGGCTATCAGGTTGAGACCGCCTATTTCGAACAGGATTCAACGCTCCCCGAGGAGAAGACCCCCTACGACATCGTCCATGACGCCTACCCGGCATTCACCCGCAAGGATGCCATGGGGTTGCTGGGAAGGCATGGCATCGACGGGGAGAAAGCCATGCGCAAAGTCGCGACACTCTCGGGTGGTGAACTGACGAAGATCCGCCTCGCGCGCCTCAGGCATACGCCGAGCAACGTCCTTATCCTCGACGAGCCGACGAACCATCTGGATGCGCAGGCGAAGCACGCTTTGAAGGGAGCGATCAGAAGCTACCGCGGGACGCTGATCCTCGTCTCGCATGAGAAGGCCTTCTATGAAGACCTCTGCGACTATGAAATGTCACTGCATCTTTGAATAGGAAACCTATTGAACCAAAGAACGGAATCCGATGCCCGCTTCGGATTCTTTCTATATAATCTGAAAGGTTCGATTAAGTTCACCGCCAAGCGTTATCGCTGTGGCGTTTTTCTTAAAAAGGGTGGAAACAGGGGCTCTTTTAATGTTATAATACAGGCGTATGAAACCCCTTACAAAACTTTCTAATCAGGAGGCGAGACCATGAAGGTCGGAATCCCTAAGGAAATCATGAAAAATGAAAAACGAGTGGCCGCGACACCAGAGACCGTTGAGAAGTACATCCAGGAAGGGGCCGCTGTTTTTGTGCAGAGCAAGGCCGGTGAAGGGTCCAATTTCAAAGATGAAGCCTATGAAGCGGCCGGTGCGACTGTCGTCGAGGATGTCCAGGATATCCTGGATGAAGTCGATGTCGTGCTCAAGGTCAAGGAACCCCTTTTTAATGAGGAGAAGGGCAAGCATGAACTCGACATGATGCATGAAGGGCAGTACCTCATTACATTCCTTCATCCCGCGTCCCCTTCGAATCATGACATGGTCGATCACATGGCACAGCGCGGTGTCATCGGTCTCACGCTGGACGGAGTTCCGCGCATATCCCGCGCACAGACGCTTGATGCGCTGACGTCGATGAGTACGTGTGCAGGGTATAAAGGCATGCTCATGGCTGCGGACAGTGTCGGGAAGTTCATCCCGCAGATTTTCTCTCCGGTGGGACGCATCAATCCGGCGAAGGTCCTGGTTGTAGGAACCGGTGTCTCGGGGCTTCAGTCCATCGCCACCGCCCGTCGCCTCGGCGCGGTTGTCCATGCGGCCGACATACGTCCCGATGCCATAGAACAGGCCAAAAGCCTCGGCGCTAAGACTATCGACCTCGGTGTCCCGGCGGACGCCGCGATCGGCGAGGGCGGATATGCCAAGCCGCTTGAAGAGAAGTGGCTGAAGAAGGAACGGGAGGTCCTCATGCAGCATGTCGGCGATTACGATATCGTCGTTCTATCCGCCTTGGTTCCGGGTCGTCAGGCGCCGATTCTCCTCGACGAGGACATTGTCAAGGCAATGCACCCCGGATCTGTCGTTGTGGATATCTCCGTCGACCAGGGGGGCAACTGCTCATTGACAGAGACAGGTGAGATCGTCGAGCGCCATGGCGTTGAGATACAGGGGGTCAAGAACATCCCGGGGTATCTGCCGGAGAGCGCGACGAGAATGTTCGCCTCCAATGTGTTCAACCTTTTCAGCTATCTGCATAAGGATGGCGAGATCGCCTTGGACCATTCGGACGAGGTGTGCCATTCGATCATCGTCACGGAGAACAAGGAAGTCGTGCATGAAGGCACCCTTGAAGCCATGGGGCGCAAGTAGTGTTCAAAACTGACTGACAAGGAGGGCTTATGTCACCGATTGTATTGATTGCGACATTCGTCGTTGTAAGCGTCATCGGATATTTTTTGATCCGTAACGTACCGAGTCTTCTTCATACCCCGCTGATGTCCGGCATGAACGCGCTCAGCGGGATCACCATTCTCGGGGCCTTGAGCATCGTGGCCCTTTTGCTTGTGGAGGACCGCCCTGTACTGGGCGGCCTGCTCGGAGGCTTCGCTGTGTTCTTGGCCTCCATCAATATCGTGGGCGGTTTCACGGTAACCCGTAGAATGCTTGGATTCTTTAGAAAGAAAGAGAGGCGTGGATGATGAGCGATGTAGTCTATTACGCCCTTTCTTTCCTTCTAGTCGCACTGGTCATCGGCGGCATCTCGATGTTGAGCCGTGTCGAACAGGCCCAGCGGGGTAATCTGTTGAGCGCGTTCAGCGTGTTCGTCGCTGTAATCATCACCATTGTATTCTTCCAGGTGTTCGAGACATATAGCGCTGTAATAAGCGTGTTGGTCGCGATAGTGCTCGGTGCTTCAATCGGCGCTTTTCTGGCGCTTCGCGTTCAAATGACGCAGATGCCCGAGCTTGTGGCCCTGCTCAACGGCATCGGCGGCTTCGCCTCAGCGGTCGTCGCTGCGCTGACCCTTATGATGGAAACGGGGGCTTTCGAACACACGACTACACTGATTGCGCTTTCCGTCGGTACGCTCACCCTTTCCGGAAGCATTGTCGCCGCGCTTAAGCTGGCGAAGATGATAGATGGAAAACCTATCGTTCTTCCGAAACATCAACTGTTAAACAATGCATTGATTCTGCTTATCTTAGCGCTCATCGCTCTGAGTGTCGCTATTAACATGCCCGCCGTGACATCGCTCATCATCCTCGTCATTCTGGCCCTTTTCTTCGGCTGGGTCTTTACTGTCCGTATCGGCGGTGCGGACATGCCGATCGCCATCTCGCTGCTCAATTCGCTGAGCGGCGTGGCGGGTGCGATCGCCGGCATGGCGATAGGCAATGTGCTTTTGGTCGCCCTCGGCGGCATTGTAGGCGCGAGCGGGCTCGTTCTCACGCAGCTGATGTGCGAGGCGATGAATCAGCCTCTCACCAAGGTTCTCTTCGGTGCCAAGGTATCCTCGGGACAGAAGCCACAATCAGTTAAAAAAGAATTTGTTTCCGGCGCCGCTCAAAAAAATGAAACGGACCTTCATGATGTCATGGAAGCCGCGGAGTCCGTGATCATCGTCCCCGGCTATGGCATGGCGCTCGCCCAGGCGCAGCACAAGGTCAAGAAGCTCGCTGATTCCCTCAAGGACGAGGGGAAGGATGTGCGCT